>NZ_JBFMHW010000017.1:0-157531 GCF_040754745.1 Pseudomonas sp. SB113
CCCCCAAGCAGATCATTTGTGCTGCGATGCGCAAGCTGCTGCATTTTGTTTACGCCGTGCTCAAGTCGGGCCAGCCTTATGACCCGAATTTTGCTCTTGTCCGGTGAGGTTCAAGACGGTATCTACGCCGACGCGGCAGGTTTAGCGATCGGCGCAGCCTGCACCGCCGTCTTGCGCCCGAGCATCACCGTCACGATCACCCCACAGGCAAACACCCAGGTAATCGGCTCGATATGTTCACCAAAGAACAGCGCCGAAAACGCGATGGTGAAGAAGATCTGCAACAGCTGAATCTGGCTGACCCGCGCAATGCCGCCCATGGCCAACCCGGCGTACCAGGCAAAGAACCCCAGGAACTGCGAGAACAGCGACACATAGCCGAACGCCCACCAGGTGCGCATGGAAATCGCGCCTTGGTGCTGCGCCGCCAGGTACCACACCGGGCCGATCAACACCGGCGTGGACAGCACCAGCGCCCAGCAGATCACCTGCCAGCCGCCCATTTCCTTGGCCAACCGGCCGCCTTCGGCATAGCCCAGGCCACCGACGGCTATCGCGCCGAGCATCAATAAATCGCCGGCCTGGATACTGCCGGCGCCGGTGATCAACGCATAACTCAACACCAGCGCACTGCCCAACGCCGCGCAGGCCCAGAAGGCTTTCGACGGCCGCTCATGGGACAGCCACGCCGCATACAGCGCCACGCACAGCGGTTGCAGGCCGTTGACCAGCGCCCCATGGGACGCCGGCAAGGTTTGCATGGCCCACGCCGACAGCACCGGGAAACCGAGGATGACCCCGGCGATCACCAGGCACAAACCCCGCACCTGGCGCCAGGTCGGCCAGCGCTCACGGCGCCACAGCAACAGCGCTGCCGCCGGCACCGCCGCGAACAACGCACGGCCCAGGCCGTTGAGCAACGGGTGGATTTCCTGCACCACGATGCGGGTGAAGGGCAGGGTCAGGCTGAAGATGATGACGCCCAGCAGGCCGAGGGCCATGCCGGTGTTTTCGCGCGAGCTCATGGGAGGGATCCGAAATCCAGAGGGCTTCAAGGGAAGCCCATCTAGCCACACCCCCCGCCGATTGCGGGCCTACAGCTGGGTGCGGATTTATCCGTACAGTTTTTCAGAAGAAGCGCGTGACGCTGATCTTGGCGTTGCGCCCTTGGCTGTAGGCACGGTCCCCGCTGAGGGCGGGCCGGTAGTTGTTGTTGAGCAGGTTGTCGACAGTGAAGTTGACCTCGGTGCCTTTAAGACCGGCCTGCTGCGGTTTCCAGTTGGCGAACAGGCCCATGCTGGCGTAGGACTCGTTGGCGTATTGGTCGTAGAACGTGTCGCCCACCGAGCTGTTCAAGCCGCCTGAGTATCTATCGCTGGGCAGGCGGTCAGTCTTGCGCACGAACTGCGCTTGCCATCCGAACTGTGCGTCCCAGCTTGGGATTTTGTTGCCCATCACCACCACCCATTTGGCCGGTGGAATGTCCCGGGCCCAGACGTGGATGTCGGTGGCCCACGGGTTGGTGTAGGGGTTATCGCGTTTGCCTGTGGCGTAGGAGTAGGACACCGAGCCGAACAGGTAGGTCGAGTCGTAGTAAGCCTCAAGCTCGAAGCCCTTGATGGTCATGCCGCCGACGTTGCGGTAGTTGGTCTTGGCGGCCATGTCGGCGCTTGTGCAGACGCTGTCGATGCTCCCCACTACGGTGTTCTGACGGTCACAGCCGATGCCCGTCGCCTTGAAAATCTCGTCCTCGATACGGTTGTGGAATAGCGTCGTACGCAGTTGCAGGTTATCGCCACGGCCGATGAGGTTGGAGAAGTTGGTGACGTTGCCCGCGGTGATGGCGGTGATGCGCTCCGGGTCGAGGTTGAGGCTGGTGGAGGTGCGGCTGCCGACGCCCTGGACTTCGTACTGCTCGTCGATCACCGGGGCGCGCCAGGTCTTGTTCCAGCTGGCAAACATCGCCACGTCCGGCGTGATGTTCCAGTAGGCGGCCAGGCGCGGTGACCAACCGGTATAGGTGCGGTCGCTGTAGTCATGGCCGATGCTCGGGTCCGGGTTGCTGTAGTACGGCGCATCGTTGGCTTCGCCCCGGTTACGTACGTGGTCATAGCGCAGGGACGGCGTGATAGTCACGTCGCCGAGGGTCACCGCGTCCTGCAGGTAGAACGCATTGGTATCGACTTTGCCGTGGGGCATGAAGTACGGCTGGAAGTGCCCGTAGTTGTACTTGGCAGTGTTATAGGTCGCGCCGGGCATCCAGCTTTCGGTTTCACGCTTGTGCTTGCGTACCTGCACGCCGGTGGTCACGGCGTGTTCCAGCGGGCCGGTGCTGAACAGGCTGATGTTGCGCAGTTCCAGAATCTTGTCACCGTAGGCCGTGTCCATCTTGCGCCCACCCGTGGCCAGGGAGAACGACGCGTCGGCCTCGCGCTCATCGGTCTGGTCGGTATGGGACACCGAATAGCTGAGCTTCATGTCGATCAGCGGGTTGTCCAGCGGCTGGTAGAGGTACTTGCCCGAATAGGTGGTGTCGATGGTTTCACGGTTGGCGAGGAAGCGTTTCAAGGCGCCTTCGTAACCATAGCGGTCAATCGCGGATTGCAGCGGCGGGGTCGGATAGCTTTTGGCCGAGAACGGGGTCCATCGCTGGCTGTTGGACCGCGAGTAAGACAGGCCCACGCTGTGTTCTTCAGTGAGGTGGGCGTTGAACTTGAACAGTTTGCCGTCCACATTCTGCGCGCTGTTGGGCAAGCGCTTGGGGTTGATCGGGTAGCGGTTTTCGGGATCGGGCGGGGTGCCGGCCAGCTTCATGTCACCGCCATCGCGCTGGGTCAGGTAGGCGAGTGCATCGAAGCGGCCATCATCGGTACGGCCATACACCGCTGAACTGTAGACCTGTTCGTGGTCGTTGCTGGCGTAGCCATATTTGAGCATGGCCCCGGCGTTGCGGCCGTCCTCCAGCAGGTCTGGGGCATCCTTGGTTTCCATGATGATCGAGCCGCCGAAGCCACCGTTGCCGGTGAAGGGCGAGTAGGGCCCTTTTTCCACTTCGACGTTCTTGATCAGCTCCGGCTCGATAAACACCGTGCCCTGCTGATAGCGCTCAAAGCCACTTTTGGTGGCGCCATCCACCGACATCGGCACATCTTCGGCCTCGCCCATCCCGCGAATGTTGATGGTCTGGCCACCGGGTTTGGGCGAGCCGCCCATGAATACACCAGGCAGGTTCTGCAGCAGCGAGGGGATGTTGTTGGGCTGATAGCGGTCAATATCCGCCTGGTTCATGGTTGAGCGACCGACGGTGCTGGAGTCGACCTTGGTGCCGGTGCCGATCACGCTCAAGGTATCCAATTGTACGGCGCCGCTCTGGGTGGTCTTGGCCTCTTCGGGCCTTACCACGTAGGTGCTGCCGACCTTGATCAAGGTGAACTCGCCGTTTTTCAGCAGGCTGCGTATCGCCACTTCCGGGGTGAAGTCACCGTTGAGCGCCGGAGCCTGCACGTTCTTGAGCAGGGTTTCATCGAACAGCAGCTGGATTTTTGCCTGTTGAGCCACCTGGCTCAGGGACGTGGCCAGCGATTGGGCCGGCAGTTGCAGCTTGAATGACTCGGCCTGGGCGCTGAGGCTGAAGGCCAGGCAGGTGGCGATGAGGGTCGGTCGAAAAAACAGGTGCGAAGCGTGGCAAGGCGCGCGAAACATGAAATCCCCCGGTGCGGCTAAATAGCCAAAAAGGTGTGCGTGTCAAATGCAGACCAGAGGAAGACGGGGCAGGCAAAAAAAACCACACCTGCGAATGCAAAATATTCTCAAGTGTGGTTTTTGGAGATTATTTGCTCGGTTCGATATGTACGATGCCATCGGCCGAAACCACCGTTTTCACCGGCAACAGGGCGGGCAGGGCGTTGAGCAGGGCGTCGGGGTCATTCACATCCAGGTTGCCCGACACCTTCAGGTGCGCCACGGCGTTACTCACCTGCAACGGTGCCTGCGGGCGGTAGAGGCTCAGTTCGTCGATCAGGCTGGCCAGTTCGCGGTTGCGAAATGACAAGTGCCCGCTGCGCCAGTCGGCGACTTCTTCTGCCGTGAGCGTCTGCTGCTGCAAGGTGCCTTTGGCGTATTGGTAGCTGGCGCGTTGCCGGGCGCCGAGCAGCGCCACGGGGCTTTTCGGGGAAGGCTCGAAAGCGACCTGGCCGTGGGCGACGCTGACCACCAGTTGCTGCTGGCTGCGGCGCACATCGAAGCCGGTGCCGACCACCCGCACACTCGCTTCGCCCGCCTGTACGAACAGCGGCCGCTCTTTGTCGGCCGCCACCTCGATATACACCTGGCCCTTGTCCAGGTGCAGGATGCGCTGGTGGGCGCTGAAATCCACACGCAGGCGGGTGTTGGCATTCACATACAGGGTGCTGCCATCGGGCAGGTTCAGGGTGCGCATGCCTTTGGCATGGGTCGCCACCTGGCTGTGATACAGCTCGCGGGGCGCGCCGAGAGGGGTGGCCAATACGGCGCATAGCAGGGCGGCGGCTACGGCCAGGGCCGGGCGCCACACCGACGGTTTGCGCTTGGGCAGTGCCACGGGTTTGTTCAGTTGCTGCAACTGGGCCAGGTCGTCCCACAGCTGCTCGAATTCGGCATAGGCGCGGGCATGGGCGGGCGTGGCCTGCCAGGCGGCAAAGGCCTTGCGGTCGGCACGGTCCGCGTCGTTACGGTTGCGGGCAAACCAACTGGCGGCTTGGGCGTCGATAGCATCGCTGTCTTCGATATCCAGGCCGTCGGTGTCGCTCAGGCGGTTCATTCTGGCTGCTCCGTGCCGGGGTCGTTTTGAAGGCGTCGCTTGCAATGCAGCAGGGCAAAAGCGATGTGCTTTTCCACCATGCTCGTCGAAATACCCATGCGCTCGGCGATCTGCGCCTGGCTCAGGCCTTCGAAGCGGTGCAGCATAAGGGCTTCTCGCCTGCGGGGCGAGAGTTCGGCGAGGACTTCTTTCAGCTGTTCCAGGCGTTGCATACGAAGCGCGGCGGTCATGGGATCGTTTTGCTCGTCGGTGACCGGTTCGGCGTCCATGTCGGCCTGATCTGAGTGAACGGTCTGCCGTACCTTCTGTTTGCGCCAGTGATCACGCAGCAGGTTGCGTGCCATCTGAAACAGAAATGCCCGTGGCTGCTCGACCTTGGCCCGGTCGCGGTAGTCCAGCCATTGGGTAAAGACATCCTGGGTCATGTCCGCCGCGTCGCTGGCGTTGTCCGTGCGTCTGCGCAGGAAATACAGAATATCTGCATAGAACCCGCGAAAGGCATCGGCCGACAACGGGTCGGGCTTGGGACGAGACATGGAGATCCTTCTTGACGAAGCACGACGTGGAAAAGTCGTGAATTCTATCGAGAATCATTATCATTTGTCTCTATTTAAAGGATGTACTCGATTTAAATGTGGGAGGGGGCTTGCTCCCACATGTTGCTTAGCGTTCCACAGGTACCGACAGCGCCGGATCACCCAACGGATGCGTGCGCGCCGCAAAAAACTTCAACTGCGCGCCGCTGCCATCAAACAACTCCGAATACCGCCGCTTCTGCTGGCGAATAAACCCGTCGCTGCGGCCCGATACCGAGATCGCCAGGGTCGTGGGACGGGCCTGGCGAATGGCATCCACCAGGTGTTTATCCTGCGGCCCCAGGTCATGGCCAAAGATGCACAGCGCGCCCTTATGGGTCAGCAACTGCTCATAACAGAACGACAAGTAATCCGAGCTGCGGATGGTCTTGAGCTTCTCTTCCACCTTGCCTTCGTTGATGAACAGCGGCACATCGTCCAGGGTCTTGATCGTGTTGTTGATCGCAAAGCTGCTGAGCAAGGTGCTGTCGGTGCTCGGCAACTTGCGTGCGGTGCCGTCAAGGTTGCGCACCAGGTGCAAGCCGCCGTGCAGGTAGAGGATACGTGTGGCATCGGTGTGGGTGTTGCGCAGGTCGAAGCTGGCATCGGCGCTGCGGAACAGGTCATCGATGCCCGGCGTGTGCAGGATCGCCCAATAGTTGAGCAGGTCGTAGTTGGTGGTGAACACGCTGGTGTAGTTCGCCAGTTCGCGGTTGATCGTCGCCAGCGTCGACGGCTGCACCAGGCGCCACGGAATGTGCACGGCGTGGATGGTATTGATCAGCGCTTCCTTGATCGCGTAGTAGCGATTACGCGGCGCCGCCGAGCTGACCGCCAGGGCCTTGTTGACCCGACTGGTGGTTTTCAGTGCGCCCAGGGCGTGCTCGAAGCTGCGGGTTTGCAGGGCGTCGAACACGCTGAGTTCGGATTGACCGAGGGGTTTTTCTTCGACGGTGCGCGCGTTTTCGAACAGCGAGTCGTAGGCGAAGTCTTCCCAAATCGTGCGGCTCGCGCCATTGCCGATCAGAATCCCACTGAAGGCAGTGCTGCTGCGCAGGGCGCTCCAGTCTTCAAGGTGGGCGTCAATATCCTGGAAATCCTTCATTGCGGCGGGTCTACTCGAAATCGGCTGGATGGCGACTTTATCACGAGTGGGTGTTGATCCTGATCAAGGTGCCGCAGGCAGGTGAGGTTGATGCTGTAGGCATAAACGTCATCCGAGGATTCGCCATGAGCAGCACCTTCTTCATTCCCGCCGTCAACATCATGGGCACCGACTGCCTCGACGAAGCCATGAATGCCATTCGTAACTATGGTTTTCGCAAAGCACTGATCGTCACCGACGCGGGTATGGCCAAGGCGGGCGTGGCCAGCATGATCGCCGAGAAGCTGGCGATGCAGGACATCGACTCGGTCATCTACGACGGCGCCAAGCCGAACCCCAATGTGGAAAACGTCGAGAAAGGCCTGGCGTTGTTGCAGCAGAGCGCCTGCGATTTCGTGGTGTCTCTGGGCGGCGGTTCGCCCCATGACTGCGCCAAGGGCATCGCCCTGTGCGCTACCAACGGTGGGCATATCGGCGACTACGAAGGCGTCGACCAATCGAGCAAACCGCAGATGCCCCTGGTGGCGATCAACACCACCGCCGGCACCGCCAGCGAGATGACGCGTTTCTGCATCATCACCGACGAAACCCGCCACGTAAAAATGGCCATCGTCGACCGCAACGTCACGCCGCTGCTGTCGGTCAACGACCCGAGCCTGATGGTCGGCATGCCCAAGGGCCTCACCGCCGCCACCGGCATGGACGCCCTGACCCACGCCATCGAAGCCTACGTCTCCACGGCGGCCACCCCGATCACCGACGCCTGCGCGATCAAGGCCATCGAACTGATCAGCGCCAACCTGCGCCTGGCGGTACGCGACGGCAGCGACAAGGTCGCGCGGGAAAACATGGCGTATGCCCAGTTCCTCGCGGGCATGGCGTTCAACAATGCCTCCCTGGGTTTCGTGCATGCCATGGCCCACCAACTCGGCGGTCTGTACGACCTGCCCCACGGCGTGTGCAACGCGGTGCTGCTGCCCCACGTGCAAAGCTTCAACGCCAGCGTCAGTGCCAAACGCTTGAGCGACGTCGGCCGTGCGCTGGGTGTCGACGCCAAGGGCACCACTGACGAAGAGGGCGCCCAAGCCGCTATCGCCGCCATTCGCAGCCTGTCCCAGGACGTTGAAATCCCCGCCGGCCTGCGCGAACTGGGCGCCAAGTTGCAGGACATTCCGCTGCTGGCCACCAATGCATTGAAAGACGCGTGCGGGCTGACCAACCCACGGCGCGCCGATCAGCGTCAGATTGAGGAGATCTTTCGCAGCGCTTTCTGACGGGGCAGCCTCAAGCTGCAAGCGTTAAGCTACAAGCTGTTAAGGTGCGAATCTCGCACTGCATTCAACTTGAGCATGAAGCTTGCGGCTTGCCGCTGAGGTCCCCTTATGAGAGTTCTGTTATTCGGTGCCACCGGCATGGTCGGCCAGGGCGTCCTGCGCGAGTGCCTGCTGGCCGCTGACGTACAGGAAGTCGTCGCCGTCGGCCGCACGCCCCTGACCCAGGAACACGGCAAGCTGCATCAGGTGTTGCACAGCGACATGCTGGATTTCCACCCCCTGGAAAACCTGCTGCAAGGGTTTGACGCGTGTTTCTTCTGCCTCGGTGTCTCCTCGACGGGCATGAATGAAACCCGGTACACCCACCTCACTTATGACCTGACCCTCGTCGCGGCCAGCACCCTGGCGCGGCTTAATCCGCAGATGACGTTTATCTACGTGTCCGGCGCCGGTACCGACAGTTCCGAGGCGGGCAAGTCGATGTGGGCGCGGGTCAAGGGCAAGACCGAGAATGCCTTGCTGCGCCTGCCGTTCAAGGCGGTGTACCTGTTCCGGCCGGGGATCATTCAGCCGCTGCATGGCGTGCGTTCGAAGACGCCGCTGTATCAATCCTTTTATTCCGTGCTCGGGCCAGTGCTTTCGTTGGTGCGTCGGGTTAAGCCGGGCTGGGTGGTGAGCACCGAGACCGTCGGCCGTGCGATGTTGACGGCGGTGCGGCATGGCGCGCCGCAACCGGTGGTGGAACAGGCGCAGATTAATCGCCTGGCATCCGAGCGCGCCTGATGCTGCACAAAAGCCTGGTGCGTCGCCTGGATCTGATCACCCTTCAACTGTTCGTCGCGGTGTTCGAAGAGGGCACCCTGACCCGCGCCGCCGCCCGCGAAGCCATCGCCGTGTCGGCGGCCAGCAAGCGCTTGATGGAGCTGGAGCAGGTACTGGGGGTGAGCCTGTTCGTGCGGCGGGCCAAGGGCATGGACCTCACCGCCGCTGGCGAAACCCTGCTGCACCATGCCCGGCAGATGCTGTTCAACGTGGAAAAAATGGGTCTGGAACTCGGCGAACACAGCCACGGTGTGCGCGGTTATGTGCGGATGCTGGCCAATCTCTCGGCGATTATTCAGTTTCTTCCGGAAGACTTGCGGGATTTTTCCGAGTTGCATCCTGAAGTGAAAACCGACCTCGAAGAACGTCCCAGCAAGGGCGTGGTGCAAGGCGTGCTGGATGGGGTGGCGGACCTGGGGATCTGTTCCAGTGACACCGACACCAAAGGTCTGCCCAGCGTGACGTATCGCCACGACAAACTGGTGGTGCTGATGCCGGCGGATCACCCGTTGGCGCCGCGCGAAAGCCTGGCATTCGCCGAAACCCTGGACACCGACTACGTTGGCCTGCACGCGGCCAGCTCGATCAATATGCGCACCCACGCCGCCGCGCGCGAGGCCGGCAAGCTGCTGCGCCTGCGTATTCATGTGCCGGGCTTTGATGCGATGTGCCGGATGGTCCAGGCGAACATGGGCATCGGCATCCTGCCGCTGAAGGCCTATGAATTGTTTGGCCGTGCACTGGGCCTGCATGCCGTGCCGCTGACCGATGCCTGGTCGGATCGCAGTTTGATCCTGGTGGTGCGCGATGAGGCGCAGTTGTCGCCGGTGAGTCGGTTGTTGTTCGATTACCTGAGCATCACGGCGCCTTCTCTGGAGCTGCCTGACAGCCTCGTCCGACAGGCAAATCGCTAAGCGTTCGCGTTTTGCGAACGCTCCTTGCCAACTGACGGTTGGATTTATCCTGTCCCTGTCCTCTAGCCTTGGCCGCAAATTCCAAGAACAAGAGGTACACCCCATGACGGCTCCCCTAAACGGTATCAAGGTGATCGAGATCGGCACCCTGATTGCTGCGCCGTTCGCTGCCCGGCTGATGGCCGAGTTCGGCGCCGAGGTGATCAAGATCGAAGCCCTGGGGCAGGGCGATCCGCTTCGTAAATGGCGAAAGCTGCATGAAGGCACTTCGCTCTGGTGGTACCTGCAATCACGTAACAAGAAATCCCTGGCCCTGGACCTCAAGTCCGCTGAAGGCCTGAGCCTGATCAAGCAGTTGCTCGGCGATGCCGATGTGCTGATCGAAAACCTGCGCCCCGGTGGCCTGGAAAAACTTGGCCTGGGCTGGGACGTACTGCACGCGCTTAACCCCCAGCTGACCCTGGTGCGTATCTCCGGCTACGGCCAGACCGGCCCGTACCGCGACCGCCCCGGCTTCGGTGCCATCGGCGAGGCCATGGGCGGCATTCGCTACACCACCGGCAACCCGGACTCGCCTCCGGCGCGGGTCGGCGTGAGCCTGGGCGACTCCCTCGCGTCGTTACATGGTGTGATCGGCGCGCTGATGTCGTTGCTGCGGGTCAAGACCGGCCAGGGCGATGGGCAGATTGTCGATGTGTCCCTGGCGGAAAGCGTGTTCAACCTGATGGAAAGCCTGGTGCCCGAATACGACATGCTCGGCCATGTGCGCGAGCGCAGCGGCGGCGCCTTGCCCGGCATTGCGCCCTCGAATACCTACCTGACCGCCGACGGCGCCTATGTGGTGATCGCCGGCAACAGCGACCCGATCTACAAGCGCCTGATGACCACCATCGGCCGCGTCGACCTGGCCGAAGCCGCCGAATTCGCCCACAACGATGGCCGCGCGGCGAAAAGCGGTTTGCTCGATGCCGCCATCACCCATTGGACCAGCAGCCTGCCTATCGAGCAGGTGCTCAGCGCCCTGGAAGCCGCCGAAGTGCCGGCCGGGCGCATCTACTCCGTGGCCGATATCGTCAGCGACCCGCACTACCAGGCGCGCGACATGTTGCTCGATGCGCAGTTGCCCGGCGGTGTGTCGGTGAAGATGCCCGGCATCGTGCCCAAGCTCTCGGAAACCCCCGGCGCCGTGAACTGGCAGGGCCCGAGCCTGGGCCAGCACACCGATGACATCCTTGGCAGCCTGGGCCTTACGGTTGCCGACATCCAACGCCTGAAAACCTCGGGAGTGGTGCAATGATCACTGACTATTGCGACCCGCTGATCGTGCAGGAAGTGTCCCCGCGCGATGGCCTGCAAATCGAACCGACCTGGGTCGAGACCACTGACAAGATAGCCCTGATCGACCAGCTTTCCCTCGCCGGTTTTTCGCGGATCGAAGCCGGTTCGTTCGTGTCGCCCAAGGCCATCCCCGCATTGCGCGATGGCGAGCAAGTGTTCCAGGGCATCCAGCGTAAAGCCGGTGTGATCTATGTCGCGCTGATCCCCAACCTCAAGGGCGCCCAGCGTGCCGTCGAGTCTCGCGCCGATGAACTGAACCTGGTGATGTCGGCCAGCCAGACCCATAACCTGGCGAATATGCGCATGCGGTGCGAGGCGTCGTTGGCGGCATTCGGCGATATCGTCAGCTTTGCCGCTGACCACCCGGTACGCCTCAATGGCAGCATCGCCACCACCTTTGGCTGCCCGTTCGAAGGCAAGATCGATGAAGACCGCGTGCTGCAGCTGGTCGACGCCTATCTGCAACTGGGCATCCAGGGCATCAGCCTCGCCGACACCACCGGCATGGCCAACCCGCGCCAGGTGGAGCGCCTGGTCAAGCGCGTGTTGCAACGCGTGCCGGCCAGCGACCTGACCCTGCATTTCCATAACACCCGCGGCCTGGGCCTGTGCAATGTGCTGGCTGCCTACGAAGCCGGGGCCCGACGCTTTGATGCGGCGCTGGGGGGCCTGGGTGGGTGCCCGTTTGCGCCGGGGGCGTCGGGCAATATCTGCACCGAAGATCTGGTCAACCTGTGTGAAGAGGTTGGCATTCACACCGGAATCGACTTGCCGCATCTGCTGAACCTGTCCCGCCGCTTGCCGGCCTTGCTGGGCCATGAGTTGCCCGGCCAGGTGGCCAAGGCCGGGCGCAATTGCGACCTGCATCCGCCGCCGTATTACACCGCCACGCTGTAACGCCTTACCAGACAACAAAAACAATCGGACGCCTGTGAGCAGTCCGCTGGAGAGAAACCCATGAGCACTAATACGTTGGAGGTCGGCGCGCGCCCGACCGCTGAAATCGATGCCGAAAAAGCCCTGGTCAGCAAGGTCGCCTGGCGCCTGATGCCGCTGATCATGGTGTGCTACCTGTTCGCGTTTTTTGACCGTATCAACATCAGCTTTGCCAAGTTCCAGCTGCAGGCCGACCTCAGCCTGAGCGATACCGCCTATGGCCTGGGCGCCGGATTGTTCGTGGTGGGTTATGTGATCTTTGAAGTGCCGAGCAACATGATGCTGTACAAGGTCGGCGCGCGGCGCTGGATCGCGCGGATCATGATGTCGTGGGGTCTGGCCACGGCGGCCATGGTGTTCGTCACGGCCGAATGGCAGTTCTATGGCCTGCGTTTCATCATCGGCGCGATGGAGGCTGGCTTCGCCCCCGGCGTACTGTATTACCTGACGTTGTGGTTCCCGCAGCACTTCCGTGGGCGCATTACTTCGATGTTGTTCCTGGCTTCTGCCTTTGCAGGGTTGGTCGGCGCACCGTTCTCCGGCCTGGTGCTGGAACATCTCGACGGTGTGCTGCAGATGCGCGGCTGGCACTGGCTGTTCCTGCTCGGCGGCTTGCCCTGCATTGGCTTGGGTTTCCTGGTGCTGACCCTGCTCAAGGACCGTATCGAA
Organism: Pseudomonas sp. SB113; assembly: GCF_040754745.1. Taxonomy (NCBI): domain Bacteria; kingdom Pseudomonadati; phylum Pseudomonadota; class Gammaproteobacteria; order Pseudomonadales; family Pseudomonadaceae; genus Pseudomonas; species Pseudomonas sp. SB113. The sequence continues at coordinate 12,432 of NZ_JBFMHW010000017.1, forward strand.
GATGCGCACTGGCTGACGCCGGCGGAGAAGCCCCTGCTGTCGAGCCGTATTGCCCAGCATGAGCCGAACAAACATGGCGGCTCGCTGCTGTCGGCGATCCGCATTCCCGGCTTTTTGATGCTTGGGTTTATCTACTTCCTGATCCAGGTGGCGTCTTACGGCCTCAACTTCTGGGCGCCGCAACTGATCCGCAGCGCGGGCACCCAAAGCCCGGTGATGATCGGCCTGCTCACGGCCATTCCCTATGTGTGCGGCGCGATCAGCATGGTGGTGATCGGGCGGCTGTCGGACGCGACCGGCGAGCGCCGCAAGTTTGTCTGCGGCCTGGTGGTGCTGGGCGCGGTGGGCTTCTTCAGTGCCGGGATCTTTGCCGACCACACCACCTTCCTGATCATCGCCCTGGGCATGTTGGGCGCCGGCATCATCGCTTCGATCCCGACCTTCTGGACCCTGCCCCCCAAGTTGCTGGCCGGTGCCGGCGCAGGCGCGGCGGGCGGGATTGCGGTGATCAACACCCTCGGGCAGTTCGGTGGCATTGTCAGCCCGGTGATGGTGGGGCGGATCAAGGACCTCACCGGCAGCACCACCCCGGCACTCTATGTGATCGGCGTGTGCGCGTTGTTGGCGGCGGCGCTGCTGTTGTGGGGCCTGCCGCAAAAGCTGCGCACCCTCGACAAGGCCTGATCAGCCTGCCGCACTGGGCGTGGCGCCGCCGTTTCATATTCCATCGTTTGCCTTCGAGCTGGCATGGCATGCGCGACGGGGCGGGGATTCGGGGTTGCAGTGGTTGATTGGGCAGGTGCAGGGTATGTTGTCCGAAGGCCGCAGATAACAGGAAAAAAAACATGTTCTCAGGCTTCAACCACTTGACCCTGGCCGTCACCGACGTGAGTCGCAGCGTCGGCTTTTACCATGAGTTGTTGCAACTCAAGCTCGAGGCTACTTGGGATTCCGGCGCCTATTTGTCGTTGCCGGGCCTATGGCTATGCCTCTCGCTTGATCCTCTACGCGAGTCGAAGCCAGGGGCCGATTACACCCACTATGCGTTTACAGTCGGAACGAGTGAGTTCGCTGCGCTGGTCTCGCGTCTGCGCGCTGCCGAGGTGCGAGAGTGGCGCGACAATCGCAGTGAAGGCGCCTCGTTCTATTTCCTTGATCCCGACGGCCATAAGCTCGAAGCCCATGTCGGCGACCTGGCTTCGCGTCTGCTGGCTTGCCGCGACAAGCCTTATGCGGGAATGAGGTTTTACCCATAGCGCAGGAACGTGCAGAATCCGTCCACCTTCCCACGCTTTGTCAGAGTCACGCCCATGACCCCCTCCTTGCTGCTCGCCGTCCTCGCTTCGGGTTTCATCTACGGTATTACGCCTGGTCCGGGGGTACTGGCGGTGTTCGGCATCGGCGCTGCCCGTGGCCGGCGTGCCGGGGCGGGTTTTTTGTGCGGGCACTTGCTTGGCGATGTGCTGTGGTGCAGCACCGCGTTGATCGCGATTGTGGGCGCGCGGGAAGTCGGCAGCAGCGCGTTCGATGTGCTCGGCGTGCTCAGTGGGCTGTACCTGTTCTGGCTCGGCTGGCGCGCGATTCGCACCCAGCATCGCAGCAGTGATGCCCCTCAGGGCGCAGCGCGGCATCCGTTCTGGCACGGCATTCTGTTCGGCTTGACCAACCCCAAGGCGTACCCGGTCGCGGTGGCGACGTTTACGGCGTTGCTGTCCAGCCGTGCCGAGTTGTTGACCTGGTCGATGCTGCCGGCGTTGATCTTCCTGAGCTTCGTCGGTGGCCTGTTGGCCTACGCGATCCTGATCGGCGTGGTCGGTGCCCAGCGGGTGCGCACGGTGTATCAGCGCCATGAAATCCTCATCACCAGGCTCTGCGGCGTGATGTTTATCGGCTTCGCCATCAATGCCCTGGCCCATGCGTTGCCAGGCCTGTTCGGCAGCAAACCGGCCTGATCGGCCACGACCGTTCGTCGCACGGGCAAGTTTTTTCTAAACCTTTGTCGCCCTGAAAATTCGAATCCAGGGCGGGGTGTATTTCCCCGCACCTATTTTTGCCCTGGAGGAACCCATCATGAGCCGCATGGCTATCCGGTTACGCACCGCCAGTTTCGCGATGCTGCTGGGCCTCGGCGCCAGCAATGCTTTCGCCCAGTCACCTGCCGAATTCATCGAGCAGGCTTCGGCCAAAGGCATGGCCGATATCGAAACCAGTCGCATGGCCCACGCCAAAACCTCGTCCCAGGAAATCAAGGACTACACCATCGAGGTGATCAACGAGCGCACCCTGGCCAACCAGCACTTGGCGGCGATCGCCAAGAAGCTTGACCTGCCCGTGGCTCCACGGGAGAAGATCGTCGATAAGGCCGAAACCCTGATGCCCGAACTCAAGGACGGCGATTCCTTCGACGCGGCCTACACCGCGCAGCAAGTGAAGGAAAACGAAGACGCCATTGCCCTGTTCAAGCGCGAAGGTGCGGCCTCGGATGTGCCGGAAATCAAAGCACTGGTGGATGAGACGCTGCCCAAGCTGGAAGAGCGCCTGCAAAAAGCGCGTGCCCTGGCGTCGACCTACGGCAAGGGCCATCAAGGCGACGGTTGAGACGTTCACTTGATATAAAAAACGGCGGTTGGATCATATCCAACCGCCGTTTTTTTACGCCTGGTTCAGGTCGGTCTTGTTCGGTGCGGCATCGTCGGCGGCGTGGCCGCAACTGCTGTTCAGGCTCACGGTGCCGGTGTTGCCGATGCTGCGATATTCCTGGCGCAGTTTTTCCAGTTCTTTGCGGTCCAGGCCATCGAGGCTCAGCACGGCATTCTGCGCATCCTTGGTCACTCGTAGCAATTCGTCGATCTTGATATGCAGGATGTCGTTATCGCGGTTTTGCGTGTTCTGGATCAGGAACACCATGAGGAAGGTGATGATGGTGGTCGAGGTGTTGATGATCAGCTGCCAGGTGTCGTTGTAGTGGAAGTACGGGCCGCTCAAGCTCCACAGGAAAATCAACGCGACCGCCGCATAGAACGTCCGGGCACTGCCTGCCCAACGGGACAAGGATTGTGAGACTGCGGAGAATTTCATGACCGTTTTCCTTAAAGGGTGGGTGATGAAAGGATGGACCGCAGCGCTGCGCTGAAATTTCTTTTTACAAAAGCCGCGCCGAGCAACGTTGTACGTTTTTGTCGACAGACGCTTAAAAAGCCAGCTCCGCCTGGCCGGTGCCTTCCAGTGCGAGCAAATACTGCTTGGCCTCCAGCCCACCGGCAAACCCGGTCAGCCCACCCGAGGCGCCAATGACCCGATGGCACGGTGCAACGATCGAGATGGGATTACGCCCATTGGCCGCACCCACGGCGCGTACGGCTTTTGGGTTACCGATTTGTTGGGCGATCTGACTGTAGCTGCGGGTTTCGCCAAAGGGGATGGTCAGCAGTGCCTGCCAGACCTGCTTCTGAAAGTCGGTACCGGTGAAGTCCAGTTCCAGCTCGAACTGATTGCGGGTGCCGGCGAAGTATTCCTTCAACTGGCGCTCGGTTTCCAACAGCACCGGGCTGTCGTTGGCTTCGTGCAATTGACCCAGGCGCACACGGTTGGCGCGTTCTACCTCCCACAGGATGGCGCTGAGCTTGCCACCGCGCGCCACCAGGGTGAGCTCACCGACAGGGGAGGGCATGAGCTTGTATTCGTAGGGCATGAGCGGGCTCCTCGAAGGGCTGGCATTAAACGGTACGGGGTGACTGTAGTGCCGGGGCCGCTGTCGAAAACTACGTTTCTTGCGGTGGAATTCTTCACCACCTTGGACGTATCCGTAAACTCGGTATGAAGCGGCATGATCACGCCATGGATGTAGTGCCGCGTTCAGACTTTGCTCCCGTTGCAGCTACCGATTCTGTTGCAGCACTTTGAGCGCCGCCGACGCGAGGAAGCCCGAACGGCTTTTTTCCTCAGGATGGTGCAGTACATATTCATCGATGCGGTTGAGCAGGTAGCCCGGCAACGTAATGTTGAGCTTTTGCGCCTTGCCCAGGTATTTGGTGACATCGATGTCTACCACCGCCCAAGTGCAGCCAGCGTACTGCGGGTTGGCTGCATGCACGGTGACCTTCTGGGCACTCGGGATCGGCGCGCCGTCTTCCGCGAGAATTTCGAAGTGCCCTTCGATGGCTTCACGCGCCATGGCCATGGCGTCGTCCAGATCGTCACCGGCAGAGTAGCAACCGGGAATATCCGGGACCTCCACGCCCCAGGCGTGGTCTTGGTCACCGGTTGAAATTGCGATGGGGTACAGCATGTTCGTTGTCCTCCAGGGACGATTAACTCAACAGAGCTTGTTTCAAAATGCTCTTGGCGGTTTTGTCCAACAGGTCTTTCTTTGGATGGGGGATCGTCACCAGGTCAGGCTTCGTCGGGTGCTTGAAATGGTGATGACTGCCTCTGATGCGCACCAGGTACCAGCCGTCTGCGACGATGTGACCTATCAAATATCGGCTATCCACAGCACCTCCTTGTGGTGTGTAATGGTGGTGACTATAACCACTGAAAATAAATTATCAACACTCTACCTACCCGTCTTCGATGACCGGTATTTCGGCAGGTGGTGAATGCAATGTAAGAGCGAGTGGGATAGGCGCTGCGGGGAGGTATTACGAGGTTTTTCGGGTCATTGCCGGATGTGTAATGCCTCTGCGATAACGGCAAGAAACGCATCAATCAACACACTTGGTCTTTCGGTCGGCGTCAGCACCAACAACTGCGCACACGCATCCGCCTCCACCAAAGGCCGATAAGTCACGCCTTTGTTCATCAAACTCCGGGTGCAGGCCGGCACCAGCGCCACCCCTTGCCCGGCGGCCACCAGCGCAATGATCGAGGTAATCTGCCGTCCGGTCGGTCCGGTATGCAGTGGCACGCCATGGTGGCGGTAAAGCTGCTCGATGGACTGGTTCAGCCCCGAGCCGTAATCGGCTGGAAACAGAATCAAAGGATAGGCACTGAGCTGCGCCAGGCTGATGTCGGCCTGGCTGGCCAACGCGCTGTCACTCGACACCGCTGCCACCAAGCGCTCCTCGCCCAACGACAGCGCTTGTACCTCGTCGTTTTGCGGCAACAGCCGGCTCAAGCCAATATCCAGGCGTCCGTCGGCCACTTGCGCACCGAGACTGCCGGAGGCGCATTCCACCAGGGTCAGGTGCACATCGGGAAAACGCTGGGCAAAGGCCTGGATCGACTGGCTGAACAGGTCCGACAGGGCAATCGAGCTGACGTAGCCCAAGGCCAATTGACCCGCTGTCCCTGCTGCCAACTTACCGGCAATCACCTGAGCCAACTCCACCTGTTCCAACACGCCACGTGCGTAGGGCAGGAACGCGCGGCCCTGTGCGGTGAGGGTCACGGTGCGGCTGGTGCGATCGAACAGTTTGAAACCCAACTCTGCCTCCAGCGCTGAAATCTGCCTGGTCAAAGGCGGCTGGGCGAGGTGCAGGCGCAGGGCGGCGCGACCGAAGTGCAATTCTTCGGCAACCGTCAGAAAGTAACGCAGCTTGCGTAGGTCGAGCATCCTGATCCTTGGGTATCAATCGGTCGGAATTCGGTATTGGTTTAAGACCTGCCGGCCATTCTATAAAGACCTTTCAAAATAAAACGAGAGGTTTCATGAAACCGCGCCTGCATTGTGCCCGCCTTGCCCTGTTCCTGTGTGGCTGTGCGGCGTTTCTCAATCTCTATGCGACCCAAAGCATTCTCCAGACGTTTGCCGCGCACTTTCATATCAGTGCCAAGGAGGCGGGTTGGAGCATCACCGTCACCACCCTGGCCGTGGCGATCACCGCCCCTTTCGTCAGTCGCCTGACCGGACGTTTTGCGCAACGCACGGTGATCTCGGTGGCGGCTGTGCTGCTGGCGGGGCCGGCGTTGATGACCGCTTATGCCGACAGCTTTGCCGAAGTGCTGGTGTGGCGCTTTGTCGAGGGCATGCTGATCCCGGTGCTGTTCGCCACCAGTGTGGCCTATATCGGCGACCGCTGGAGCGGCGGCACGGTCACTGAGGTGATGAGTCTCTACGTCGCGGGCACCGTGTTGGGCGGGTTCGCCGGGCGCTTCGTTACCGGGGTGATGACCGAATATGTGGGCTGGCGTGAAGCCTTTGAGTTACTCGCGGTACTGAGCTTGATGGTCGGCGGGTTTATCCAGTTTCTGTTACCGGCCAACCGCCCACGGACCGTGCAGGCTAAAGCCTCGTCGTCAGGTGTATTTCGCCGGCCGCTGTTGGCCGCTTACGCCGTAGGTTTCTGCGTGTTGTTTTCGCAAGTCGCGGCATTTACCTACGCAGGTTTGTACTTGGGCCTGCCGCCGTTCAACCTTGGGCCGGCGGCGTTGGGGACGCTGTACATGGTGTTCCTGTTGGCCTTGATCGTGATCCCCATCGCCGGGCGCCTCAGCAAAGCCCGCCCGCATGCCGAATTGTTGAGTGTTGCCGCCGTGCTGGGCGTCAGTGGTTCGGCGTTGACCCTGATGCCGTCCCTGTGGTGCATCGTAGTCGGCCTGGCGCTCAGTTCCACCGGCGTGTTCCTCGCCCAAGCTGCCGCCAATGCGTTTATCACCGCCACCGCGCACGATAACAACACGGGCGCTGTCGGGGTTTATCTCACTTGTTATTATCTGGGCGGCAGTGGCGGCGCCATCGTCCCGGCGCTGATCTGGGAACGCTGGGGCTGGGCCGGTTGCGTGGTGCTGATCATCGGTTTCCAGCTGCTGACCTTATTGATTGCCTTGACCGGCTGGAAGCCTCTTCGGCCTGAGCTGGTTCCGACACCATGAACGACACCGTGCCTGCGTTATCCACCCGCCGTCGCGCCCTGTTCGCCGGTTGCAGCGCCCATGCCGTGCACGATGGGCTCACTGATGTGATCTACGTTCTGCTGCCTGTCTGGCAGGCTCAGTTCGGCTTGTCCTACGCCCAGGTCGGCCTTTTACGTGGCGCCTATTCCGGGATGATGGCCGTGTTCCAACTGCTGGCCAGCCGCGCCGCCAGATGCTGGGGCCGCACACCGATGCTGGTGGGCGGCACGGCGCTGGCGGGTGTCGCCTACCTGTTGGTGGGGCAGGCGACAGGGCTGGCTTTGTTGCTGGTGGCGCTGCTGCTCGGCGGCCTGGGCGCCAGCACCCAACACCCACTGGCCTCCTCGATGATCACCGACGCTTACGAGGACAGTGGCGGGATCAAGCAGGCGCTGTCCCAGTACAACTTCTCCGGTGATATCGGCAAAACCTTGATTCCTGGCTTGGTCGGCCTGCTGCTCACCGTCATCAGCTGGCGGGCCAGTGCCACGTTGCTGGGCCTGCTTGGCCTGGCGGCGGCGGGGCTGTTGTGGTGGCTGATTCCTGCTCGATCATCCGAATCCACCACCCTGAAAAAAGCCAAGCCCCAAAGCCGCAACGGTTCAGCCACCGGCCTGCGCGCGCTGATCCTCACCGGCACCCTAGACAGCGCCGTGCGCATGGGCTTCCTCACCTTCCTGCCGTTCCTGCTGCAAGCCAAAGGCGCCGGTACCGCCGGGATCGGTCTTGCGCTGACCCTGCTGTTCATCGGCGGCGCCTTCGGCAAACTGTTCTGCGGCTACCTCGGCGCACGCATCGGCATGATGAAGACCGTATGGATCACGGAAACCAGCACCGCACTGCTGATCGTCGCGGCGGTGTACCTGCCGCTCAGTGGGTTGATGGTGATGTTGCCGCTGTTGGGGCTGGTACTGAATGGCACCTCCTCGGTGCTGTACGGCGCCGTGCCCGACCTTGCCGGCGCGGGCAAGCGCGAGCAGGCGTTTGCGCTGTTCTACACCGGCACCATTGGGGGTGGCGCGTTGGCGCCGGTGGTGTTTGGTGGCGTGGGGGATGCGCTGGGCGTGCCGGTGGCAATGATGGTGTTGGCGGGGATATTGGGTGTGACGTTGCCGTTGGCGTGGGTGGTGCAGAGGAGGGGAGGATGAGTGAAAAGTGAGGTGTCAGAACGTAGAGTTGAACCTTGCGGCATTGCCTACACAACGATCAGACTCGTCCGAGTTGTGCGCCTTGGGCGACCTCTTTAAGGTTCGTCGGCCGCTGCCCATCAGCGGTCGGGTTTAGTAGCCCGATACGATCAACGGCGTACAGCTGCTCTTATGGTGGCTGCACGCAGGGCGTCTTCGGGCGCGCCGGTTTCGTTGATTCGCCGGTCTACTAACCTGCGTACAGCCGCCACCCATTGTTTAGTAGCTCTGGTATGCGGTCCCTAACGAGGATCAACAGATGTGTACTGACTCATGCAATCCATCCGTAAAACTGTTCAGCGTCCGTCCCGAAATCGACACTCAAGCGCTGCTCGCCAACGCCTACGAAACCATCGCCGGTGCAGGTGCCATGACCCACGAGTTCGTCGAAAGCCTGCCCTCTCAACAGCGCTACCTGGCCCTGGCCATTCAGCAGATGATTGAACTGGGCCTGCTGCTGGTCGAGGCTGTTCAGGACCGCGTGGACCGAGCCGCGTAGGTCACCCGTACGGTGTAAACGGCTTGCCTTCCCAGGCCGCCCATACCACGGGGGAGGGGAGCCAGAATTTACAGTGTCGCCGCCAGCGAAAACGGAATGCGCAACGCACCGATAGGCCCTTCACGCGTGCCGCACATTTCATCGTGAACGCAGTGCTGCACCAGTACGCAAGGAAACGGCGGGACCCGCTGCAACAGGTCGCGTAAATGCGTGGTGGACCCGATGCGCAGCGGCTTGCCGTGATCGTCCAGTAACGTCGCCTCGACGTGCTCCAGGTTGACGCGAGCGATATAGAAACCGCCCTCCAGGGACAGCAACTCCAGCTCACGTATTTCGCCTTTCTCGGCCAGTTCGCTCAGCATTTGCATATTCATGATTGACCCTCGCTCGTGGCTCATTGGCGACGAAAGAACAACGTGACCTGACCCCACTCGACACCGAACTTGGACATGCTCGAGCGGTTGATCAAGGTGTCCTCGTCCATCAGGTACATCCAATCGTCAAAGCTGACTTCGTACACCGAGCCATCCACCGGCAGATTGAGCCGGTAGCGCCAACGCAGCGCATTACCCGCCACTTCGCCGATCGCCTCGCCCACCACATCCCCGGCTCGTCCGCGCCAGCGTCCTGGGCCGTCCGGCGTCAGTGTCCACACCCGTTGCTGGCGCGTGCCATCGCTGTATAGGAAACGCTCATCCAGAATCAACGCGTTGCCCTCGCGCCGGCTGGCAATATCGACCTCAAAGCGCTTGGCCACTTCCCCCGAACGCTTCTGGAAGATGCCCCAGGCTTTTACGGGTTTACTGAAGAAGCGCTCCAGGTCCAGTTTCGGTTGCTGGTCGGCGTAGTGCTCGACCTCAACGTTGCTGCAACTGGCCAAGCTCACTATCAGCAACAGTGAAAACAGTAGACGTGTCATGGCCTGGCTCTTCGAAGGTGCGGGGCGAAGTGCCTCCGCTCGAAGCATGATACTTGTACAATAAAAATAATTTGTACAGGTTTGTGCGCGCTTTATTTTTTGAATCTCAAATCCCACCCATAAAAAAACCGGCCACCAAGGACCGGTTTTTTTATGCATCCCCCGCCAAAACCCTGCTGGCGTGGAATCTATGTCTGAGTGGAGCGGGTGAAGGGAATCGAACCCTCGTTATCAGCTTGGGAAGCTGGAGTAATGCCATTATACGACACCCGCTCAGAGCGGCTGACTTTGTACCAGATGTGCGCTTGGATTTGAAGTTTTTCTTCGAAAAATGTGCGAGTTGCAGGCACTTGCCCTAGCGACGAACGGAGCCGATGTAGGAGCGAGCTTGCTCGCGAAGAATTCAAGAGCGCCGCGTTCAACCAGGGAGCGCACGTCATCGTTGGCGATCTTCGCGAGCAAGAACTAGGCGTCCCCCTCGCTCCTACACGGTATTTCAGATGGCAAAGGCATGCTGCGTCTGACCCTGGTGATAACGCAATCGGCTGACCTGCCGTTCCGGTTTCAAAAAGCCCACCACCGCGTCCCGGCTGTCCCGGCAGGCGGCCTTGTGCTCCATGTCCAGGAAGTGCCCTGTCGCCTGGATGGTGCTGAAGCTGCTCTTCGCCACGTACTGCCCGAACTGTTTGGCATCCTCGGCGCTGGTGTATTCATCCCATTCGCCGTTCAAAAACAGCACCGGCACGTCGATCTGCCGCGCGGCCTTGAGGTAGCACAGGCGGTCGCTGTGCAGCACCTGGCTGATGTGAAAGTGCATCTGCCCGTATTCGTGCTCGGCCAGGCTGCTCACATGCTTGTAGTTGAAACGCTTGAACAGCGACGGCAGGTGTTTGCCGATGGTGCTGTTGACCAGGTGGCCGACGCGGTCGCGGTCGAGGTTGCCGAGGTAGTCGACGCCACGTTCGAGGTAGTCGCGCATCGGCGCGTTGATCACCGGCGAGAACGAGCTGATCACGGCCTTTTCCACACGGCGTGGCTGGTGGGCAAGGGCAACCAGGGTGGCGGCGCCGCCCCAGGAGAAGGACAGCACGTGCTCGGCGGCGAAGTGGTCGATAAGCTCCAGCAGGATCTGGCCTTCGACTTCCTTCGTCAGCATTTGCTCATGACGGTTATGGATTTTGGAACGACCGGCGTAGGGCTGGTCGTACAAAACCACATTGAATTGCGGGTACAGGCTTTTCACGGTTTGGGCGAAGGAGGCCGTGGTGGCCATCGAGCCGTTGACCAGGATGATGGTCTTTTCAGCAGCATCCGCGCGATAGAACTCCGTGTAAACCCGATACTGACCCTGTATATCCAACACAGCGATTTCTGGCCTCATGTCGTAAGACTCCTGGCAAGCGGGTAGGGCGCGCAGATCACTCTGCACGAGCTTTGTGACAGGTAGGCATACGCCTGGAAGATGAGGGCCCATGTCGGTCCGATGACGGCTGGCCGACGGGTGTTGTTATGGCGGGCTGTTTGCCTGGGAGGCCCGTAGATCAAGCGCGGGCGGGGCAAGGTGGTTCTTGGAGGTTATAGGCGACTCGTCAGTCATAATTTGGCTGACGGTTTGATTCAAGCAGTAGACCGGGGATGCCGCAAGTCGCAGAAATGGGTTTTTGCCATCACCGGCCGAACGGTCATCAGACCTGTCGGATTTCTTCCTCGGACAGCGCCCGATACTCGCCCGGCGCCAGGGCCATATCCAGTCGCAATGGGCCCATTCGCTCACGGTGCAGGCCGATCACTTTGTTGTTGAAGTGCCCGAACATGCGCTTCACCTGATGATAGCGGCCTTCGATGATGCTCAGTCGTGCCAGGCGTGGCCCCAACAGCTGCAGTTCGGCCGGTTGCGTCGTCAGGTCTTCAAACGCGAAATACAGGCCCGCCGCAAAGGTTGCCGCGTAGTCGGGGCCAATGTCCTGCTCCGTCTCTACCCGATAAACCTTGGGCAGCTTGGTCTGCGGTTGCGTCAGGCGCCTCGACCATTGGCCATCGTTGGTGATCAGCATCAGGCCGGTGGTGTTGAAATCCAGGCGACCGGCGATATGCAGCTCGCTTTTGTCCGGCTCATCCAGCAGGTCCAGGACCGTCGGGTGTTGCGGGTCCGAGGTAGCGCTGACGCAGCCCTGGGGTTTGTGCAGCATGAAATAGCGCGCCGCTTTGCCCGCCTGCAGCACGTCATCGTCAACGCACACGCGGCTGAATTCGCGCACTTCATGCTGAGGGTCACTGACTGCCGCACCATCCACCGTCACCCGCCGCTCCACCAGCAACATGCGCACTTGCTGGCGATTGAAACGCGGCAGGTTGCTGAGGAAACGGTCAACGCGCATGGCGAAGCTGCTCATCCACTTGGGCACAACGCGGGCACAGGCAGGCCTTGTTGCGCACTTCATCGGGCAGCGCTTCAAGCACCGATGGGTCGATGGTGACGCTGTAGCACCAGCAAGGTTGGTCGGCGGTGCGTGGGTCGGCCAGGGTGCAATCGTTGCGGGCACCGCAGGCGGGGCAAAGGGTTGGCGTGGTCATGGTCGGTGGGGGCAGGGCCTCGGAAGTCCCTGCACGATACAGCGCCGGTCAGTCCCGTTCCAGCACCACGACCCGTTGCCCGGCGCTAATGCCGCTGCCCGGTTGCACCGGGATTTCCCGCACCACCCCGGTAAAGGGCGCCAGCACCGGGATCTCCATTTTCATCGACTCCAGGATCACCAGCACGTCCCCGGCCGCCACCCGCGCACCCACGGCCACCTGCACCTGCCAGAGATTGCCGGCGATATGGCTGTCGATGCTGTATTCATTGGCCGTAAGCGGCGTGTCTTGCGCCGCTGGCGCCGCGAGTTCTTCGCTGTCGAAATGCGCCTGGCCGCTGGCTATCCAGCGTTCGCGCTCAGCGTTGAAGGCGTGCTGCTGGTGCTCACGAAACGCGCCGATGCTGGCGGCTTCCCGCGCCAGAAACGCTTGGTAATCCGCCAGGTTCAGCGTGCTTTGTTCGATGCTCAGCTCGAAGCGTCCCAGGGGGAAATCCCGACGAATCCGCACCAGCTCATCCGCGCTCACGGGATAGAACCGAATCTGATCGAAGAAGCGCAGCAGCCAGGGTTTGCCGTCAAACGCCGCCACTTCGCGATAGCGGTTCCACATCTGCAAGGTGCGCCCGACAAACTGATAACCGCCGGGCCCTTCCATGCCGTACACGCACAAATACGCGCCGCCGATGCCCACCGAATTTTCGGCGGTCCAGGTGCGGGCCGGGTTGTACTTGGTGGTCACCAGACGATGACGCGGGTCCAGCGGCGTGGCCACCGGCGCGCCGAGGTAGACGTCGCCCAGGCCCATCACCAGGTAGCTGGCGTCGAACACGGTGTGGCGCACTTCATCGAGGTTGGTCAGGTCGTTGATGCGACGGATGAACTCCAGGTTGCTCGGGCACCATGGGGCGTCCTTGCGCACGGTGGTCATGTATTTTTCGATGGCCAGCTGGCACGCCGGGTCGTCCCAGGACAGCGGCAGGTGCACGATGCGCGAGGGCACTTGCAGGTTTTGCCGGGTGCACACGCTGGTCCATTCGTGGCTGATCAGTGCCAGCAGGTCGGCCAGGGGCAGTTGTTCGGGCTGGTAGTGGATCTGCAGCGAGCGGATGCCCGGGGTCAGGTCGATCACACCCTTCAGCGCATGGGTTTCCAGGGCCTGCATCAGGGCATGGCCGCGAAAGCGCAGCACCAGGTCCAGCTCGGGCGCACCGATTTCCAGGAGCAGGTGGGTGTCGCCGGCGAGGCGGGCGACCAGGCGGGTGTCGGCGTGGCCGATGTCCAATACCACCGGTGATTCAATCGCACAGTGAGACCGAGTTGCCTGCATCGCAGGCAAGCCCGGCTCCCACGTTTGATCCCAGTTCAGGGCGAGGTCGCGGGCGGTCCTGAGGTCCGCGGGATCAAAGCGAATCTTGTCACCGGCCTTGAGCTGGCCGAGTTGCCAAAGGTCCGCCTCGATCACCGTCACCGGGCATACAAAACCGCCCAGGCTTGGCCCATCCGGCCCGAGGATCACCGGCATGTCCCCGGTGAAATCCACCGCGCCGATGGCATAGGGGTTGTCATGGATATTCGACGGATGCAGCCCCGCTTCGCCGCCATCCGTGCGTGCCCAAAGCGGCTTCGGCCCGATCAACCGCACACCGGTGCGGCTGGAGTTGAAATGCACTTCCCATTGCGTGGCGAAGAAGGTGTCGATGTACGCCGGCAGGAAATATTCCGGTGCGCCATGGGGGCCATAAATCACCCGTAATGTGCGGACCTCTGGCAGCGGTTCAGCGCCTGATTGTTGCCCGGCGCTCAGGTCTTCCAACGGCAACAGATGCAACACATCGCCCGCCCGTAAAGCACGACCACCATGCCCGCCAAACTGGCCAAGGGTGAAGGTGCCTTTGCTGCCCAGGTAGTCCGGCACTTGCAGCCCGCCCCGCAGGCACAGGTAACTGCGCGCACCGGCTCCGGCGATGGTGCCGAGGCTCAGGACCGACCCGGCCTCAACCAACAGCGCGGTGTTCATCGGCACTGTTTGATCATTCAACAGCAGCGGGATTTGCGCTCCGGTCACCGCAACAACAGCCGCGCAATTGAAGCGCAACATCGGCCCGCTCATGGTGATTTCCAGCGCCGCTGCCCCCTCGTCGTTGCCCAGCAGGCGATTGCCCAGACGCAGCGCGCGGCTGTCCATCGGCCCCGACGGCGGCACGCCCACGGCCCAGTAGCCGAGGCGGCCGGGATAGTCCTGCACACTGGTTTGCGTGCCCGCGCTGATCACTTCAAACGTGTCGGCCACGTAGACCAGGTCTTCCAGGCACCGCGTCCACGGCCGGCCATTGGCGAAAGGCGGGGCCAGCAGGATTTGGCGCAGGTAATCGCGGTTGGTTTCCACGCCGTACAACTGACTGTCACTCAACGCCTGATGCAGGGCCAGGCGCGCCTGTTCGCGGGTGGGCGCCCAGGTGATGAGCTTGGCGATCATCGGGTCGAAGTAGGGCGGGATCTCGCAACCGGCCTCCACCCAGGTGTCGATCCGCAGGCCCTCGGCCTGCGGGAAATCCACACAGGTCAGCAAGCCGGGGCTCGGCTGGAAATCGCGGCCCGGGTCTTCGGCATATAAGCGTGCCTGGATCGCGTGGCCTTGGGGGGTTAACTCGAGTGTGTTCAGCGGCGGCATTTCCCCGGCCGCCAGTTGCACCATCCAGCGCACCAGGTCCACGCCCCACACCTGCTCGGTGACGCCGTGTTCCACCTGCAAGCGCGTGTTCACTTCGAGGAAGTAGAAGCGCCCGTCAGCACTGTCATAGATAAATTCCACGGTGCCGGCGCTGCGGTAGTTCACGGCCTTGGCCAGGGTGATGGCGGCCGCGCACAAGGCCTCGGCCATGCCGTCGGGCAGGTTCGGCGCCGGGGTTTCTTCGAGGACTTTTTGGTTACGCCGTTGCACCGAGCAGTCGCGCACGCCGAGGGCGATCACTTCACCCGCGCCGTCGCCGAACACCTGCACTTCCAGGTGGCGCGCGTGCTCGATGTACTTCTCGATAAACACGCCGGCATCGCTGAAATTGTTCTGCCCCAGGCGTTTGACGGCCTCGAAGGACTCACTCAACTCCACGCTGCTGCGGCACACGCGCATGCCGATACCGCCGCCACCGGCGGTGCTTTTGAGCATCACCGGGTAGCCCACGGCGTCGGCGGCGAGCAACGCAGAGGCGAGGCTGTCGAGCAGTTCGGTGCCTTCCAGCAGCGGGATCTTGTGCTGCTTGGCCAAGGCGCGGGCGGTGTGCTTGAGGCCGAATACACGCAGCTGTTGCGGCGTCGGCCCGACAAAGGCGATGCCCGCGTGTTCACAGGCCTCGGCAAACGCGGCGTTCTCCGACAGGAAGCCGTAGCCGGGATGAATCGCCTTGGCCCCACAGGCCTTGGCGGTGGCGAGGATTTTTTCCACCGCCAGATACGTACTGGCCGCCGCGCCTTCGCCAAGGCTGTAGGCCTCGTCGGCTTGCTGGATATGCAGGCTCGCCGCATCGGCCTCGGCGTACACGGCGATGCCCTTGACCTGCAGCTCGCGCAAGGTGCGCAGGATGCGGCAGGCGATGGCGCCACGGTTGGCGATCAACAGTTTTTCGAACATGGCAAAACCCTGCGGGCCGTCCCGCAAAGTGGGGGAGCACTGCGGTCGTCCGCAGTGCGTGCAGTCAGTGTGGATCCCACATTGGCGCTCTATTGTTTTCGGATGCACTGCCCGCTGCGGGATTGGCACAGGGCAAATAACCAATGGCGCAGGCGCTTGAGTTTCAGTTCCATACCAGCAGCTCCGCAGGGGTGGGGTTGTAGGCGTTGCACGGGTTGTTCAACTGTGGGCAGTTGGAGATCAGCACGATCACATCCATCTCGGCGCGCAGGTCGACGTACTTGCCGGGGGCGGAAATGCCGTCTTCGAAGGTCAGCCCACCGTCGGCCGTTACCGGCACATTCATGAAGAAATTGATGTTCGGCCCGATGTCGCCTTTGCCCAGGCGGCCGTCGTGGGCACAGGCGCGCAGGTAGTTGTCACGGCAGCTGTGCATGTAGCGTTTTTCCAGGGCGTAGCGCACGGTGTTGCTCTCTTGGGCGCAGGCGCCGCCGAGGGTATCGTGGCGCCCGCAGGTGTCATCGACGATGGTCAGCATCGGCTGGCCGAGGTTGGAATACAGCACGCTGCCGGTGCCCAGGTACACGCTGTTTTGCCGGCGCAACGTGCGTTGCACGTCGTAGCGCTCACGCGGGTTTTTCACGCTGTAGAACAACGTGTCGACGGCCTGGTTGCCCTCCAGGTCGAGGATGCGCAGGGTCTGCCCGGCCTTGACCTTCATCAGCCACGGCTCGCCGGCGGGGATGGTTGCGCGGTAAACGGCCGCGTCCGGTTGTTTCAGTGCGGTAGACATGGCAGCTCCTCAGGCGAACAGGCGGTCGGTGTTGATAAAGCCGCGCTCGTTTTCCGGGCGCGAGGTGCGGCAGTGTTCGGCGACGCTTTTGTCGGCGTTCATCCAACTCAGTTTCAGCGGTTGCGGCGCGTACTGTGGGTTGGGGTCCATCGGGTGTTGCAACGCAGTGAGCACCACCAGGGTGTCCATCGGCGCGTAGAGTTCGATGTAGTCGCCGGCCTTGGAATTGCCCGGTACAAAGTGCAGGCCACCGTCGCTGTCCACCGTGACTTTGCTGAACAGGTTGAGGGTCATCAGCAGGTCGGACAGGCCCAGCCCCCACTTGCCCAACTCCACCAGCAGGTTGTCGGTGCCGTTGCGGAAGAAGCCGTTGCGCAGTTCCTGATAGCGGCCCTGGCCGTACTTCTCGGCGACTTCGGCGGCGCACAGCACACCGCCGATGCTGTCGCTCCAGCCGCAGGTGTCGGCGGTGATCGCGGCCAGCACGCGGCCCATGTCCGAGTACAGGCAATGGCCGGTGGTGAGCTTGGCGGTGTGTTGGCATTTGAGGCTGTCGGGCAGGTTCAGGCGCTCGGTTTTTTCGTTGGCATTGAGCAGGGTCAGGCTGACGTTGGCGCCGCCGCGAAGATCGGTAAGGCGCAGCAGTTGGCCGCGCTTGAGCACGAACGAACGATGGCCGCCGCCGGGCAGCATTTCTTCGGCGAAGGGTGGGAACAGTTGGGTGGAATCGGTCATTTGGAAGAGGCTCCAAGTTCGGCGGCGAGCGCCTTGCGGCGTTCGCTGTTCAAAGGGATGTCGTAGGTGATGCGCGCGCCGTAGGCGCCGGGAGCGTGGGGGTCGGCGCGGACCTTGTCGAACACCAGCAGGCGCGTGCCGAGGCTGAAGCCTTCGCTCAGGTCATGGGTGACCATGAACACCGTCAACCGGGTTTCGCGCCACAGTTCCAGCAGCAGCTGGTGCATGTCTTTGCGAATACCGGGGTCGAGGGCGCCGAAGGGTTCGTCCAGCAGCAACACGCGGGGTTTCATGATCAGGGCCTGGGCGATGGCCAGGCGTTGTTGCATGCCGCCGGAGAGTTGCGCGGGGTACTTGTCCAGGGCGTGGCCGAGGCCGACTTTGTGCAACAGCGCGGCAGCCTGTTCGCGGGCGTCCTTCTTGGCTCTACCGAACAGCCGTCCCAGCAAACGCGAGCGCGGCAATTCCAGGCCGAGGGCGACGTTGTCGAGCACCGTCAAATGTGGGAACACCGAGTAGCGCTGGAACACCACGCCGCGGCTGGCATCCGGCTCGGCGGCGAGGGCCTGGCCGTCCAGCAGGATCTGGCCCTTGCTCGCGGTTTCCTGGCCCAGCAGCAGGCGCAGGAAGGTCGACTTGCCACACCCGGACGTGCCGACCAGCGTGCAAAACTCACCCTCGGCGACGTGCAGGTTGAGGCCTTCGAGTACCACTTGGTCGCCATAGCGCTGCCACACATTACTGACGCTGATAAAGCTCATGCCCGCGCTCCTTCGTACCAGGGGAACGCACGCCGGGTCAGGGCCTTGAGGCCCCAGTCCATCAGCCAGGCGAGCAGGGTGATCCACACCACGTAAGGCAGGATCACGTCCATCGCCAGGTAGCGGCGCACCAGGAAGATCCGGTAGCCCAAGCCGTCGGTAGAGGCAATGGCTTCGGCGGCGATCAAAAACAACCACGCCGAGCCGAGCATCAGCCGCAGCGAGATCAACAGGCGCGGCAGCAATTGCGGCAATACCACACGCAGCATCAGGGTCCAGGTGGAGGCGCCGAGGGTCTGCGCCTTCACCAGCAACTCCACCGGAATTTCCCGCGCGCGCTGTTCAAGATCACGCGCCAGGCAGGGGGTGACGCCGATGACGATCAGCATCACCTTGGACAATTCCCCCAGCCCGAACACGATGAACAGAATCGGCAGGATCGCCAGCGGCGGCACCATCGACAGCACCGTCAGCAGCGGTGACAACGGTGCGCCAAACAGCGGCAATGTACCGGCGGCGATCCCCAGGCACAGGCCGGCGAGAGCGCTGATGCCCAGGCCGATGGCGAGGCGGCGCAGGCTGGCGGCGCTGTCCTGCCACAGCACGTATTCGCCAGTGCGGGTGTCGGCGTTGAAGGCCAGGCGCTTTACCGCATCAATCATTTGTCCGGCGCCGGGCAGCAGCTTGTCGTTGGGGTTGTCTGCCAGGCGCTCGGCCGAGCCCACGAAGTAGGCGAACAGCAGCAGGGCGAACGGCAGCAGCACCAGCAACAGGCGGCTGGAGCGGTCCGGGTGACGGTTGATCAGGCGCATGGCCGGGTCCTCTTACAGCTTGCCGTCGGCGGCCATCTGCACGTAGCTGGGGTCGAATTGCAGCTTGAGGTTGGCCTTGTCGCCGCTGGTCACGCCGTTGGCGAAGCTCATGCCCACGGCGCTGGTGTCCTTGGCGCCCTCACCCAGCAGGCCGTGTTTAAACGAGAACTCGGCGACTTTGCCCATGGTGGCGGGCAACTGCGCACTGGTGGCGAAGGCCAGGGCTTCCTTGGGCGTGGCGAACAACTTGGTGGTGTCCAGTTGCGACTGGAAGCCCGCAAGGTCAGTGCCGGAGGCCTTAGCCATATGTTCCAGGGCTTCGGTGCTGGCGGCGCCCTTGGCGTTCATCAACGCGACCACTTCGAACCAGGCGCCGGTCAGCGCTTTACCCAGCTTGGGGTTGTCTTTGAGGACCTGGGTGTTGACCACCATCATGTCCATGATTTCGCCGGGCACTTTGCTGGAGTCGAACACTTGGCTCACGCCAGGCTTGGCCTTGATCTCCGAGAGCATCGGGTTCCAGGTGGTCACGGCCTGGACCTGTTCGGTGTTGAAGGCCGCCGCGATGTCGGCATCGGACGTGTTGACCACCTTCAGGTCTTTTTCGCTGAGGCCCGCCGATTCCAGCGCGCGGGCCAGCAGGTAGTGGGACACCGAGAGTTCCACCAGGTTGACGTTCATGCCCTTGAGGTCGGCCACGGTCTTGCCGCTGCCTTTGATCACTACGCCGTCGTTGCCGTTGGAGAAGTCGCTGACCACCAGTGCGGTGCTGTCCACGCCACCGGCGGCGGGGATGGTCAGGGCGTCCATGTTGGTCATGGTGCAGCCGTCGAACTGGCCGGCGGTGTACTGGTTGATGGATTCGACGTAGTCATTGAGCTGCACCATGTCGATGGTGATGCCGTATTTCTTCGCCCACTTGTCGAGGATGCCTTGGCTGCCGGCGTATTCCCACGGCATCCAACCGGCGTAGATTGTCCAGCACACGCTGAAGTGGTTTTTGGGGGCGGCTTGGGCCTGGAAGCTCAGCACGGCGGCAAAGGCGGCGGCGAGCAGGGCGGGTAAACGGATTGAGGGCATGGGGCTTCTCCAGTTGATCAAGGGCGAGCAGGAGCAACGCGGCACCGTGAACGGTGGCTTGTCTCCCGGGCTTTTATCCCGCCGTGTAACCTCAACTGGAGGTCGCCAACTCTCGGACCAGCCACTCGCTTTTGGCGAGCCGGAACCCTAGTCGGCCATTGCAAATTGTGGTGCCGCGAACCTGTATCAATCCTGCACGCAAGAGATAAAGCGAGAGTCGTGCCAAGTGGCTACGACGCCCGGCTGTTCAGCCGCGCGGGCGGGAGAGGAGGGCGTAGAAGAGGGGGGTGTGCGCCACGCGGGTGCGTCGGCGCACTGCTATGAGGCGCTTATAACTGGAACTTGCTGACCAACATATTGAACGAGGTGGCCAGCCGCGACAGGTCCTGGCTCGAGGCGTTGGTCTGGTGGGCACCGGCGGCGGTCTGGGTCGACAGGTCCTGGATGTTGAGCAGGTTGCGATCCACTTCACGGGCCACCTGGGCCTGTTCCTCGGATGCCGAGGCGATCACCAGGTTACGCTCGTTGATACTGGCCACGCTGGCGGTGATGCGCTCCAGCGCCTGGCCGGCGTTTTGCGCCAGGGTCTGGGTGTTGTTGGCCCAGTTCAGGCTCTTGTTCATCGCGGCCACGGCACCATCGGCGCCTGCCTGCACTTCACCGATCATTTTCTCGATGTCGACCGTGGAGGTCTGGGTGCGATGGGCCAGCGCGCGAACCTCATCGGCCACCACCGCAAAACCACGACCTTGCTCACCGGCACGGGCGGCTTCGATGGCGGCATTGAGGGCCAGCAGGTTGGTCTGGTCGGCAATGCCACGGATCACATCAATCACTTTGCCGATTTCGCGCACCTGGCCGGCGAGGTCGGCGACCGATTGGGTCGAATCGTTGATCTCCACCACCATCGACGACATGCCCGACACCGCCTGCTCCACCTGCTGGCGGCCGTCCTCGGCTTCGGTGGTGGCCTGACGCGAGGCTTCCGAGGTCGACACGGCGTTGCTCGCCACTTCGTCGACCGCTGCGGTCATCTGGTTGACGGCGGTGGCGGCTTGTTGGATTTCGTCGTTCTGGCGGGTCAGCCCACGGGTGCTTTCATCGGTGACCGCACTCAGCTCTTCGGCTGCCGAAGCGAGCTGGTCGGAAGCGTTGGCGATTTCCATCAGCGTGCTTTTCAGGCCGCCTTGCATATCGGACAACGCCATCAGCAGTTGCCCGGCTTCGTCGGTGCGGTCGGTGGTGATGGCTTGGGTCAGGTCACCCTTGGCAATGCGCTGTGCGTTCTCAACCGCTTGTGCGATAGGACGGGTGATCAGGCGTGTGATCAGCACGCCGATGATGACGGCAATGATGAAGGCCAGGACAATGCCGCTGATCATCCAGGTCAACGCGCTGCTGCGAAGGTCCTCGGCGGCGATGGCGCCTTCCTTGATCTGGCGGTTGTTGGACTCGATCATCACGCGGATCAACTCGCGCGCCTGGCGGAACAGTTCATTGTTGGTGCTGTTGAGCTGCGCGCGGGCCTGCTCGATCTGGCCACTGTCGAGCAGCGACATGATGCGGTCGGCGCTGCTGATGTAGTTCGGCCATATCTGGTCAAGCTTGTCGCCTGCCGCCCGTTCATCGTCTGCCAGCAGCGTGGCGCGATAGGTGGCGTAGGCACTCTGGCTGCGTTGGAGTTCGTTGGCGATGTCCTGGCGCACACGGTCACGGTCTTGTTGGGCCACGTCGCCGTTGCTCGCATCCATCAAGCGGTACAAACCACGGTTATGGGCGACCAGGCCGTTGAGGGTGGAGGCGGTGTTGCTGACGGACACCAGGTTATTGGAGAACGTCAGTTCCAATGCATTGGCGAGGCGTACCACGCTTTTGATACCCAGCAGGCCGACCCCGAGGGTGACCAGTGCACACAGTAGAAATGAAAGCAGCAGTTTGGTTGAGATTTTCATGGCTCGGATCCGGCGAAAGTGGCGAGGGATGCACGTTAGAGCCTCCCTGGCTCATGAGATGTCATAGTGACATCATCGCAATCGGGAAAGTTTCGGGCCAGAAAAAATTACTGAATCGATAAAGCTGATTGGTTGGTAAGCGCTATGCCGCAGTGCGCCTGACGGGGTGTGGCCGCACTTGGCATTGATGTATCAAGTTGTTACCAAAACGCACCAGATTCGGTTTTTGATGTCAGATATTTCGTCATTCAGTGAAAGCTGAATGCCGCCCCCCAGCGTCGCTGGAGGTGCTCTTTCGCGGTCCAGGAGGCCGCCATGTATCGACGACTGCTGCTCAGCGCTTTACTCGGTCTGACCCTTTCCGCTTGTGTGCCCTACTACGATGGAGGCCAGAGCTATTACCGTTCCGAGGTCTACACCTCACCGGCACCGGCGTATTACTACGGCGGCGGTACGGCGTATCAATATCGCCGTGATTACTACCCGTCGCCGCGCTACTACGCACCGGCACCGCGTTACTACTCGGCGCCGCGTTATTACCAGCCAGCACCTCGCTATTACCCGTCAGGGCCAAGGGCGGGTTACCGGCCTTACCCGAACCAGGGCTGGGGTGATCGTTGGAACAATGGCGGGCATGGACGCGGTGGCGATCATGACCGTGGAGGTGGCCGCGGCGGTCACCGTTGACAGGCCCACAAAAAAGCGGCGCATGAAGCGCCGCTTTTTTATGCGTGCAAAACGTCAGTAATCGGACAAATCCGCCAGCGGATGCCGGCCTTCCCACGCCTTGGTGAAATGCGCCTGCACCACGGCGTCCGGGACCGTGTTGATGTTCGGCCAATGCCAGTGGGGCGTCTGGTCCTTGTCGATCAACCGCGCGCGCACCCCTTCGCTGAACTCCGGATGGCGGCAGCAGTTCAGGCTCAGGGTGTATTCCATCTGGAACACCTCGGCCAGGGACAGGTGCCGGGCACGCCGGATCTGTTCCCACACCAGGTGCGCGGTCAGCGGGCAGCCTTCGCTCAGTGTCTTGCCGGCGCGGTTGAACAGCGGGTCGGCGTGGTCACACAGCGGGCTCAAGGCGCGCCAGGCGCTGCGCACATCAGCGACGTCCAGCCATTCGTCGACCTGTGCCCGGCGTGGCAGCCATTGCGCTTCAGGTTGTTGAGCCACGGCTTCCTGGGCCATGGCCTTGAGCAGGCTGTTGAGCTGTATCGCGGTCTGTTCCTGCCAGTTCAGTTGCAGTAAGCCATCGAGCAGCTCGTCTTGTTGATCGTCGCGCAGGAAACGGTCGGCCAGGCCCAGGTCGAGGGCGTCACGGCCGTTGATATGGGCGCCGGTGAGGCCAAGGAATAAACCCAGCTTGCCGGGCAGGCGCGACAGGAACCAGCTGGCGCCCACATCCGGGTACAGGCCGATGCTGATCTCGGGCATGGCCAGGCGGCTGCTCGGCGTGACAATTCGTATGGCCGCGCTTTGCAGCAGGCCCATGCCACCGCCCAGCACGTAACCGTGGCCCCAGCAGATCAGCGGCTTAGGGTAAGTGTGCAAGCGGTAGTCGAGGCGATATTCCGCGGCAAAAAACTGTGCGGCCAGGGCGGGGACTTCACCCGGCTGCTCGCGGCAGGCCTGGGCCAGGCTGCGCACTTCGCCGCCGGCGCAAAATGCCTTGGGCCCGTTGCCACGCAGCAGCACGCAGACGATGTTCGGGTCTTTGGCCCAGGCCTCCAGGCGATCAGTCAGGGCCAGGATCATTGGCAGGGAGAGGGCATTGAGGGACTTTTCAGCGTCAAGACTGGCGATGCCAATGCGGGCACCGTCGCTGCCGGTCAGTTCTTCGAAGTGCAGATTCATCGTGACCTCAATCGAGAAGGTGAAGGATCAGTATGATCGCTTCGTGGGAAAGTGCCGCTGGTGTGTCAGATCAATTGACAAGCAGGGCCGGCTTTCCTAGGGTTCGCCTCATTCTTTTTTACAAGACAATTCGACTATGACTGAAGGCGACCGTATCAAACTCGAACCCAGCTGGAAACACGCCCTGCGTGATGAGTTCGATAAGCCCTACATGGGCCAGTTACGCGAGTTCCTGCGCCAGGAACATGCCGCCGGCAAGGAGATCTACCCGCCCGGTCCGCTGATCTTCAACGCGCTTAACTCAACGCCGCTGGACAAGGTCAAGGTGGTGATCCTCGGCCAGGACCCGTACCACGGCCCCGGCCAGGCCCACGGTCTGTGCTTCTCGGTGCAACCAGGCGTGCCGGCGCCGCCGTCGCTGGTCAATATCTACAAAGAGCTCAAGCGCGACCTGAACATCGACATCCCCAACCATGGCTACCTGCAAAGCTGGGCCGACCAGGGCGTGTTGATGCTCAACACCACCATGACCGTCGAGCGGGCCAACGCCAACGCGCATGCGGGCAAGGGCTGGCAGTTCTTTACTGATCGAGTTATCGAAGTGGTCAGCGAGCACCAGCCGCATCTGGTGTTCCTGTTGTGGGGCGCCCATGCCCAGGGCAAGCAGAAGCTGATTGATGCCACCAAGCATTTGGTGCTGACGTCGGTGCACCCCTCGCCGTTGTCGGCGTATCGCGGGTTCCTGGGCTGCGGGCATTTCAGCCGCACCAACAAGTTTCTTGAGCAGAATGGCGAGACGCCGATTGAGTGGCGCCTACCGCCGCTCTAAGGCCAGACACATTCAAATCTGGGAGGGGACTTGCCCTCGATAGCGGTGTATCAGAAACATATTCAGTAACTGACACTCCGCCATCGGGGGCAAGCCCCCTCCCACATGTTGAACTGTGCCGAAGGTTTAGAATTTTTCCGGCTGACGGTTCCAATGCCGAAACAACGGCTCCGCCAAAAACAGCACAAACAACAACCGCATTACCTGCATGGCCGTCACCAACGGCACCGACAGTTGCAGGGTCTCGGCCGTCAGGCTCATCTCGGCAATCCCGCCGGGCATCATGCCCAGGGTCAGCGAGCGCAGGTCCAGATGGG
Source organism: Pseudomonas sp. SB113 (assembly GCF_040754745.1). Classification (NCBI taxonomy): domain Bacteria; kingdom Pseudomonadati; phylum Pseudomonadota; class Gammaproteobacteria; order Pseudomonadales; family Pseudomonadaceae; genus Pseudomonas; species Pseudomonas sp. SB113. The sequence goes on from NZ_JBFMHW010000017.1 coordinate 37,208, forward strand.
TCAAGGCACTCAAACCCACCGCTGCCAACGTCGCCAAGGCCATGGTCAAGGCCGTGCCGATCAAGGTGCGAACCATGAACGACGGTGCACGACGGAAGAACTCCCGATTGAAGTGACAGCCCAACCCGCTGCCGATCAGCCACTGGCCAATCTGGCTGCCGCCGTCGGGCAGGCCGATATGCAGCTCCCACACCACGCTGGCCGTCGCACTCACCAGCAATGGGCCGAACAGCCATGGGTTTGGCTGACGCAAGCGCTGCCATCCCCAGGCCACCAACGCGCCGATGGGAAACAGCAACGCCAGCCACGCCCAGCTCACCGGCGCCGGATGAAACTGCGGCGCACCGCCGTCCAGCAAATACTTGAAGATCGCCGGCACGCACAGCACCACCACCAGCACACGCAGACTCTGCCCCGCCGCGACACGGCTGAGCACCGCGCCATTGCGTGCGCCGAGGTTGACCATCTCGCCGGAACCGCCCGGCATGCTGGAGAAAAATGCGGTGGCGCGGTCTTCACCGCTGCGGCGCATCAACCACACGCCGACCACGCTCGACAGGCTGGTGACCAGCGCGCCGAAGAAGATCAGGCCGAAATGGCTCATCACCTGTTCGATCACCACCGGAGTGAAGTGCAGGCCGATGCCGATGCCCACCACCCATTGGCCGCATTTGCGCCCGCCGGGAATCTCCGCCAACTGCCACGGCGTTAGGCAACGCACGAGGATGATCGCCAGCAACGAGCCGACCATATACGGCAACGGCCAGCCGACCAGGCTGGCCAGGTAACCGCCGGCCAGACCGACCAGCGGTGTTCCCCACCAATGTTTAAAGGTGACCTCAGACATCGGCCACGGCACGACGCTGTTGGGCACGTTTACGCCAGATACGCAGCAACGGTACAAACAGCATGATGGCGGTCAGCACCCAGACGCCAAAGGTGATCGGGCTCGACCATAGGATTTCCAGCGCACCGTTGGAGATCGACAGTGCCCGGCGCAGGTTCTGCTCCATCAGGCCGCCGAGGATAAAGCCCAGCAGCACCGGCGACAGCGGGAAATCCAGCTTGCGCAGGATGTAGCCGAAGATACCGATACCGACCATCAGGAACAGATCGAAGGTGGTGGCGTGCACCGCGTACACACCAATCGCGGTGATGATCGCGATCACCGGCACCAGCGCCCAGTTCGGCACGGCGAGGATGCGCGTGAAGATGCGGATCATCGGAATATTGAGGATCACCAGCATGATGTTGGCGATAAACAACGACGCGATCAGGCCCCAGACAATGTCGGGTTGCTGTTGGAACAGCAGCGGGCCGGGGGTGATGTTGTACAGCGACAGGGCGCCGATCATCACCGCGGTGGTGCCCGAACCAGGTACACCGAGGGTCAGCATCGGCACCAGGGCGCCACAGGCGGACGCGCCGATCGCGGTTTCCGGTGCAGCCAGGCCGCGCATGTCGCCCTGGCCGAATTTACCGCTGGCACCGGCCAGGCGTTTCTCGGTCATGTAGGCAACCGCCGAGGCCAATGTGGCACCTGCGCCGGGAAGCACGCCCATGATGAAACCGAGCAGGCCGCAGCGGATGTTCACCACGAACACCGACCCTGCTTCCTTCAGGTTGAACATCATCCGCCCGGTGGCTTTCACCGCTTCCTGGCCACGGTGGGTTTTTTCCAGCAGCAACAGGATCTCGCTGATGGAGAACAAGCCCAGTACCAGCACCACAAACTGGATGCCGTCGGTCAGGTGGATGTTATCGCCGGTAAAACGGTACACGCCGCTGTTGGCGTCGATGCCGACGGCCGAAAGAAACAGGCCGATCAGCGCCGCCACGAAGGTTTTCAACGGTTTGTCGCCGGCCATGCCGCCGAGGCAGACAATCGCGAACACCATCAGCACGAAGTATTCCGCCGGGCCGAAGGCAATCGCCCATTTGGCCAGCAGCGGCGCAAACAGCACCATGCCGCAGGTGGCGATAAACGCGCCGATGAACGAACTCCACGCCGACAACGACAGCGCCACGCCGGCCAGGCCTTTGCGGGCCATCGGGTAACCGTCGAGGGTGGTCATCACGGTGGAAGCTTCGCCCGGGATGTTCAGCAGGATCGAGCTGATACGGCCGCCGTATTCGCAGCCCAGGTACACGGCCGCCAGTAGGATCAACGCCGATTCCGGCGGCAGGCCCAGGGCGAACGCGATGGGGATCAACAGCGCCACGCCGTTGATCGGGCCCAGGCCCGGCAACAGCCCGACCACGGTACCGATCAGGGTGCCGCACAGGGCGGTCACCAGGTTGTAGGGGGACAGTGCAACGCCGAAGCCCTGGCCCAAATAGCCGAAAGTATCCATATCAGTTCTCCAGAACGTCGAGCAGGCCGAGGGGCAGCGGAACATCCATGGCTTTATCGAACAGCAGATAAAGACCGATGGCCATCAGGCTGACGATTACCACACTGGGCACCCAGCGGCCGCCATACAGGCGTGCCATGGGGATGCCGATCAGCATGCTGCTGAGGATGAAACCCAGGGGCTCGAAGGTGGCGGCGAACACGATCAACAGCGCCACGCAGATGCTGATCTTGACCAGCGTCTGGCGGTCGAGCGCGGGTTCTTCTTCGGTGTGTTGGGTCGGTTGTGGGCGGATCAGCATATAGATCAGCGCCAGGCTCATCAGGCCGAGCATCAGCAACGGGTAGGCCCGAGGCCCGACCGGTTCGTAGGAAAACGCTGCCTGATACGGCCAGGCCATCAGTGCCAGGCCGGCGCAGGCCAGCAACAGCACAGCGGCAAAAACGCGTTGTAAGAGCATAGGAAACTCCAAGGCCCTCTTGTAGGAGCGAGCTTGCTCGCGAAAAACTTCAACGATAACGCGTGCTGTCTGGATGCACGTGGATGTCCTTGGGTTCTTCGCGAGCAAGCTCGCTCCTACAGGGGCATTACACAAAAGAGGGGCGATTACTGGATCAGGCCGAACTCTTTGGCCAGCACTTTGTAGTCAGCCACCTGTTTCTTCACGTAGGTGTCCAGCTCCGGGCCGGTCATGGCGAACGGGAACAGCTCGCGCTGGTCACGCAGCTTGGCGAAGTCCTCGGAGGCCAGCAGTTTGTCGAAGGCATCTTTCCACCAGGCGTAGTCGGCATCGCTGACTTTTGGCCCGAGGTAGAAGCCACGCACCACCGGCCAGACGATGTCGTAGCCTTGCTCTTTGGCGGTCGGAATATTCTTCATTTCCGGCTCGTCCAGGCGCTCCTCGGAGAACACCGCCAGCAGGCGCATGTCACCGCTGAGGATGTGCGGCATGGAGTCGGAGATGTCGGTACTGCCGACCTGGATATGCCCGCCGAGCAGTGCGGTGGCGATTTCACCGCCGCCTTCGAGCGCCACATAGCGCAACTCGCGCGGGTTGATCCCGGCGGCCTTGGCGATCAGGGCGGTTTGCATCCAGTCCTGGCTGCCGACGGTGCCGCCGGAACCGATCACCACGCTGCCCGGATCTTTCTTCAGGGCTTTGACGAGATCATCGAGGGTCTTGTAGGGCGAATCGGCTTTCACCGCGATGGCGCCGTAGCTTGTTCCCACGGCGGCCAACCAGCGTACGGCGCTCTCATCGAAGCGCCCGAACTTACCCTGGGCCAGGTTCAGCAGCGAACCGCTGGACCAGGCCACCAACGTACCGCCGTCCGCAGGACGCTGGGCCACCACCGCGTTGTAGGCCACCGCGCCCACGCCGCCCGGCATGTAGGTCACGCGCATCGGCTTGCTCAGCAACTTCTCGTTGACCAGCGCGCTTTGCGCCAGTTTGCAGGTCAGGTCAAAACCGCCGCCAGGGGAGGCCGGGGCGATGCACTCCGGGCGCTTGGGTTCGTCGGCGGCCAGCAGGTGGCCGGCGAACAGCATGCAGCCGGCGGCGAGGGCAAATTTACGCAGTGAAGGGGTCATGGTTATCTCCGTCATTGTTGTTATGAGTGGCTTACCAGGCACTACTTACCAGAGCGCAACGCTGTAGCTGACCAGCACGCGCGTTTCATCCGCATCACGGGCTGAGTAGTTGGAGCGGTACGTCGCGTTGCGCAGGCGCACGGCCACATCCTTGAATGTGCCGCTTTGCACCACGTACTTGATCTCGCTGTTGCGTTCCCATTCCTTGCCGGTGTCGCCGTTCCTGAGCTTGATATTGTCACCCGAGAGGTAACGGCTCATGAAACTCAGGCCGGGAATGCCCAGCTTGGCGAAGTCGTAGTCGTAGCGCGCCTGCCAGGAGCGCTCTTCGGCGCCGGCAAAGTCGTTGATCTGCACGAAGTTGACCAGGTACGGGTCGCTGCCATCCACATACGGAAACGCGCTGTCGCCGGACATATGCTGATAGCCGGCGCTGAGCTTATGGCCATTGAGGGCATAGCTGAACAGGCCGTTGAGAGAGGTGTTGTCGATCTTGCCGCCACGGGCGCTGCCGGTGTCATCGCTGATCGCCAGGCGCAGGTCGGTGGCGAAGGTGCCGGGGCCCATCGGGCGCGCGGCGACCAGGCCGAGGAAGTGCTGGCGATACACGTCGTCGAGTTGGGCGAAGTGGTAGCTGCCGGTGATCTTGTCGGCGAACTTATAGTCGACGCCGCCGAAGTTGAAATGCTTGCCGGTGGCGCCGCTGAGGAAGCGGCTGTTCTTGTTATTGAGGGCGATGTCTTCGTAGTTGCTGTCGTCGCGGTCCTTGGCTTTGTCGAGACGGCCGCCGGTGAAGACCAGGTTCTTGAATTCCTTGGAGGTGATCAGGCCACCGTTGAAGGTCTGCGGCAGGATACGACCGTCGTTGGGCTTGAGGATCGGCAGCTCGGGCATCAGCGAACCGATCTTCAGCTCGGTAGCGGAAATCTTCACTTTGCCGGTCAGGCCCAGCTTGGAGTACTCGTTGGCGGCGCGGCCATCGTCGTGGGTAGGCAGCAGGCCGGTGCCGGTGCGGTCGGGGCTGGAGTCGAGCTTGACCCCGAGCATGCCCAGCGCATCCACGCCAAAGCCGACGGTGCCGTCGGTGTAGCCCGATTGCAGGTTGAGCATGAAGCCCTGGGCCCATTCGTCGCGCTTGGATTGCTGCGCGCTGGTGCCGTCGCGAAAGTCGCGGTTGAAGTACATGTTGCGGGTTTCCAGGGTCGCGCTACTGTCTTCGAAGAAGGCAGCCTGGCTAAGCGGCGAAAAGCCGGCAAGGGCAGCGGCACTGGCAAGGGCGGTGTGGGTCAGGCGGGAAATACGAACAGGCGGGCAAGCCTGGGGCTGTGTCGACAGCATCGTGGTGCACTCCGTTATTGTTCTTATTTTGGCGAAAACGCTTCGAGGCGTTTTTCGGGCGCGACCCATCAGGTCGCTCGGCAGGCATGACCTACCGTGGCTGGATGCTAAAGGGCGAAGCTTTCACTAACCTTTCAGCTGCCTTTCAATGTTTTCAGGCTTCACAGGGCAGTCGGCGCCTGTAAACTGCCCGGCAAAGCGTGGCGTCGACCACGTCCGAATAAGGTGGAAATCCATGCGTGTCCTTCTGGTTGAAGACCATCTGCAACTCGCCGAAAGCGTCGCCCAAGCGCTCAAGAGCACGGGTTTGACCGTTGACGTATTGCACGACGGCGTGGCCGCCGACCTGGCCTTGAGCAGTGAGGATTACGCGGTCGCCATCCTGGATGTGGGCCTGCCGCGCATGGACGGTTTTGAGGTGCTGGCGCGCTTGCGGGCGCGTGGGAAAAACCTGCCGGTGCTGATGCTGACCGCGCGCAGCGATGTGAAGGACCGCGTGCATGGCCTGAACCTGGGCGCCGATGATTACCTGGCCAAGCCGTTCGAACTGACCGAGCTGGAAGCGCGGGTCAAGGCGCTGCTGCGCCGCAGTGTATTGGGCGGCGAACGCCAGCAGGCCTGCGGTGTGCTGGTCTATGACCTCGACACCCGCCGTTTCACCGTGGGCGGCGAGCTGATGACGTTGACCTCCCGCGAGCAAGCCGTGCTTGAAGCGCTGATCGCCCGCCCAGGCCGGGTGATGAGCAAGGAGCAACTGGCCTCCCAGGTGTTCGGCCTGGACGAGGAGGCCAGCCCCGATGCCATCGAAATCTACGTGCACCGCCTGCGCAAGAAGCTCGATGGCCAACCCATCGCCATCGTGACTTTCCGTGGCCTCGGCTACCTGCTGGAAGCCCGCGATGCATAAGCCCAGCAGCCTGCGCTGGCGCCTGCTGTGGAACCTGGCGCTGTTGCTGGTGCTGTTGATGCTTGCCAGTGGCATGAGCGCCTACTGGAATGGTCGCGAAGCGGCCGACACCGCCTACGACCGCACGCTGCTCGCCTCGGCGCGGACCATCGCCGCCGGCTTGACCCAGGTGGACGGCACCCTCAGCGCCAACGTGCCCTATGTCGCCCTGGACACCTTTGCCTACGACAGTGCCGGGCGCATCTATTACCAGGTCAATGACATTAATCAGAAGCTGATTTCCGGCTACGAAAATCTTCCCGGCCCGCCCCCCGGCACACCGCGCACCGACGATTACCCGGCGCTGGCGCGTTTCTACAACGCCAAATACCAGGGCCAGGAAGTGCGGGTGGTCAGCCTGCTCAAGGCGGTCTCCGAACCGAACATGAACGGCATGGCGGAAATCCGCGTGGCCGAAACCGATGAAGCTCGCGTGAGCATGGCCCGCAGCCTGATGGCCGACACTTTGCTGCGCCTGGGCATGCTCGCCATCGGCGCCTTGTTGCTGGTGTGGTTTGCCGTCAGCGCCGCCTTGCGCCCGCTGGAGCGCCTGCGCACGGCGGTGGAAGAGCGCCAGCCCGACGACTTGCGGCCGTTGCCGCTGGTGGAGGTGCAGCATGAGTTCGGCCCGCTGGTGCGTTCCCTCAACCACTTCACTGAACGTCTGCGCGGCCAGTTCGAGCGTCAGGCGCAGTTTATTGCCGATGCATCCCACGAACTGCGCACTCCTTTGGCGGCGCTGAAGGCGCGCCTGGAACTGGGCCTGCGCGCCGAAGATCCAGCGACCTGGCGCAGTACCCTGGAAACCGCCGCCCAAGGCACCGACCGCTTGACCCATCTGGCCAATCAGTTGCTGTCCCTGGCGCGCATCGAAAACGGCGCGCGGGCGATTGCCGAAGGCGGCGCGCAGTTGCTCGACCTCAGCCAATTGGCCCGTGAACTGGGCATGGCCATGGCGCCGTTGGCCCACGCGCGCGGCGTGGCGTTGGCGCTGGAGGCGGATGAACCGGTGTGGTTACGCGGCGAGCCGACGCTGCTCAACGAGCTGTTGAGTAACCTGGTGGACAACGCCCTGGCGCACACGCCACCTGGCGGCAACGTGATCCTGCGGGTGACGGCGCCGGCGGTACTGGAGGTGGAAGATGATGGCCCGGGTATTCCGCAGGATGAGCGCGACCGGGTGTTCGAGCGCTTCTACCGTCGCAGCCAGCAAGGCATGGGCTCAGGCCTGGGGTTGGCGATCGTTGGCGAAATCTGTCGCGCGCATCTGGCGCAGATCAGCCTGCATGACGGCGAGCAGGCGGGGTTGAAGGTGCGGGTGAGTTTTATCGCCGGTTGATCAGTAGAACATCGAGCGGGCTTCATCCAGTTCGGCGCGCAGGTTGTCGCTGCCGGGGTCGAGGCGCAGCTTCTTGATCGCGGGCAGACTGGCGATCGACACGTCTGCCAGCGGATGATCGGTGCCACGATGGCAATACACGACGGCGATCTGCACCAGGTCGATGTAATCGAGGCTGGCGGAGTCGCGCGCCAGGTTCAGGTATTGGCCGGGTAGTTTCGCCAGCATCTCCGGGAAGTCCCAGCCACTGAGCAGCTTGTCACCCAGTGCCGGGTGGATGCTGTCGATCACGTGGTTGAGGCTGACGGGGTCGGAAAGCAGCTCGTAGTGGTCTTCGGCGTAAGTCAGGATCGGCAACACGCCGATCTGGTGCACCAAGCCACCCAGGGCGGCCTGGTCCGGCTTGAGTTGGCTATGGCTGCGGCACAAGGCGTAGCTCACGCCTGCCACTTCGAGGCTGCGGCGCCACACATCGCGCATCTTCTTTTCGACCACGTCCGAGCGGGCATGGAAAATTTGCTCCATCACCAGGCCGATGGCCAGGTTACTGCTGTAGTTGGTGCCCAGCCGGGTAATGGCGGTGTGCAGGTCGGTCACTTCCTGGCTGGCGCGCAACATCGGGCTGTTGACCACTTTGATCAGGCGCGCCGACAGGGCAGTGTCGCGCCCGATCACCTTGCTCAAGTGGCTGATGCTGATTTCCGGGTCTTCCGCGGCCTGGCGAATGTTCAGGGCCACTTCCGGCAATGTCGGCAGAACCAGGTCATCGTTGTCGATGGCCTTTACCAACGCCTGTTGGACTTTTTCCGCCAGTTCGTTCATTCATGCTCTCTAGGGTATTGCAAAAAAATACGGCGACTAACGCTGGATCTCGCGATCGCGGTCAAGCGTGTAAGGCAGGTCAAGTAGTTGCAAGCCGGGGCCTTCCAGCGTGCCTAAGTGCACATCGCCACTATCGGCAGCTTCGGCTTGCAATACCGCCAGAAGTTCAATCATCTGGTCAGCTTTTGCTGCGATCACCACTTCGCCGATCGAACTGTTGTGGCTGGGGGAAAACAGCGGGGTGCCTGGCTCGGGCATTTGCGCCGCGTTCAGGCTCAAGCGGTACAGGCGACGCTTGAGTTTGCCCAGGTACTGCATGCGCGCGACGATTTCCTGGCCGGTGTAGCAGCCTTTCTTGAAGCTGACGCCGCCCACGGCCTGCAGGTTGAGCATCTGCGGGATGAACAGTTCGCGGGTCTGGGGCATGACCTGGCCGATACCGGCGCGGATCTGGCCCAGTAGCCAATGATTCAAGTCGGTTTGTGTCAGCTGCGCGGCCAATTGGCTGCGCACGTTGTCGGCTTGCTCGGCAGGTACCCAGAGTTCGGCGCGGCCAGGGGAGACGCGGATGGCGATCAGGTGTTCGGTACGGGCAACGCTGTCCGTCTCGGCCGGCAGCTCAAGGCCAAGGCTGGTGAGCGCCTGATCGCCACCGATCACACCGAAACGCACCCAGGCGGCGCTTTCGTCGGTGAGCTTGGACTTGGAGAACACCGCATATTTCTTCAGGTCCGCCAGTTGCGGTTCGAGCAGTTCGGTGGCCATGGCCAGGAGTACGCCGTCGCCCTGCAAAAGAATGCGGAAGCTCGACTGCATGCGGCCTTTTTGCGTGCAGCGCGCACCGAGGCTGGCCTGGGTGTCGCTCAGGTAATTGAGGTTGCAGGTGAGTTGTCCCTGCAGGAACTTGGCAGCGTCGGAGCCGCGGACGGCGAGAACGCCTTCGTGGGACAAGGGGCAGAAGAAAGCAGAGTCGGCCATGGGTCATCGCAGGTCAAAAAGTCATGGGTGCATCATAGAGGGGCGCCCGGCAAATGGATAGTTTCCGTATGGGGCGACCAAAGCCGACTGTTCCGGTGCCGTCGGGCCTGTATACTTGCGCTCTATTTGAGGAGCGCTCCATGGTCGAAGATGTAGAAATCAATCGTCTCTACTGGCACAGCCGTCGTGGCATGCTTGAGCTTGATGTGTTGTTGGTGCCTTTTACCAAAGAGGTGTACGCGACGCTCAATAAGGAAGATCGCGATCTCTACGTCAGGCTGCTGACTTGCGAAGATCAGGACATGTTCGGCTGGTTCATGGAACGCGCAGAGTCCGAAGACCCAGAGCTGCAGCGCATGGTCCGGATGATCCTGGATCGTGTCCAGCCCAAGTAATCGTTTCGAATGCCGCTGGCAGGCCTCACGGTTGCTGCTGGCGGCGTATCTCGTTGCCCAGCTGTTCGCGCTGGGTGCGCTGTTGTTTCTCGATCTGCCCTATTCAAGCCTCGGCATGCTGTTGTGCCTGGCTCACGCCGGATGGGTGCTGCCGCGTCATATCCTGCTGACTCACCGTTCATCGATTCGTGGCCTGCGCCGCGATGAGGACGGCTGGCAGTTATGGAGCGCAGCGCTGGGTTGGCACAGCGTGCAACTGCGCCCCGACAGCCTGGGGTTGCCGTTGATTGTGGTGCTGCGTTATCGGCTGCCGGGGGCGTGGCGGGTGCGCTCGGTCTGCGTGCCGACGGATGCGCAGGCCGCCGATGTGCACCGGCGCCTGCGGGTTCGCTTGAAGTTCAGCCGCCGTAGGTGGTTGGCACCAGAATAGTGTCGCGGGCCTCGGGCAGCATCTGCGGGTAGTCGAGGGTGTAATGCAGGCCCCGGCTTTCCTTGCGCTCCATGGCCGAACGGATCATCAGCTCCGCGACTTGGGCCAGGTTGCGCAGTTCGATCAGGTCACGGCTGACCTTATAGTTGCTGTAGAACTCATCAATCTCATCCAACAGTAATCGCACCCGGTGTTGCGCTCGTTGCAGGCGCTTGTTGGTACGCACGATCCCCACGTAGTCCCACATGAAGCGCCGCAGCTCGTCCCAGTTGTGGGCGATGATCACGTCTTCGTCCGAATCGGTGACCTGGCTGGCATCCCAGCGGGGCAGGGCGGCCGGCACCGGGATGCGCGGCAGTTGTTCGAGAATGTCCGCCGCCGCCGAGCGGGCGTAGACGAAGCATTCGAGCAGCGAGTTGCTGGCCATGCGATTGGCGCCGTGCAGCCCGGTGAAGCTGGTTTCGCCAATCGCATAGAGGCCAGGTACGTCGGTACGGCCATGCTGGTCGACCATCACGCCGCCGCAGGTGTAGTGCGCGGCCGGTACCACGGGGATCGGGCCTTTGGTGATGTCGATATTGAAGGCCAGGCAGCGCTCGTAGACGGTCGGGAAGTGGGTCTTGATGAACGCTTCGGGCTTGTGGCTGATGTCCAGGTAGACGCAGTCGACGCCCAGGCGCTTCATTTCATGGTCGATGGCGCGGGCGACAATATCCCGTGGCGCCAGCTCGGCGCGCGGGTCGAAGCGCTGCATGAAGCGTTCACCGTTCGGCAGCTTGAGGTGTGCACCTTCGCCGCGCAGGGCTTCGGTGATCAGGAAACTCTTGGCTTGCGGGTGATACAGGCAGGTGGGGTGGAACTGGTTGAATTCCAGGTTGGCCACCCGGCAGCCCGAACGCCAGGCCATGGCGATGCCGTCGCCGCAGGCGCCGTCGGGGTTGCTGGTATAGAGGTAGACCTTGGCCGCGCCGCCTGAGGCGAGGATGGTGAAGCGTGCACCATAAGTATCCACTTCGCCGCTGGCGCGGTTGAGCACATAGGCGCCGAGGCAGCGTTCGCCCGGCAGGCCCAGGCGCTTTTCGGTGATCAGGTCGACGGCGACGCGTTGTTCCAGCAGTTCGATGTTGGGGCGTTGGCGGGCCTGGTCGAGCAAGGTCTTGAAGATGGCGGCGCCGGTGGCATCCGCGGCGTGGATGATACGGCGATGGCTGTGGCCGCCTTCACGGGTCAGGTGGAACTCGAAGCCGCTGTCATCGCTGCCTGCGTGTTCATCGCGGGTGAAGGGCACGCCCTGGTCGATCAGCCATTGGATCGCCTCGCGGCTATGCTCGACGGTGAAGCGCACCGCGTCTTCGTTGCACAGGCCGCCGCCGGCGTTGAGGGTGTCTTCAACGTGGGATTGCACTGTATCGGTGTCGTCCAGCACGGCGGCGACACCGCCTTGGGCCCAGAATGTCGAACCGTTGGCCAGGTCGCCTTTGCTCAGGACGGCAATGCGCAGGTGGCTGGGAAGGGTCAGCGCAAGGCTCAAGCCGGCCGCGCCGCTACCGATCACCAGGACATCGTGTTGAAACTGTTGGCTCATTTGAAGGATTCCGCAAAAAGCGATCCACAGGGCTGGCGCAAACAGGACGCCTGGATCGGCGAATCAAAGGGTCACACGGGCCACTAGTATATAGAGGGGGGGAGCGGCACAATAGCCGGGCATTCGTGGCAATGTGAGATTACGGTGCACGGCTCGGGTAAAATCGGCTGGTTATTGAGGCGGGAACTTTTTGCATAAGCCTCGACTCAATAGCAGGTTGCCCGAAAGCTGGGAAAACGTTGAGTTTATTGGCCCGTCGGGAGCATTGGACGCGTCAGAAAACCGACGACAAGATTATTCGCGCAGCCGGCGTTGCCCGCGCTGCGTTTTTCGTGTGTGCCAAATCAGTGCGTACCGGAAACTTGCTTGAAGGGGGAGAACTTTTGCGAAAAGTCCGAGTCTATGTTTGCAAGCCTGATCGTTTAGTTATGCAAGCCTCCTTCAAGTACAACGAGGAGTGTTCATGCTAACCCAGGAAGAGGATCAGCAGCTGGTCGAGCGCGTTCAGCGCGGTGACAAGCGAGCATTTGATCTGCTAGTGCTGAAATACCAGCACAAAATTCTCGGGTTGATCGTGCGGTTTGTGCACGACACCCATGAAGCGCAGGACGTTGCACAGGAAGCCTTTATCAAGGCATACCGTGCACTAGGCAATTTTCGCGGTGATAGTGCGTTTTACACGTGGCTTTACCGCATCGCCATTAACACGGCGAAGAACTATCTGGTGTCTCGCGGACGCCGCCCACCGGATAGCGATGTCAGTTCAGAAGATGCAGAATTTTACGATGGTGATCACGGCCTCAAAGATCTCGAGTCGCCGGAGCGTGCATTGCTGCGCGACGAGATCGAAGGCACCGTTCATCGCACAATTCAGCAACTGCCAGAAGATTTGCGTACGGCGTTAACTTTACGTGAATTCGATGGTCTGAGTTACGAAGACATTGCGAGCGTCATGCAGTGTCCGGTGGGGACTGTAAGGTCACGGATTTTCCGGGCCCGGGAAGCCATCGATAAAGCCTTGCAACCGTTGTTGCAGGAAAACTAAAGACAGCGGCGACAGCCAAGAGAGGAACCGCCATGAGTCGTGATGCCCTGCAGGAATCGCTGTCCGCAGTGATGGATAACGAAGCGGATGAACTGGAACTTCGTCGAGTGCTCAACGCATTTGATGATGCCGAAACCCGTGATACCTGGTCTCGTTACCAAGTCGCTCGGGCGGTGATGCACAAGGATCTTCTAATCCCTCGTCTGGATATTGCTGCGGCCGTTTCTGCCGCGCTGGCTGATGAAGCCGTTCCGGCAAAAGCTACTCGTGGCCCTTGGCGTAGCCTGGGTCGCCTGGCAGTGGCTGCCTCGGTGACTGTTGCAGTGCTGGCCGGTGTTCGCCTGTACAACCAGGACGAAATCGCCGGTGCCGAACTGGCCCAGCAGACTCAGCAACCGGTCATGGCCGGTCCGCAAGTCAAAGGCCCGGCGGTACTGGCCGGCTACAAGGAAAGCTCCGACACCACCGGGCCTATGGCCAACGGTGTGCTTCAAGGGCAATCCGGCTGGCAGGACCAGCGTCTTCCAGGCTACCTGCGCCAACACGCACAGGAATCCGCCTTGAAAGGCACTGAAAGCGCTCTGCCATACGCTCGCGCTGCAAGCCTGGAAAACCGCTGATACGTTAAGGAGCCCTATGCGCGCCATACCGCTCCTTACGTTATTGCTCAGTGGTTGGTTTGCACTCCCCGCCCATGCCGATGAAGCCCAAGACTGGCTGACTCGACTTGGGCGTGCAGAGCAGCAGCAAAGTTTTCAGGGGACGTTTGTCTACGAACGTAATGGCAGTTTTTCTACCCATGACATCTGGCATCGTGTCCAGAATGGCCAGGTCCGTGAGCGGCTCTTGCAGCTTGATGGTTCTGCACAGGAAGTTGTCCGTGTAGATGGTCGTACACAATGCGTCAGCGGCACACTTGTCGCCGGCCTTGGTAATTCGCGTGATGCACCCTCGCGCGCGCTTGATCCTGAAAAACTCAATCAATTCTACGAACTGGCCGTTATCGGAAAATCCCGCGTGGCCGGTCGTAATGCAGTGATTGTGTCGATAACTCCCCGTGATCAATACCGCTATGGTTTTGAGCTGCATCTTGATCGTGAAACCGCACTGCCGCTCAAGTCCTTGTTGCTGAATGATCAAGGGCAATTGCTGGAGCGCTTTCAGTTCACTCGCCTGGACACCTCCACCCCGCCCAATGATCGCGACTTGCAGCCCAGCAGCGAATGCACGTCTATCGCTGTCGGCGACACCAAGGCAGCGACCGTAGAGCCCACCGAGGCTTGGCACTTGGAATGGTTGCCGCCGGGCTTTCAGCTGACCAATAGCAGCGCCCGCAAGGACCCTCATACCAAAGCCACGGTCGACAGTCTGATGTATGAAGATGGACTGGCGCGCTTCTCGGTGTTTCTTGAGCCGATCAGTGATGTGAGCGTGACCGAGACTCGCACCCAGTTAGGCCCCACCGTTGCGGTATCTCGTCGCTTGAACACGGTGGATGGCGAAATGATGGTGACGGTTGTGGGCGAAATACCTATTGGTACCGCCGAACGCATCGCACTGTCGGTGCGTGCTGAAAAAAAGGCCACCCCCAAGCCGTGAGTCGTTAATCCTATGTTCATCCCGATCTTTCACAGTACGCCCATGCCAGGTTGGCTGGCGGGAGCATGAAATGTCTGGATCAGCATTTTCACTTGCAAAAATCTCCCATGTTTTTTATAGGTCAGGGCTTGTTGGCTCTGGCCTTGTTTTGTTCGCGGAACAAAGATGTCGGTCGCAGTTTTCGGCGTTTCTTGAACCCTGTCGCTCAACCCTGCTCGTCGTAACGGGAGCTGTATGTCGATACCACGTTTGAAGTCTTACCTATCCATAGTCGCCACGGTATTGGTGCTGGGTCAGGCCGTGTCCGCGCAAGCGGTCGAGTTGCCTGACTTCACCCAATTGGTTGAGCAAGCCTCGCCTGCCGTGGTGAACATCAGTACCACGCAGAAGTTGCCGGATCGCAAAGTCTCCAACCAGCAGATGCCTGACCTGGAAGGCCTGCCGCCGATGCTGCGCGAGTTCTTCGAGCGTGGCATGCCACAACCTCGTACCCCGCGCGGTGGCGGTGGTCAGCGTGAAGCGCAGTCCCTGGGTTCGGGCTTCATCATCTCGCCAGATGGCTACATCCTCACCAATAACCATGTGATTGCCGACGCCGACGAGATCCTCGTGCGCCTGGCTGATCGCAGTGAGCTGAAAGCCAAATTGGTAGGCACAGACCCCCGTTCCGATGTGGCCTTGCTGAAGATCGAGGGTAAAGACCTGCCTGTACTGAAGCTGGGCAAATCCCAGGACCTGAAGGCTGGGCAGTGGGTGGTAGCCATCGGGTCGCCGTTTGGTTTTGACCATACCGTCACCCAGGGCATTGTCAGTGCGATTGGCCGCAGCCTGCCGAACGAGAACTACGTGCCGTTCATCCAGACCGACGTGCCGATCAACCCGGGCAACTCTGGTGGTCCGTTGTTCAACCTTGCGGGCGAAGTGGTGGGGATCAACTCGCAGATATACACCCGTTCCGGTGGCTTCATGGGTGTGTCGTTCGCCATTCCTATCGACGTGGCCATGGATGTTTCCAATCAGCTGAAAAGCGGTGGCAAGGTCAGTCGTGGCTGGTTGGGCGTGGTCATCCAGGAAGTAAACAAGGACTTGGCTGAATCCTTCGGCCTCGACAAGCCGGCCGGTGCCCTGGTTGCGCAAATCCAGGACGACGGCCCGGCTGCCAAAGGCGGCCTGCAAGTCGGCGACGTGATCCTGAGCATGAACGGTCAACCGATCGTTATGTCCGCCGACTTGCCACATCTGGTCGGTGCACTCAAGGCCGGCAGCAAGGCCAAGCTGGAAGTGATTCGTGACGGCAAACGCCAGAATGTTGAACTGACCGTTGGTGCGATCCCTGAAGAGGGCGCGACCCTGGATGCCCTGGGCAATACCAAGCCGGGTGCCGAGCGCAGCAGCAACCGTCTGGGCATTGCCGTGGCTGAGCTGACCGATGAGCAGAAGAAAAGCTTCGACCTCAAAAGCGGTGTGGTGATCAAGGAAGTGCAGGATGGCCCCGCTGCCTTGATCGGCCTGCAGCCTGGCGACGTGATCACTCACCTGAACAATCAGGCGATTGACACTACCAAGCAGTTCACCGACATCGCCAAGGCGTTGCCGAAGAACCGCTCGGTATCGATGCGCGTGCTTCGTCAGGGGCGCGCCAGCTTCATTACCTTCAAGCTGGCCGAGTAACCCACCCGGCCAATAAAAAGCCCCGCCTTCGTTTTACGAGGGCGGGGCTTTTTTGTAGGCGATGGGTTTAGCTCATCATGCCTTTAACCAGGCGTTCCTGTTCGATCAGCTCACGCTGGCGTGCATCGATACGTGACGACAATGGGAAATTGCTGCCGGCACGACGTTTGGCAAAATCCAGTTGCTGGATGGCCTGCTGGAAGTCGCCCACCAAGGCAAAGTATTCGGCGCGAGCCTGATGCAGGCCGATGATATTGCCCGACAAACCACGCGTCTCGGCGACCTGGTACCACACATCCGGATCATCCGGGCGAGACTTGAGCAGGCCATCCAGGGCCTTTTCCGCATCGGCGGTACGATTTTGTTTAAGCAACAGATCTACCCGAATCTGGTTCAGCGGATAGTTGCCGGGGTATTGGGTCAGCATCCGATCCGTGCGTTGCTGGGCGTCGGGCAGGTGGTTGTTGTCGATGTCCAACTGGATCTGCGCCAGGTTGTAGGTGATGTCATTGGGTGCCTTGGCCAGCAACGGTTGCAGGCTTTCCCGTGCCTGCTTGAACTGGGAGGCTTTGATCTGGGCGATGGCCAGGCCATAGCGCGCCACATCGTTTTTCGGATTTTCGTCCAGCTGCGCCTGGAAACGCTTGGCGGCGAGTCCTGACGTGTCTTCATATTGCAGTTGTACCCGTGCGCGAATCAACTGGTAGCGCAGGCTGTCTTCCTTGCCGCCGGCCTTGGCTTGTTCCGCACGGTTGCGGGTGTCGGCGATACGCGATTCGGTCACCGGGTGAGTCAGCAGGAATTCCGGTGGCTTGGCGTCGAAGCGGTACTGGCGCATCAGCCGTTCGAACATGGTCGGCATGGAGCGTGGGTCGTAGCCGGCTTTTTCCAGGTTGACGATACCGATACGGTCCGCCTCCTGTTCATTCTGGCGAGAGAATCGTCGTTGTTCCTGGATGGCCGCCGCCTGGGTGCCAGCAATCGCTGCAATCCCTGCATCCCCTGCACCGGCGGCGGCCGCAATGATGCCGCCGAGCAGGGCAGCCATCATCGGGATCTGCATGCGCTGCTGCGCTTCAACGCCGCGGGCGAAGTGCCGCTGGGACAAGTGGGCCAGTTCGTGGGCCAGTACCGAGGCATATTCTCCTTCGGTCTGGGCATTGAGAAACAGGCCGCCGTTCACGCCGACGATGCCGCCTGGCGCAGCAAAGGCGTTCAGTTGCGGGCTGTTGATCAGGATGAACTCCAGGCGCCGGTCATTTACCTGGCTGGTTTCCACCAGCTTGTACACGCTGGTTTCGACGTAATCCTTGAGCTGCGGGTCGTTCAACTGCGAGACCTGACCCCGTAGATAGGCCAGCCAGGCACGGCCCAACTGATATTCCTGTTGGGGAGAGACAATGGCAGAACTGGCGTCGCCAAGTGACGGCAGGTCGTCAGCGAAGCCTGGGGAGGCCAGCAGGCAAGCCAGCGTCAGCAGGGTAGGGCGCAAAAAAGTCATGCACAGAGCCTTTCGACAAAGAGCTTACTGTAGCCGGACACTGAGCTTCGGACCAGATATTCTAAGCACCCCGATGCTTGTCCGGAGTAAAACCATGACCGACGCTGTAGCCTTTGATGCCGAACTCGATGCCAGTGGCCTTAATTGCCCGTTACCTCTGCTCAAGGCCAAGCTGGAGCTCAATCGATTGGCCAGTGGCGCAGTGCTCAAGGTGATCGCCACCGACGCAGGTTCCCAGCGTGATTTCCGCACCTTCGCCAAGCTGGCCGGCCATACCCTGTTGCATGAAGAAGACGCCGCCGGTGTGTACCGTTACTGGTTGCGCAAGGCCTGAACCGTTTGCCCCTACCACCCGAGGTTGATTGATGTTCAAAGTGTTACGAGACTGGATCCAGCGCTACTTCTCTGATGAAGAAGCCGTGGTGCTGGCGGTCCTGCTGTTTCTGGCCTTTACGGCCGTACTCACCTTGGGTGGCATGCTGGCGCCGGTACTGGCGGGGATGGTGCTGGCTTACCTGATGCAGGGCCTGGTCACCACCTTGGAGCGTTTACGCTTGCCGGGCGGCGCGGCAGTGGGCCTGGTATTTGCCTTGTTCATGGGGCTGCTGGTGGTGTTTATCGTCGTGGTATTGCCGCTGCTGTGGCACCAACTGATCACGTTGTTCAACGAGTTGCCGGGCATGCTCGCCAAGTGGCAGTCGCTATTGTTGCTGTTGCCGGAGCGCTACCCGCATCTGGTCTCGGACGAGCAGGTGTTGCAGGCCATAGAAGTGGCACGCGGCGAAATCGGCAAGTTCGGGCAATGGGCGCTGACCTTTTCCCTGTCGAGCCTGCCGCTGCTGGTCAACATCATGATCTACCTGGTGCTCGTGCCGATCCTGGTGTTCTTCTTCCTCAAGGACCGCGCCATGATCGGACGCTGGGTGCGCGGCTATCTGCCACGCGAACGGGCGCTGATTACCCGGGTGGCCGAAGAAATGAACCGGCAGATCGCCAACTACATTCGTGGCAAAGTCATCGAGATCATTATCTGTGGTGGCGTTACCTACATTGCCTTCATCGCCCTGGACTTGAACTACGCGGCGCTGCTGGCACTGCTGGTCGGCATTTCCGTCGTGGTGCCGTACGTCGGTGCGGTGGTGGTGACGGTGCCGGTTACCCTGATCGCGTTGTTCCAGTGGGGCTGGAGTGACCAGTTCATCTACCTGATGGCGGTGTACGGCATTATCCAAACGCTGGACGGCAACGTACTGGTGCCGCTGTTGTTCTCCGAGGCCGTCAACCTGCACCCGGTGGCGATCATCTGTGCAGTGTTGTTGTTTGGCGGATTATGGGGATTCTGGGGCGTGTTCTTTGCCATTCCCCTGGCGACGCTGTTCAAGGCGGTGCTGGACGCGTGGCCGCGGCAGGAACCGGTGGTGGCGCCTTTACTCTGAAACGGAGAGGGAGGCTCCAGCTCCCTCCCTCGCGTCATCAAGCCTTGTTCAGAGCCTGTGCTGCGGCCAGTACGGCATCAACATGCCCTGGCACTTTCATGCCGCGCCATTCCTGGCGCAACACACCCTCCTTGTCGATCAGGAAGGTGCTGCGGTCCACGCCCAGGTATTCCTTGCCGTACAGCTTCTTCAGCTTGATGACATCGAACAACTGGCAGACTGCTTCATCCTTGTCGCTGATCAGCTCAAACGGGAATTCCTGCTTGCCCTTGAAGTTCTCGTGGGACTTCACGCTGTCGCGCGACACGCCAAACACTTCGGTGTCGGCCGCCTTGAATGCTGCGTACTGGTCACGGAAACCCTGGCCCTCGGTGGTGCAACCCGGGGTGCTGTCCTTCGGGTAGAAGTAGATCACCACTTGCTTGCCCTTGAGGGCGGCAAGGCTGAAGGTCTGGCCACTGGTGGCCTGGGCTTCGAAATCGGCGACCGGTTTATCGATGACTACCGCCATGATGACTTCCTTACATTGGGTTCTGTGGGCGCCACGGCTCGATCAACGCGTCGAGGTTCAGTGCATCGGCGAAATCCAGGAACTGGTCGCGCAACCAACTGATCTGCACGCCGGCCGGCAGGGTCACGGTGAACGTGGCGTTGAGCATGGTGCCGCCGGTTTGCGGTGCCTGGTAGGTGTCGCAGGTCAGGTTCTCCAGCTCGACGTTGTGGTCGATGAAGAACTGGCACAGCTCATTGACGATGTCCGAGCGATAGGCCGAGCTGACATACGCTACATAAGGAAGCGCCTGCGGGCGATTTTCCAGCGCGGCGCTGCGCACCACGTTGACGGTGAAGTCGTGCTTCTTGGCCAGGCCCGGCAGGCCAGTCTCCAGGCGCGCCAGGGCATCCCAGGTGCCGGAAATCTGCAAGACCAGTGCACTGCACTCGCCATGGCGGGTAAGGCGGGAGGTCACCACGGCACAGCGGTTCTCATGGCTGGCGCGGCACAGGACGTTGGTCAGCTCCATGGGGTTGGCGCCGAGGGCACTGATAACAAGGAATTGTTCGCGAACTGTGGGGGTGGACATGCAGCCTTCCTAAAACGATGAGCGGTCGATACTGTGAGGGCCGTATCGATCAAAGCATGAAGGGTAGCGAAAAGCGTCGCCAAGGGATAGGAGGTGGCGTTTTCATTGCGTGATCCGCCTGATTTTGCCCGGCCTCAACCCGTGCTTTGGCTCAATGATGGCATTCCCGTCGTTTAGTTGCGCCAGAACGCATCCTCAGGCGGTACTTCGCTTGTACAAGCATCTTGGCGCCAGTACCATTACGGCTCTCTTTTTCCGGCAGGAGCGGTTGCATGATTGCGGGCAGTATGGTGGCACTGGTCACACCCATGGATGCACAAGGTCATCTCGACTGGGACAGCCTTGGCAAACTGGTGGACTTCCACCTGCAAGAAGGCACCAACGCCATCGTGGCGGTCGGCACCACCGGTGAATCGGCCACCCTCGATGTGGAAGAACACATCCAGGTGATCGAATTCGTGGTCAAGCGTGTCGCGGGGCGTATTGCCGTGATTGCCGGTACGGGCGCCAACTCGACGCGCGAAGCCATCGAGCTGACCAAGAACGCCAAGAAAGCTGGCGCCGACGCTTGCCTGCTGGTCACCCCGTACTACAACAAGCCGACCCAGGAAGGCCTGTACCAGCACTTCCGCACCATTGCCGAAGCCGTCGACATCCCGCAGATCCTCTATAACGTGCCGGGTCGTACCGCGTGCGATATGAAGGCCGAGACCGTGATCCGACTGTCCACCGTGCCGAACATCATCGGCATCAAGGAAGCCACCGGCGACCTGCAGCGCGCCAAGGACATCCTGGCCGGTGTGAGCAGCGACTTCCTGCTGTATTCCGGTGACGACGCCACGGCTGTCGAGCTGATCCTGCTGGGCGGCAAGGGCAATATCTCCGTGACCGCCAACGTGGCCCCGCGCGCCATGAGCGACATGTGCGCTGCCGCCATCGCCGGCGACGCCGTGACCGCCCGTGCGATCCACGAGAAGCTGATGCCGCTCAACAAGACACTGTTTATCGAATCCAACCCTATTCCCGTGAAGTGGGCGCTGTTCGAGATGGGCCTGATGCCGGACGGTATCCGTCTGCCGCTCACCCGCCTCAGCGAAGCCTGTCACGAACCGCTGCGACAGGCCCTGCGCCAGTCCGGCGTCCTGGTTTAATTGAGGAAGCACTACGCATGAAGCGATTGGCCGGACTTTCCGCACTTGCCTTGATTATCTCCAGCACCAGTGGCTGCGGTTGGATCTGGGGCCCGGAAGGCTACTTCCGTGACCGCGGCAGCGATTACCTGGAAGCACAAGCAACCAAACCGATGCAACTGCCGCCGGACGTCAACGTCGCCAAGCGTCTTGACCCGTTGCTGCCGATTCCACGCAACGTTGCCGATGACACCACCAAGGGTGAATACGTCGTGCCGCGCCCACAGCCGATTTCGGCCGTGGCGGATGCCAGCGATTACAGCCTGCAGAAGAGCGGTGATTCGCGTTGGATCGTGGCGCAGCGCCCACCTGCCGAAGTCTGGCCAGTAGCGGTGCAGTTCTTCCAGGACAACGGTTTCCGCATCGCCGAGCAGCGCCCGCAGACCGGTGAGTTCACCACGGCATGGCAGCAGGGCAGCGAGCTGTCCGCCACTATGGCCAAGCGCCTGCAGGCCGGTGGTGTAGCTGCCGACAGCGAAGCCCGTGTGCGTGTGCGCATCGAGCCAGGCGTGCAGCGCAACACCAGTGAAGTCTATGTGGTCAGCGCCGAGCGTCCTGCCGGCAGCACCGCCAACGTCGACTTCACCAACCGCTCGGTCAACACCGGTGTCGACTCGGCATTGGTCGACGAGATGCTGGCCAGCATGAGCCGTATCTCCGAGAAGGGCGGTTCCGTCTCCCTGCTCGCCGCACGTGATTACGACACCCCGAGCCGCGTTAGCCTCACCGAAGACGGCAGCGGCAACGTGGTGCTGAACCTGGGTGAAGACCTGGATCGTGCCTGGGCCAGCGTCGGTCGTGCGTTGGAGCAAGGTCCTTGGCGTGTTGAAGACATCAACCGCAGCCTGGGCCTGTACTACATCAACGTGGCTGAAAAGGCCGAGCGCAAAGATGAAGAGCCTGGTTTCTTCGGAAAACTGTTTGGCAGCAAGCCGAGCAAGGAAGAAATCGAGACCCGCGCCGAGCGTTATCAGGTTCGTTTGAGCAAGGTTGGCGAGACTGTGCAAGTCACCGTCGAGAAGAACATCAATACCGTTGCGCCGGCTGAAACAGCGCGCAAAGTGTTGGGCGTGATTCAGGACAACCTGGGCTGATCCGATGCGTTTTGCTGTTCTCGGTAGCGGTAGCCAAGGGAACGGCACGCTGGTCGCCCACGACGACACGTACGTACTGGTGGATTGTGGTTTCTCGTTAAAGGAAACCGAGCGGCGCCTGCTGCGCCTGGGGGTTCACCCTTCGCAGCTGAGCGCGATTCTGGTGACCCACGAACATGCCGACCACGTGCATGGCGTGGGTTTGCTGTCTCGGCGCTACAATCTTCCGGTGTACCTCAGTCGCGGCACATTGCGCGGGATGCGCAAACCCATTGAACCCGCAGGTTTCCTGGCCGGTGGCGAGCAGCTGCAAATCGGTGCCCTGAGCATCGATGTGATTGCCGTGGCGCACGACGCCCAGGAACCGACGCAGTATGTGTTCAGTGACGGAGAGCGGCGTTTCGGCGTGCTCACCGACCTGGGCTCCTACTGCGCCAAGGTGCTGGACGGTTACCGGAACCTCGATGCCTTGATGATCGAGTCCAACCACTGCCGAGACCTGCTGGCTCGCGGTCATTACCCCTACTTTCTCAAGCAGCGGGTGGGCGGTGAACTGGGACATTTGAACAACCATCAGGCGGCGTACCTGGTGTATGAGTTGGGCTGGCAAGACCTGCAACACCTGGTCCTGGCCCACTTGAGCAGCAAGAACAACCTGCCGACGCTTGCCCGGCAATGTTTTGTCGACACCCTCGGGTGCGACCCGGACTGGCTGCAACTGGCCGATCAAGATTCAGGGCTCGACTGGCGACATATCGCCTAGCCCACCTCACTCAAAGCGGAGCCCATCATGGAAAAACGTGAAGAACTCTACCGCGGCAAAGCCAAGTCGGTGTACAAGACCGACGACGCCAACCGCCTGATCCTGCTGTTTCGCAACGACACCTCGGCGTTCGACGGCAAGCGCATCGAACAACTTGATCGCAAGGGCATGGTGAACAACAAGTTCAACGCCTTCATCATGCAGAAACTCGAAGCGGCCGGTATCCCGACCCAATTCGACAAACTGCTGGGCGACAACGAGTGCCTGGTGAAGAAGCTGGACATGATCCCGGTGGAATGCGTCGTGCGTAACTACGCCGCCGGCAGCCTGGTCAAGCGCCTGGGCGTGGAAGAGGGCCTCAAGCTCAACCCTTACACGTTCGAGCTGTTCCTGAAGGATGACGCCAAGGGCGACCCGTTCATCAACGAATCCCACGTCGTGGCATTCGGCTGGGGCACCGCCGAGCAACTGGCGCGCATGAAGGAGTTGTCCCTCAAGGTCAACGACGTGCTGAGCAAGCTGTTCGACGACGCAGGCCTGCTGCTGGTGGACTTCAAGCTGGAATTCGGTGTGTTCCACGACGGCTCCATCGTCCTGGGCGACGAATTCAGCCCGGACGGTTGCCGCCTGTGGGACAAGGACACCAAGAAGAAGATGGACAAAGACCGCTTCCGCCAAGGCCTCGGTGATGTGATCGAAGCCTACGAAGAAGTCGCCAAGCGTCTCGGCGTACCGCTTTAATCGACGCAAGCATCTGATAGCACGGAAAAAAATCGCTTCTGCGCTTTGCTTCCACGAAACAGGCTGTTATGATGCGCGCCGTTGGAGAGATGCCAGAGTGGCCGAATGGGACGGATTCGAAATCCGTTGTACCTTCACCGGTACCTAGGGTTCGAATCCCTATCTCTCCGCCATTACATAGAAAAAGCCCCGTAGCTGAATAAGCTGCGGGGCTTTTTCGTTTCTGAGATTTGGGAGCAAGCTACTCGTTCCGAGCAGCAAACAGAGCCGTAGTGGTTCTTTCCAGCAGGCACAACCAACCGTATTCCGTCTTCAAGCATGCCTTACTGGCTTGATCAGGCTTTCTGCTGGAATTCCAAACATCTCATGCAGCTTCCAAATCATTGGCAAGGTCAGCGCTCGTTTTCCATTCAGCACTTCATAAACACGATTCTGACGGCCAATGGCGGGAATAAGATCAGCCGCTGACAGGCCAGACTGTTCCATTCTGAAGCGAATGGCATCGATCGGGTTAGGCAGGTCTACGGGAAAGTGCTTGGCTTCATAGGCCTCGATCAGCGTGATCATTACGTCAAAGTAATCACCTTCCGGGGTGCCCGGTTCTGGTTCGTTGTCGAACAGCGCGGAGACAGACTTGAGTGCGTCCTTGTAATCCTGTTCGGTGTGGATAGGTCGGATGTTCATGGGTTACTCCGTTTCGACGGTATCGGCGTCAATTGCGTCGTACTGCTTATGTGTACCGACAAACTTGATGTAGACAGCGCCATAGCGATAGACCACGGCGACCACGAGCCTGTAGTCGTTACCTTTGATGTTGAAGACGACCCTTCGACTTTTGAGAATGCTAGCGCTGCGAAAGTGTTCCTTGATGTCAGCCGGGTTTGACCAGTCGGCGTTTTTTACCTCGTCTATCCAGGCCAGGAACGGTTGCTCCGAATCCGGGTATTTTTGCCAAAAGGTTTTGAGTTGACTGATTGCGACAATTCTCATGGGAAAATCCTAGTCCCACCTTGGGACTTTTGCAAGTGGGCACATGGGAGCAAACAGTCTTTCGGACGGGTGTCATCGGCTCTCAAGGGATTTCTCCACATAAGGCATTCCCCTTGTAACCGTGCATGATCGGTCCCAGGAACATGAAAGGACCACAGGCGTATAAGGGCGAGGGAGCGGGATGTGAGCGGCACACGGGGAGCTTCAGGGGGATTGGAATTACAGCCCAAAGCGTCACGCCGCACCATGTCCGTTCAGGCGGGTTCTGTTGAGGGGGGGGGCGTACGTTTTTCTGTTCAGGAAGTGAGAGTTGTGCGCCGATGCAGCCGTATAGGCAAGAAATCAGTGCCAGAGTAATGACGGCTTTTTCCATGTCAGACCTGCTGGTGGGGTAATCCTTTGATGTTCCCAGTATTGTCGTTGGTGGGCGTCGTGCTCGTCGATACTGCAAATAACTCACTGATATTTATAACTTCTCATTTCCCGCGAGTGCGCCCCTCAAGTCTTTATCCTCGCGGCCGAAACGCTCTCATACGACGTCGTATCCTAATAAGAGAGCCCCCTAAATGTCCCTTCGCAGCCTGTCCATCGCCCGCCGTGCGGGTTTGGGTTTTGCCTTGATTGCTTTGCTCGTGGCCCTGCTGGGTTTTTTTGCGCTCTCGAACATGGCAAGTATCCGTGCCAGTGCGGTGCAGGTGGAAAGCGGGCTGGTGCCGAAGATGCGGCTGGTGGCGGACATTCGCGAAATCATGCTGCGCATTCGTACGATCTCTTTGCGCATGGCCCTGGATCCGAACCCGGCGAGCATCCCGCAATACCGTAGCCAGATGGACACCCGCAGCCAGGACCTGACCAAGCGGCTGGCGGACCTCGATGCGGTGATCGACACCCCAGCACTGCGCACGTTGTACGACCAGTTCCAGGTCTCGCTGCGCCAGTATCAGCAAGGGCTGGCGCAGTCGTTCATCCTCGCCGACAAGCAGCAGGGCGCCGAGCTCAACAAGCTGTTGCTGGTGGATATGAAAACCGTGGTCGACGGCTCCGGTGCCCAGCTCAATGCCCTGGCCGACTACTACAACGCCCAGATCAACCAGCAAGGCCAGGAGGCCGAGTCGCAGTACGGCCGTTCGCGCACCATGGTGTTCGGCTTTGTGATCGTGGCCGGTTTGAGCACCGTGCTGCTGGCCTGGTTGCTCACGCGCAGTATCGTCGGCCCGCTGAGCCATGCGGTGCGGGCTGCCGAGAACGTTGCCCAAGGTGACCTGACCCAAACGGTAGACGTGACCGGCGATGACGAAGTGACTCGCCTGCTCGTGGCACTCAAGACCATGCAGGCCAACCTGCGCGGGACCTTGCAACTGATTCGCCAGTCGGCGGGGCAGATGGCGTCATCGGCCACCGACCTCAACGGCATCACTGACCAGAGCAGCCGCAGCCTGCAAAAGCAGACCGCTGAAATCGAGCAGGCCGCTACCGCCGTCAACGAGATGACTTCGGCGGCGGATGAGGTGGCGCGCAATGCGGTGTCCACCTCGGAGTCCACTCGCCTTTCCAATGAAACCGCGCGCGAAGGCCAGCACCGGGTGGGTGAAACGGTCAGCGCCATCCAAGCCCTGAGCACCAACATCGGCGAAACTTCGACCCTGGTGCAGAACCTCGCCGAGCAATCGCGCGATATTGGCAAGGTGCTCGACGTGATTCGCTCCATCGCCGAGCAGACCAACCTGCTGGCGCTCAACGCCGCGATCGAGGCCGCGCGCGCCGGGGAGTCCGGGCGCGGCTTTGCGGTGGTGGCTGACGAAGTGCGTGCACTGGCCCACCGTACCCAGCAATCGACCCTGGAAATCGACCAGATGGTGACCGCGATGCGTACCGGGTCCAACGAGGCGTTGAGCTCGATGCAGTCAAGTACCCAGCGTGCCACCGACACCCTGGCCCTGGCAGAGGGCGCGGGCGGCGCATTAAGCCAGATCACCGACTCCATCGACCAGATTCACCAGCGCAACCTGGTGATTGCCAGCGCTGCCGAGGAGCAGGCCCAGGTGGCCAAGGAAGTCGATCGCAATATCGTCAATATTCGCGACCTGTCTGCACAGTCCTCTTCCGGCGCCGGGCAGATCAATGGATCAAGCCGTGAACTGGCGCAATTGGCGGTCTCGCTGAACGAGGCGGTTGCGCGGTTTCAGCTGTAGGGTTGCGCGCTCATTCCTGCGCGGCAACGGGCTGGGGCCAAGGCTAAGGCTGGTTGGCCTGCCATTGTTTATAGAGCCTGCGGGCGACTTCCATTCGCGCGATCAGGATCACCAGGTAAATCATCCAAGCCATCGACACGAGCACCAGCGAGAACAGTAGCCCGCGTTGTTGGCCCAGGCCTTCTCGTACGTATTTGTTGTAGGTCTTGTCGAGGAAAAATGAGCAAATGATGTCGAGTTTCTCTTCCGGTAATCCTGGGAGAAGGAAAGCCTGAAGCGACTCGGACGAGCGACAGTGCTCGACCTTGAGGATACTGTCCGACCAGATACCGAACTTCACGTTATCTTCCGATAAATAGAACGAGGGGGCATCCGGGGCGTTTTTGAGCGACACCATCAGATACTTGGATTCAATCAGCGGAACCGCAATGGCTACGCCCGCAAGAAGCGCGATGGCAAGAACGAAAAAGCAGTTGATACGCCATTGTGCGAACCGCTTGGTGATGAAACTCAGTGCTGAAAAGTCGCTCCACTCGATGTAGCGCTTCACGCGACCGAAGTCGCGTGGGGTGAAGTCATTGCTGTACATCCAGTCTTCGGCCAGGTCTGCCTCGCGCAGCGTATTGGCAGGGATGTTGAATTCGTAGCGATAATATTCCAGCTCGCGCAAGTCCTTGCGCATGCGTTCAAAACGGTCTGTTTCGAAGCGCGTTTTGCCACCAAAAAACCGCCATATCCAATCCCGCAGAAACAGCAGCGATCCAGAGCGCCGGTAGATAAATATCAATAGCCCCGCGATAGCGAGAAAGGTGAAAGCACCGCTGAAGACGGCGAAATGCTCCACATACCACGTCAGCGGTGTGCTTTTTACGATCGGTTCGGCCATGGCTGGGTCCTTAGTCATAGAGTCGAACGCGGGATTCTAGGGAACCCGAGCAACCGTGTCTTTACGTCAGGAAAAACAAGAAGCAACTGACTGGCCTCTCGGAAACAGGCTAATCCCAATGGCAGTTTTTCTGGCAGTGCTCTTCCATAGCTTCCCACTGGCGCTTGTACGATATTGCCCTACATCCCGTTATTCACGGCGACTCTCCGTGACATCGCCTGCGGGTGCAGGATGCCAGTGCGGTCTGGTGGAAGCGGGATGGTGCGTGGAGATGGTGCTGTCGATTGCCCGGCCTTGGGGCACCCTTTTAGGTAAATGTGCCGCTGCTGGCTTCCGGCGCCTTGGCCATGGATGGTGTCGAGGGTGTCGCCGCTGTGCTGGGCGTATTACGGGCCCAGCAGTTTATAGGCGGCGGTGAAGCCGCCGGAGGTCATCACCTTGAGTTGCTCAGCCTGGGCCGCCAGCGCCAGCGCGCCGAGGGGGCATCACGTCGCCCCCTGCATCACCTGCCCGCGCGCGTTGGCACGGCGATACAGCGCCAGGGTTGAACACAGCGCGCACAGCGCAGCGAACATCATCCAATAGGCCGGCGAGGCCTTGTCTTCAGTGATGTGGATAAACCAGGTGGAGATCGCCGGGGTAAACCCACCGAAGATCGCGGTCGCCAGGCTATAAGCCAGGGAGAAGCCCGCTACGCGCACTTCCACCGGCATGATTTCCGTAAGGGCAGGAATCATCGCGCCGTTGTACATGCCGTACAGGAACGAGAACCACAGCAGCGTTTCCAGCATGTGGGCGAAGCTCGGTGCATTCACCACGTAGGACAGCGCCGGATAAGCCGTGAGCACCGTCAGTGCAGTCATGGCGATCAGCACCGGCTTGCGGCCGAAGCGGTCGCTCAGGGTGCCGCCGATCGGCAGCCAGACAAAGTTCGACACCGCCACCAGCAAGGTCACCAACAGGGCGTCGGAGGTGCTCAGTTGCAGCACGGTCTTGCCGAAGGTCGGCGCGTATACGGTGATCAGGTAGAACGCGGTGGTGGTCATCGCCACCATCAGCATGCCGCCGATCACCACGGTCCAGTTCTTCGCTAATGTGGCCAGCACTTCGCGCATGGTCGGGCGATGCTTGCGGTTGGCGAACTCTTCGGTTTCCTGCAGGTTACGACGCAGCACAAAAATGAACGGGATGATCACGCAACCGATGGCGAACGGAATGCGCCAGCCCCAATCGGCAACCACGGCCGGCTCCATCCACACGTTCAAGCCATAGCCCAGCGCGGCGGCGACCACGATGGAGATCTGTTGGCTGCCCGACTGCCAGCTGGTGTAGAAACCCTTGCGGCCTGGCGTCGCCATTTCAGACAGGTACACCGACACACCGCCCAGTTCCGCGCCGGCCGAGAAGCCTTGCAGCAAGCGGCCCAGCAACACCAGCAGCGGTGCCCACAGGCCAATGGTGTGATAACCCGGCACCAGCACGATCAACAGTGTGCCGCTGGCCATGATCGACAGGGTCACGATCAACCCTTTGCGGCGACCGACGTCATCGATGTAAGCGCCGAGGATGATTGCGCCCAGTGGCCGCATCAGGAAGCCCGCGCCGAACACGGCGAAGGTCATCATTAATGACGCAAACTCATTCGCGGCAGGAAAGAACGCGGCGGCGATATAGGTGGCGTAGAAGCCGAACAGGAAGAAGTCGAACTGTTCGAGGAAGTTGCCCGAAGTAACGCGGAATACCGCCTCTACTTTGGAGCGGGCAGAGTCGGGCAGGGTAGGGCTAGTCATGGTTTTGTGTCTCCAGCGTTCTTCTTAAAGTGCTTGTTTCGCTTAATACTGAGGATAGTGGCTGACACATTTAGAAATGAAAAGTGAAAAAATATGGATTGACTAATGTCTGTTGGTTGTCAATTTGCAAACCTGTCAAAAATCCCGCTCTGCTCTATGCTGGAAGGTATGACCAATTCTTACGGAGGGAGGTGGCTATGGGTAACGAACAGAAGCGCCAAGATGAGCCGGAGCGTGAGCAACCCCGGCGGAGTGAAGAGGAGAAACCCCAGACCTGGAAGCATCCGGACGACGGCACTGAGCTGTCCGAGCGGGATCAGGAGCGTCCGCTCAAGCCCTGATCAATGCTCGGCCGAGGGCAAAAAGCAACCTTGATGGGCCATGAACTGCCTTCACGAATGGCTCTCCGTGGGGGCAGGTGTTACCTGGGTCGGGGTCTCGAATTTAGCCTGCGAGGCACCAGTATCGGCATTGATCACCTCAACGCGACACCACCCACTGTCGGTGTCCGCAATCCCGCCTTTGAGCAGATAGCGCCCCTGGGCGGCGAACTCAGTGTTGAACTCAATCACACAGCGTCGACCGGCGCTCGCCAGGCCCGACACGATCAAGTGCAGCGGTTGGTTGGCGGCGATGTCCACGTACCCGTCGGGGCGCGAAGTGGTGCTGTGCACCGCAAATAATGCCGCTTCCTTACTCGGCGTGCCCACCCTGCCTTCCAGGCACTCATGATCCGTCGAAACGCTGACAGACAGCCATTCGTTGTAGCTGTCGTGGGTGCTCAATTCACTTTTGATCTGTGCTCGCGGGCCTTCGAGAGGTGCCTTGTAGGGCGTCATGGCGGTGCATCCGGCCAGCAACAGCGGTAGCACAACGCAGCGGATGTTCATCAAGGCAGTAGCGTCCAGTTCAAAGAGGGGGCGTTATGAAACCAGCAACGAAACAGGAAAACCCGACGCCAGCACCAGGTACGCCACCACTGCTGCCAGGCACAGGCCGACGAACACCCGCAACAAGGTGCGGGAGGTGGGGCGGGTGACAAAGCGGATAAGCCAGAGACAGAACCCGGCCACCAGAATGGCCAGGCCAAAAATGACCAGCACGGTAGTGTTCCTGCGAAGTTCGAGAGCTGTTTATAGTCCCAAAGCCTCGTGATGAACAGTGTGCACATAGACGCAGCCGGCTGGCCTTTCTAAACTGCGGCTTGTCTTGGGGAGGGGCAGGCGCCGATGAATCGCAATGAATTACGCAAGGCCGACATCAACCTGATGGTGGTCTTCGAAGCGCTGATGCTCGAGCGCAACGTCACGCGGGTGGCCGAGAAGCTGTTTCTCGGCCAGCCGACCATCAGTTCGGCGCTCAACCGCCTGCGCACCTTGTTCAATGATCCGCTGTTCATTCGCGTCGGCCATCGCATGGAACCCACAGCGCGCGCCGAGGAGATCATCCAGCACCTGTCGCCGGCGCTCGACTCACTGTCGTCGGCCTTGAGCCTGACCCACGATTTCGACCCGTCCATCAGCACCATGACCTTTCGCATCGGCCTGTCCGATGACGTTGAATTCGGCCTGCTGCCACCGTTGTTGCGCTCGTTGCGCCAGGAAGCGCCGCTGGTGGTGTTCGTGGTGCAGCACGTGGACTATTGGCGGATTCCCGATCTGCTGGCGTCCGGCGATATTACCGTCGGCATCACCCAGACCCGTGGCCTGCCGGCGAATGCCAAGCGCAAGCTGCTGCGCCATATTCGTCCGCGACTGCTGCGCGCCGATGCTTCGGACACCCCGCTGACCCTCGATGAATATTGCTCGCGCCCCCATGTGCTGGTGTCCCACACCGCCAACGTGTCCGGGTTTGCCGATGAGTGGCTGGCGGAAATCGGCCGCAAGCGCCATGTGGTGTTGTCGGTGCCGCAATACAGCGCATTGCCCGCGCTGCTGGCCGGTACGGACCTGATCGCCAGCCTGCCGGACTACACCGCCGAGGCCATGGCGGTGTCGGGCAACCTGTTTTGTGAGCCGTTTCCGTTCGAGACGCCGACCCTGGATTTGTCCATGGTCTGGCTCAGCCATGTGGACACCGACCCGGCCGAACGCTGGGTGCGTTCGCGGCTGGAAGCGTTCATGAGTGATCGGGGCCTGGCGAATAAGGCCTGACGCTTTTATCCGTGGTATATCTACGACTCTTCCTACGAATGACTCGGAGTCATCCATGCCACACCTGCACTTGGAATACACCGCCAACCTGACAAACCTGGCCGTCGAGAAAACTCTGTTGCGGCTCAACAATGTGCTGATGGCGTCCGGGCAGTTCGGTTCCGAGTTCGATATCAAAAGCCGCGCGGTGAAGGTCGAGAGTTTTCAGGTGGGTACCTCCCTCAACCCACGCGGTTTCATCGCGGTGAAGCTGTCGCTGCTCAGCGGACGGTCGCCGCAGGTCAAGCAGCAATTGTCGCAAAGCCTGCTGGCAGCGTTGCAGGATATGGGTGACTGGCCGGCGGATATACAGGTTCAGCTCAGCGTCCTGCTGGTCGACATGGATCGCGATTCCTACAGCAAGGTCGCCCTCGGCTAACCCGCAATCAGTCGTGGCGAGGGCGTTAGAGTAATCCCTGATCCGCACACACCTTCACTACCTGCTCACGAAACCAGGTATTGGCACTGTCCTGTTCACTGCTTTCATTCCACTGCATATCCAGGGTGAACCCCGGCAACCCGTTGGGGACCTCGCAGTGGCCGAACACCGTCGCCGGCGCCAGCAGTTTTTGCACGCGGCGCGGCAGGGTGACGATGAAGTCGGTGCCGGTGATCATCTTCAGGGCCGCGCTGTAGCTGTTGGCCCGGGCGATCACCTGGCGCTTGCGGGCCTGGCGCGCCAGCCAGCCGTCGATCATGTTGGTGTCGGACGTCCATGGCGTGGGGTACACGTGGCGCCGCTCGACGAACGATTGCAGGCTGAATGCCGGCTCGCGCGGTGCCGAGCGTTTATCGAAGACGCACACCAAATCGTCCTCCAGCAGCATCTGGGTCTTGAAGTCTTTGTGGGCGCGGTGAAAGTGCGGGCCGAAACAGATCACCAGGTCCAGGCGGCCTTCGCGCAGGTCATCGGCGGGGATGTCGGCTTCCAGTTTCTGCACATTGACGATCACCGGCAGGTCGGCGCGGTCGAAATTCTTCAGCAGGCGCGGCAGGATCAGTTGTTCGAAGTACTCCGGCGCGCAGACATTGAAGGTCACGGCCTTCTGGGTCGGGTCGAAGGCCTGGCCACCGGCGTGGCACAGGTTGATGCTTTCGAGGATCTTCTGCACATGGGCGTACATGGTGGTGGCCTTGTACGTAGGCCGCATGCCCGCCCGCGTGTTGATAAACAGCTCGTCTTCAAAACTGGTACGCAGTTTCTTCAGGCTGTAGCTCACGGTGGACTGGCTGACGAACAGCGTTTCTGACACCTCGGTAACGCTGCTCTGGTCATAGACGGCGATAAACACCATCAAGTCCTGCATATCGAGTTTTCTGAGCAAGTTACTGTTTAACATCGGTTTCGTCCGTAAACCCCATGTACCGAAGTCAGTACAAGACAGCGCGAAAGCTTAACGGAACGGCCGTGCCAATAGAAAGCTCTGTAGGGCGTTTCTATGTTTGGTGTGGGACAAATACTGTTTGCAACACGACGTCAGCGAATATGTTCTGCGTAATGCTTTGGGTTGAAGCGTGTGACGATCAGCAGCATCACCACGATCACCGCCGTCAGCGACCACCAGGCCCATTCGAAGCTGCCCAACTGGTCGCGGATCATCCCGGCGATCAGTGGCGACAGGCCGGCAATCAGGTAGCCGATGCCCTGCACGAACGCGGTAAGGCCCCCCGCGCGGCGCGGGTTGTCGAGGTGGTCGAGGGACAGGATCAGGCTCATCGGGAACAACCCGCCGATCCCCAGGCCGAGCAGGCATGGCCATAGCAAGCTGAGGTGTTGCGGGCTGAGGATCAGGCCGCAGAACCCGAGGATGATCAGCACCAGCAACACCGCCACTACCCCGCGTTTATCCCGGCGACGGTTGGCGATGGCCGGCGTGACCAGGCCGGACACCACCTCCATCGCGGTCAGAAAACCCAGCAACAACCCGGCATTCTGTTCGCTCCAGCCTTGCTCCACGTAGTACGGCGCCAGCCACGCCAGTACGCAGGTGTAGGACGCTGTACCAAGACCGAAAAAGATCGCCAGCAACCAGGCGCGACCGTTGCCGAAAAACGATTCCTGAGGGCCGGCGGCGGCTTGGGGCAGCGGTGGCAACACCGACCGCTGGGCGTACCAGAACACCAGGGCCAGCAGTGCCAGAAACGCCCAGATTGCCAGGCCGATGCGCCAGCTGCCGGTCTGCGCCTGCACGAAGGGGGAGAACGCTGCGGCCAGCGCCGCGCCGCCCATGATGGCAGTGACGTAGAGGCCCATGAACAACGACACGTTGTCGCTGAACCGTGACTTGATCAGGGCCGGCATCAATGCCTGGATCATCGCGATGCCCACACCGGCGGCAATCGCGCTGACGATCAATTCCATGGCCGAATCCAGGAACAACCGCGACAACGTCGCCGCGCCAATCACCAGCAGCGACAGCACAATGCTGCGGTGCTCACCAAAACGCTTGGCCAGGCCCATGCCAAAGAACATCGCCAGGCCCATGGCCATGACCGGCAACATGGTCAGCAGCGCCGCACTGCTGAAACTCAACGGCACCTCGCCGCGAATCGACGACAACAACGGCCCCACGGCGGCCATCGACGGCCGCAGGTTAAGGGCGACCAGGACGACACTGATCATCAGCCACACGGCGGTGGTGGGTTTTGCCTGAACGTTTTCCATGGGCCTGCCTTGAATGAACAAGGGCGAATCAGGCCACGCATGAGGGAGGGGGGCAAATCAGAAAGTCGCAGGGGCTATCTAAAAATTGCAGTTAACTGAAACACCGCTATCGGGGCATAAGTATCTACACATCTTGAGCCGAGCCCCCTGCGTAGCAGCTGTCGAGCCTTGGCGAGGCTGCGTCGGCGGTGTGTCAGACGCGCCGCAAACGCAGCCTCGCCAAGGCTCGACAGCTGCTACGCGTTATTCTACTGAAGTTGTGTAGATACTTATGGCTATCGGGGGCAAGCCCCCTCCCACAGTTGTTCTGCGCCGTCAGTTAGACCGGATCACATGCTTGATCTCCTGAAACGCCGCCAGCCCCCACGGGCCCAGCTCACGGCCGATACTGCTCTGCTTGTAACCACCCCATGCGGTCTGTGGGAAGATCACCTGCGGTGCGTTGATCCACACCAACCCGGCCTGCAAGGCATTCGCCACGCGCTCGGTGGCCTCGACGCTACGGCTGACCACGCTGGCCACCAGGCCGAACTCGCTGTCGTTGGCCAGGGCGATGGCCTCTTGCTCAGTGGCAAAAGGTCGTACACACAGCACCGGGCCGAAGATTTCTTCGTTCCACAACGCACTGTCCAATGGCACGTCGGTAAACACCGTCGGGCGAATGAAGTAGCCCTTCGCCAGATTCGCCGGGCGTTCACCACCACACAACAACCGCGCGCCAGCCTCGACGCCACGCTGGATATGCCCCAGCACCCGCTGATACTGCACGCGGTTGATCAGCGCGCCCATTTCTACGTCATCGGCAAACGGGTCGGCGACGCGAATTCCTTCAGCCCGTGCCTGCAAACGCTGCAGGAACTCATCCACCAGGCTGTCGGCTACCAGCACGCGGCTGGTGGCGGAACACATTTGCCCGGCGTTGAAAAAACCACCGCCACACGCCAGCTCCACCGCCAGGTCGAGGTCGGCATCCGCCAGTACCAGCAGCGAAGATTTACCACCCAATTCCAGGCTTACGCCCTTGATGGTTTCCGCTGCGCGTTGCATCACCTGTACACCCACGGCGTTGCTGCCGGTGAAGGAAATCTTCGCCACCCGACGGTCTGCCGCCAGCGGTGCGCCAACGGCCAAGCCGGTGCCGCACACCAGGTTGAACACCCCGGCCGGGAAGCCAGCGTCAGCGATGATTTGCGCCAACTGCAACTCCGCCAACGGCGTGACTTCCGACGGTTTGAGTACCACGCAGCAACCGGCGGCGAGGGCCGGGGCGAGTTTCCACGCGGTGGTGACCATCGGGAAATTCCACGGCACGATCAGCCCCACCACGCCGCACGGCTCACGGCGCAGGCGCGCGCTGAAGTCATCGCTGGGCAGCGCCACCGGGCGGTCCTGGCCGGCGTCCATGGCGTCGGCGATGCCGGCGTAGTATTCGAACGTGGCGATCACGTCGTCCACATCAATGCCCGCTTCAAACAGGGGCTTGCCGTTGTTGCTCGACTGCACGTGCATCAGCTGTTCGCGCTGCTCGCTGACGCCTTGGGCGATTTTGCGCAGCAGTGCGCCGCGATCACGGCCGGTGCTGTTCGACCAGTCGATAAAGGCCGCGCTGGCCGCATCGACGGCGTGGGTCACGGCCTGCGCATCGCCGACGCTGATGCGCGCCAGAGTCGCCTCGGTGGCCGGGTTGATCACCTCCAGCACTTCATGGCCTGCACGCCATGCGCCGTTGATATACACACCGTTCAATACTGCGCTCATACCGCGACCTCCTTCATCCATAGGCCCTGGTCGATCTCAATCAGCGTCGGCCCCGGGCGATCGGCGGCGGCGCGCAAGGCGCTGCGTAACTGTTCAACGCTGTGAGCGCTGTCGGCAGCACTGCCGAGCGCCTTGGCCACGCCGATAAAGTCCGGGGTGTAGATGTCTACGCCGACCGGTTCGATAGCGCGGTTGAGCATGTATTTCTTGATCTCTTCATAACCCTGGTTA
Organism: Pseudomonas sp. SB113; assembly: GCF_040754745.1. NCBI lineage: Bacteria > Pseudomonadati > Pseudomonadota > Gammaproteobacteria > Pseudomonadales > Pseudomonadaceae > Pseudomonas > Pseudomonas sp. SB113. The sequence continues at coordinate 73,811 of NZ_JBFMHW010000017.1, forward strand.
TTCCACAGCAGCACGATGATCGGCGTGCACGCTTCCACCGCGCTGGCCAGCTCCGGCAGGGTAAATTGCAGCCCGCCGTCGCCGATCAAACACACCACCGGCTGCCCATCGCCGCGCCCCAGCCACGCGCCGATGGCGGCCGGCAGGGCGTAGCCCAAGGTGCCGTAGCCGGTGGAGGAATTGAACCAGCGGCGCGGGTGGTCAAGGTTCAGGGTCAGGTTGCCGCTGTACACCGGTTGGGTCGAATCGCCCACCAGCACGGCGCCCGGCAGTTCTTCCAGCACCGTGTTGAGGAACAGGGTTTGCGCACGGGTGGCGGCGTCCCAGGTGGGGTTCAGTTCGGCCCACAGGCGCGCGACGCGCTGAGTGCCCCAGTCGGTGTGACGAGGGGCCAGCGGCGTGTGGTTCACTTCGGTCAGCAAGGCATCGGCGGCGATCTTTGCGTCGGCCACCAGTGCGAGGTACGGCGGGTAGTTGCGCACGGTCTGGTCGGGGTCGATATCGATGCGCAGCAGCGCACCGGGTATCTCGAAGCCACCGGCGAAGGTCACGTCGTAGTCGGTCTCGGCCAGCTCGGTGCCGATGGCCAGCACCACATCGGCCTCGGCGACCAGCGCGCGGGTCGCGGCCAGGGACTGAGTCGAGCCGATCAGCAGCGGATGATCGGAAGCCAGCATGCCCTTGGCGTTGATAGTCAGGGCTACCGGCGCGCCGAGGGCTTCGGCCAGGCGGGTCAATTCGGCGGCCGCCTCAATCGCGCCGCCACCGGCCAGGATCAGCGGGCGTTTGGCGGCGACGAGCAACTGGCTCATCTGCTTGACCGCCGCTGGCGCCGCGCCTGCGCGGGCGACGCTGACCGGTTGACTGCCGAGCAGTGCATCGGCGTTTTCCACCAGCACATCCAACGGAATCTCGATATGTACCGGGCGCGGCCTGCCGGCCTGGAACAACGCAAACGCCCGCGCCAGCACGGCAGGCAACTCCGCTGCCGACATCAACGTATGGGAGAACGCCGCCACGCCGGCCATCATCGCGCCTTGGTTCGGCAGCTCATGCAGCTTGCCGCGCCCACCGCCCAACTGGCTGCGCGATTGCACGCTGGAAATCACCAGCATCGGGATCGAGTCGGCATACGCCTGGCCCATGGCCGTGGTGATATTGGTCATGCCGGGGCCGGTGATGATGAAACACACGCCCGGTTTGCCGCTGGTACGCGCATAGCCGTCGGCCATAAAGCCCGCGCCTTGTTCGTGGCGTGGGGTGACGTGGCGGATGTTCGAGCGGGCCAGGCCGCGATACAGCTCGACGGTGTGCACGCCGGGGATACCAAACACCTGGTCCACGCCGTAGCCTTCCAGGAGGTTGACCAGTACTTCGCCGCAGGTCGCCATGGGTGTCGCTCTTGTTATGGATTCGTGGCGGTATTGGAACGGCTGGCCCGTAGCGGCAACAATCGATAAAAAGTCATACTAGCCATGTCCTCACGTCATGGCTTCGACCTTATGAAACGCCTTCCGCCACTGCCCGCGTTGCATACCTTCTGGATCACGGCCCAGTGCTGCAACTTCACCCGTGCCGCCGAGCAACTGCACATCACCCAAGGCGCGGTAAGCCGGCAGATCGCCGGGCTGGAGAGCCATTTGGGCTACGCCTTGTTCCAGCGCCAGGCACGGGGGTTGAGCCTGACCGAAGAAGGTCGCGAGTGGTCGCAACGGGTGCAGCAGGTGTTCGGCCTGCTCGGTGACGCGGTGGAGCAGATCGGCAATCGTCGCCATACCCTGCAAATCAAGGCGTCCACCTGTGTGATGCGCTGGTTGTTGCCGCGCCTGATGCAGTGGCAAAAGGAACGCCCGGATGTGCCGGTGGAACTCACCACCACCGTGGCCTACAGCGTGGATTTTCGCCGCGAGCAATTCGACGCGGCGGTGATCTATGCGCCCATTGCCGAGCAGTCGGCCGAGGCGCGGCATTTGTTCGATGAGCAACTCACCCCGGTCTGCGCCCCCGCGCTGCTCGCCGGTTTGCACACCCTGGCGGACTTGCAGCAACAAGTGCTGTTGCATCCCACGCGGGACGAGCGCGATTGGGCGCGATGGCTCAAGGCGGCGGATACGCAGTTGAGCAATGTGAGTCAGGGGCATCATTTCGAGACGTTGGATTTGGCGATGAACGTTGCCTCGCAGGGCTCCGGGGTTGCGATGGGCGACAGTGCGTTGATGGGCGAGGATCTCAAGGCGGGGCGCTTGGCGATGCCGTTTGAACTGCGGGTGCCGACGGGGAAGGGCTATTACCTGGTGTATCCGCCGGGAACGGTGCCGTCGGCAGGGCTTGAGGCGCTGATGGATTGGTTGGTGAGCCAGGCGCAACAGTCGTAGGCGCTGAAGATCCAAATGTGGGAGGGGGCAAGCCCCTCCCACAGGTATCAGTAGCCGACGGTGAAGCGCTGGCGCGAGTGCTTCGGTGTTTCCACTTCGTCGATCATGGCGATGGCGTAGTCGGCAAAGCTGATCGAGCTGGTACCGTCACTGTTCACCAGCAAATCATCCTGGCCCAACCGGAATTTACCGGTGCGCTCGGTGCCATCGAACAAGGCCGACGGCGACAGGAATGTCCAATCCACGTCCTTTTCCTGGCGCAGCACATCGAGAAACGCAGCCCCTGCACTGGCTTCGGCTTTGTATTCCGCCGGGAAGCCCTCGCTGTCGATCACACGCCCGCCACCTGGCAGCAGCAACGAACCGGCGCCGCCCACCACCAACAGGCGTTTCACCCCGGCTTTTTTCACCGGGCCGATCACGGCGCTGGCGGGCAGGGTGGCGAAATGTGCCGCACTGATCACCACATCGCTGCCGCTGATGGCTTGTTCCAGGGCATTGGCATCCAGTGCATCAACCTGCTTGACGGTGACGCCGGGGCGGACAGCCAGCTTGTCGGTGTTACGTGCGATAGCCACCACGCTATGCCCACGACGCAGTGCTTCTTCCAGCAATTGGCTGCCGGCACGGCCGGTGGCCCCAATGATTGCGATCTTGCTCATGACGTTCTCCAGTACGATTAGGGTTTAAAGTCGTTCACCACTTCATTTCGCCCTTGGCGACTTTGGCGCTCAGTTCCAGCGAGCTTTCGTCGGCGAGGGTGGGGTAACGCTTTTTCATGGCCGCGATCAGGGCGGCGGAATCCTTGGCTTTGGCGGTTTCTACGTCGAAGGCCTTGATGTAGTCGGCGGTAAAGGCCACGGATTTCGGCGACGGTGTGCCCAGGTAGTGGCCTGGAATCACCGTGCGTGGCTTCAATTGTTCGATGCGTTGCAGGGTGGTGAGCCAGTCTTTATGGGATTGCGCGCTTTGGGTGTCGGCCATCCACAGGTGAATGTTCTGCGAGACCACGACGCCCCCGACCACGGCCTTGATCGACGGGATCCACACAAAGCTTCGGTCCGGTTGCGGGCCGTCCAGGCCGATCACCTCCAGTTGCTGCCCTTCAAGGGTCAGGCTGTGGCCTTGCAACACTTGCGGCACGATGGTTTTGCCGGGTTTGTCGGCGCCCATTTTCGGGCCCCAGAACTCAAGCTTGCCAGCCACGGTGGCGTTGATATGGTCGACCACCGGTTGCGGTGCCAGCACCTTGGCGTCGGGGAACGCGGCCGTCAGGGTGTCGAGGCCGAAGTAGTAATCCGGGTCGCCGTGGCTGATGTAGATGGTGGTCAGGTGTTTACCGCTGGCGCGGATCTTCTGCACCAGTTGTTCGGCCTGGCCCTTGCCGAATTGCGCGTCCACCAGGATCGCGTCTTTGGCGCCGCTGACCAGCACCGAGCTGACCGGGAAGATCGCCGCCTCGCCTGGGTTGTACACGTCGAGGCTCAGGTCGGCCGCCGCTGCATGGCCGGCAAACGCCAAGGCAGCGGTGAAGGTCAAGCGCTTGAGGGTTGAGAACATTGGACAGCTCCAGCAGTCGATTCAAAGGATGTACAGAGCTTAGTTGCACTAAACAAGACTAAAAATGCGATGCTGGAACATAGTTTGTTTCTGAAATCGGGCAAATCATGGATCGTCTTCAAGCAATGCGCGTGTTTGTCACTGTGGTGGACCTGGGCAGCCAGTCCGCCGCTGCCGACCATTTGGACCTGTCGCGCCCGGTGGTGTCGCGTTACCTGGCCGAGCTGGAAGACTGGGTCGGCGCGCGCCTGTTGCACCGCACCACACGCAAGCTCAGCCTTACGGCGGCGGGTAGCGAAACCCTGCCACGGTGTCGGCAACTCCTGGAGTTGTGCGGCGATATGCAGGCCGCCGTCAGTGAGCCCGATAACGCGCCCCGTGGCCTGTTGCGCCTGAGTGTCAGCACCTCGTTCGGCCAGGCGCAATTGGTCGAGGCCATCGCTGAGTACGTCAAGCGCTACCCCTTGGTGACCATTGACCTGCAAATGCTCGATCGCACGGTGAACCTGGTGGATGAGCGCATCGACCTGGCCATCCGCACCAGTAACGACCTGGACCCGAACCTGATCGCCCGGCGCTTGACGGTCTGTCGCTCCGTGGTGTGCGCAACCCCGGCGTACCTGTTGGAGCACCCGGCGCCGCAGAAAGTCGAAGATCTGGCCCGGCACAACTGCCTGACCCACTCGTACTTCGGCAAAAGCCTGTGGCATTTCGAGGAACAGGGCGAGCACGTGTCGGTGCCGGTGCACGGCAATATCACCGCCAACGAAGCCAGTACGTTGTTACGCGTGACGCTGGCCGGGGCCGGGGTGGCGATGTTGCCCAGCTACCAGGCCGGCGATCACATCCGCCGTGGTGAACTGGTACGTCTGCTACCCGAGGCCGAACCCCGGCAGATGAACATCTACGCGGTCTATGCGTCGCGCAAGCACATGCCTTCGGCGCTGCGCAGCCTGCTGGATTTCCTGGTGGTGAGGTTCCCCGAGGAGCCGGTGTGGGACATGGGTCTCTAAGGCGACATAACCCTGTTGAATGTCGCCCAATAATGGCAACTCGCCCTGGTTGGCCTATGCTTTAAACAGCACCCTGTAGATCCGTTCAGAGGTCTGTGCCATGAGCATCAAAACCAGAAAATACCTGATGATTTTCACCCTCTGCGCCCTGGCCAGCGCCCTGTACGGAACTGCCGCCTACCGCGTGGAACAGACCCGTATGCAGCCGACCTTTGCGATCAGCTGCCATCAGGACCAATGCGTTCCCCACACCGGCAGTTTCAGTGCACTCAGGTAGGCGGTTGTTCGGCCTTGAGTTGCTCGCGAAACGCCTTGGGTGAAAACCCGACGCGTCGGCGGAACAGCCGAGAGAAGTTGGTCGGGTCGGAAAAACCCAGTACTTCCGACATTTCGTTGATGGTCATGCTGGTGTAGGTCAGCAGGCGCTTGGCTTCGAGTAATTGGCGGTCATGCATGATCTGCAATGCAGGCTGCCCGCCCAGCTCCCGGCACGTCCCATTCAGGTGTGAGACCGAGATACCCAGCTTGTGGGCCAGATCCTCAATCTTCGGGTGTTCCCGATAGTGCTGTTCAACCAATTGCGTAAAGCGCCGGAAATACTCGCGGCCCCTTGGCGCGCGCGGGTGGCGACGCTGGATGGCCTGGCGGCTGATCCACACCAGCAGCACACTGACCAGCGCGTGCATCATCATGTCCCGGGCCGGTTGATCGTCGGCGTATTCGTCCTGCAGGCGGGCGAACTGGCTGTTGACGTAGTCACTGTCCTTGCCCGCCGGGTAACTGCCCAGGGTCTGCAGACCGCCTGCCGTTGCGCCCAGTTGGGCTTGCAGGTGGCTGACCAGCGGCGCTGCCAGGGTGACCACATAGCCTTCGACATCTTCGGCAAAACGAAACCCATGCACGCACAACGGCGGCAAGACTTGCAGTGTGGCTTCGTTGAGGGTGATGCGCTGACCTTCGATTTCCAACTCGGCCTGGCCTTTGTGCACGTACAGCAGTTGGCACAAATCCGCGTGCCGATGGGGCTGGATTTCCCACTGGTATTCCCGACTGCGCCGGGAAATGGTTTCGCAGTGCAACAAATCGGGGGTCGGCCATTGCTGGCTTTCTCCGTAAAGCTTGAAGACCGGAATCGCGGTGTTGGTCATGGTTTCAATCCGATACTCAGGACAGTGGTGCGGTAATCGCCCGAATTGGCAAAAAGCGCAGGTTTTGTCGCAGTTTTCACCTTCTTATACTGCTCACTCAAGTGAAAACTGTCAGCTACCAGATCAATGACAACTCTTTCACTCGATCCGTTCGTGTGGAATTTGCGGGCGATAAAAATAATGAAAACGCTGAAAACCCAAGTCGCCATTATCGGCGCCGGTCCCTCCGGGCTGTTGCTTGGTCAACTGTTGCACAACGCCGGTATCCAGACCCTCATCCTGGAGCGCCAGAGTGCCGATTACGTGCAAGGCCGCATCCGCGCCGGGGTGCTGGAACAAGGCATGGTCAACCTGCTGCGCGAGGCGGGCGTGAGCCAGCGCATGGATGCCGAAGGCCTCGTGCATGATGGCTTCGAGCTGGCGCTGGACGGTCAACTGACCCACATCGACCTCAAGACGCTGACCGGCGGCCAATCAGTCATGATCTACGGCCAGACCGAAGTCACCCGCGACCTGATGGCCGCCCGCGCCGCTGCTGGCGCCACCACGCTGTATGAAACGCGCGACGTGCAGCCCCATGATCTTAAAAGTGATCGACCCTGGCTGACGTTCGAGCATCAGGGCGAGGCGTTTCGCCTGGAATGCGACTACATCGCCGGGTGTGATGGGTTTCACGGTGTGGCGCGCCAGTCGATCCCGGCTGAATCGCTGAAGGTCTTCGAGCGGGTCTACCCCTTCGGTTGGCTGGGCATCCTCGCCGATACACCGCCGGTGCACGCGGAACTGGTGTACGCCAAGCACGCACGGGGCTTTGCGCTGTGCAGCATGCGTTCACCGACGCGCAGCCGCTATTACCTGCAAGTGCCGGCCGAGGAGCCGGTGAACGAATGGTCGGACGAACGCTTCTGGGCGGAACTGAAAACCCGCCTGCCCAACGCCTTGGCTGAACAGCTGGTCACCGGTCCATCCATCGAAAAAAGCATCGCGCCACTGCGCAGCTTCGTGGTGGAACCGATGCAGTACGGACGCCTGTTCCTGCTTGGCGATGCGGCCCATATCGTCCCGCCCACCGGGGCCAAGGGCTTGAACCTGGCGGCCAGCGACGTGAGCACGTTGTTCCGGATTTTGCTCAAGGTGTATGGCGAGGGACGGGTGGACTTGCTGGAACGCTATTCCGCCATCTGCCTGCGCCGGGTGTGGAAGGCCGAACGGTTTTCGTGGTGGATGACCTCGATGTTGCATCAATTCCCTGAGTCCGACGGGTTCAGCCAGCGCATTGCCCAGAGCGAGCTGGAGTACTTCATCCACTCCGAAGCCGGGCGCAGGACCATTGCGGAAAATTACGTCGGACTTCCTTACGAGCCTATCGAATAGCCTGCTATCGTATCGAGCATTCCCGCGGGCCGCCTCTTCCCGCGGGCCCTGCTCGAAGGTTCTGCCGTGACTCAGCTCAATCAGCCCACGCCACCGCTTCCCGCGGTGCGCAGTATTCTCGCCTCGTTGATGATGGCGATCTTCCTCGGTGCCCTGGACCAAACCATCGTCGCCGTGTCCATGCCCGCCATCTCTGCACAATTCCACGACGTCAACCTGCTGGCCTGGGTGATCTCCGGTTATATGGTGGCGATGACGGTGGCGGTGCCGATTTACGGCAAGCTCGGCGACCTCTACGGGCGTCGGCCGATGATGCTGATCGGCATGGGCCTGTTTACCGTGGCTTCGTTGTTCTGCGGCATGGCCCAGAGCATGGAGCAACTGGTGCTGGCGCGGGTGCTGCAGGGCATCGGTGCCGGCGGGATGATCTCGGTGAGCCAGGCGATCATCGGCGACATCATCCCGCCCCGTGAGCGCGGGCGTTACCAGGGGTATTTCAGCGGCATGTACGCGGTGGCCAGCGTGGCCGGGCCGGTGTTGGGCGGTTACATGACTGAGTACCTGTCGTGGCGCTGGGTGTTCCTGATCAACCTGCCTTTGGGCGCCGGTGCCTGGTACGTGGCCCATCGAACCCTGGTGGGGCTGCCGGTGCCGCAACGCAAGCCGATCATCGATTACCTCGGCACTGTGCTGATGATCGTCGGCTTAAGCGCTTTGTTGCTGGGCATTACCGAAATCGGCCAGGGCCATGCTTGGCGGGACGATGAAGTGCTGGGGTTGCTGGCCTGTGCGCTGGTGGCGTTGAGCCTGTTTGTCTGGCAAGAGCGCCGTGCGCGGGAGCCCTTGTTGCCGATGCATCTGTTTGCCAACCGCAGCGCAGTGCTGTGTTGGTGCACGGTGTTTTTCACCAGCTTCCAGGCGATTTCCCTGACAGTGCTGATGCCCCTGCGCTTTCAGACAGTGACCGGCGGCGGTGCCGACAGCGCCGCCTTGCATTTGCTGCCCCTGGCGATGGGCCTGCCCATCGGCGCCTATTCCGCCGGGCGCATGACCTCGGTGACCGGGCGCTACAAACCGATGATCCTCAGCGGCGCGCTGTTAAGCCCGCTGGCGATTCTGGGCATGGCCTTCAGTGCACCCCAGGACGTGCTGCTGACCGGCGTGTTCATGTTGCTGTGCGGGATCGCCGCGGGCATGCAGTTCCCCACCTCCCTGGTGGGTTCGCAGAACTCGGTAGATCAACGCGACATCGGCGTCGCCACCAGCACCACCAACCTGTTCCGTTCCCTTGGCGGCGCGGTGGGGGTGGCGTGCATGTCGGCGTTGCTGCTGGCGTTGTTGCAGGATTCCAGCTTCGCCCACCTGGCCAGCGGTGCGCTGGTGGCGGAGGGCGGTTCCGGCAACGTGCTGTTGGATGGTTTGAACGCCGCCCCCGGCCCGGCGCAGGACGCCCTGCGCGGGGAGTTGGGGGTGACGTTCCGGCATTTGCTGATGGTGAGTGCGGCGGTGTCGCTGCTGGGGTTGGCGGCGGCGATCGCAATGCCCAATCGCGTGCTGCGCGGGCGGGAAGACAAAACCCGCTGACTGACACAATAGAGACCTAATGTGGGAGGGGCGGTGCGAAGCAGCCCCAAAACCAGCCTCTACAGAGTGTCTGATACACCGCATTCTTCCTTACAGGGGCTGCTACGCAGCCCAACGCGGGGCAAGCCCGCTCGCCACAGGTGCCTTATCTGCCGGGCACCGCCCCTCCCACATTTGAATGCATTCCAGTTCAGATCAGGGGCTGTAGTAACCCACCGCAACCATGAAATGCCCGGCCTTGCGCACATAAGCGTGTTTGTTCTCGACCTTGCCCGTCACCGGGTTTTTCCAACGGTATTTGTATTCCCCCTGGTCCTGCTCGGCCATCAGCTTGAGAATCGGTTTGCCCACCGGCTTGCCGTCGGGGTCCTTGATCTTGCTGAAGTCGGTGTTGATCAGTCGCAGGTTGGTGCCATGGGCCACGTAACGTTGGGTGTTCAAGTCCACCACAAACACGTAGAGGTCATCCTGAAGGAAGCCGCCCTGCAAGTCGTTGATAGCCTTGAGCGTGCCGGTTTCATCCTTGTGCAGCGCGTTCACCGCTTTGTCGCGCAGGGCCCGGGCCTGTTCCGGTGTGGCGCGCGGCAGGTAATAACCCACGGCCAGGATGCGCTCGCCGACGCGCTGGTAAAACACATGCTTGTGCTCGACCTTGCCGTCGTTCCAGTTCTGCCAGTGGTAATCGGCCTGCTGGATGCCTTGGCTTTCCGGCACCGTGAGCGCGTCCTTGAATGACTGGCGCAAGTCCGGCCCGAGTACCTCGGACACATCGCGGCCGATCAAGGCGGAGGAGGGGCCGCCACTGGCCAGCAGTACACCCTGGGTATCGACCACGAACACATAGCGGTCGTGGTCGATGAACTCGCCCTGGCGGCTGAACGCCGCGAAGGCCTTGTCACCGTTGGTCTGGTAGTAGGCCAGGGCTTTTCCCAGCAGGGCCTTGGCGGCCAGGGCGTCCTCATCCGGCGTGTCGGCGTGCACCTGGCTGAAACACAACAGCACCAGCCAGGTGGCGCGGAGCAGTCCCTTCATGTTCCGTCCCTCGTTCTTATTGATGTGACCACAGCGTAGACGGCTCTGGCTCAGGGCGCCGCCAACCATTGGTTGACGATGCCGTCGTACACCCCGGTGGCCACGCTCAGGTGCAACCACTGGTCGACATAGCTCTTCCACGCCATATCATCGCTGGGCAGCAGGAAGGCTTTTTCGCTGTACTGCATCTGCCGCTCCGGGTTGACCGCGCAGAGCCCAGGTTTTTGCTTCTGCTGGTAACGCGCTTCGCTGGCGTCGGTGATCATCACGTCAGCCTTGCCGGCCAGCAGTTCGTCGAAGATGGTCACGTTGTCATGCAGGCGGATTTGCGCCTGGCCCAGGTGGGCGCGAGCGAAGACTTCGTTGGTGCCGCCCGCCGGTTCGATCACGCGCACCTGGGGCTGGTTGATCTGCTCCACGGTCTGGTAGCGCTTAACGTCGGCGCAACGCACCAGCGGGATCTTGCCGTCGACCCCAAGGGTCTGGCTGAAGAAGGCTTTTTTCTGGCGTTCCAGCGACACTGAAATCCCGCCCACGGCGATGTCGCAGCGCTGGGTGAGGAAGTCCGGCATCAGGGTTTTCCAGGTGGTGGGCACCCACTGGATCTTGGCATTAAGGCTCTTGGCCAGGGACTCGGCCATGGCAATGTCGATGCCTTCATAGCTGCCGTCGGCGCGCAACGAGGTGTAGGGCTTGTAGTCGCCGGTGGTGCAGACGCTGAGGGTGCCGCGCTCAAGCACCTGGTCGAGGCGCGAGGGGGCGGTGTCAGCCAGGGCATTGGTCGCCAGGCTTGCCAGTACACACAGGGCTAAAGGTGCTTTCATGCGGTCGAGTCCTTGGGGCCTGATCGGGGCGGTCATTATTTCCAGCAAGGGCTAAGGTAGCAAGGCGCGGCGAATGTTTAGCCAAGTTGCAACCAAACTCCGGCAACCCTGAATTTAAACACCTAGGCGGGCGTGTGAGGCTGGCGTATCTCCATCATTGTGATTCACCCATGGACGGCTGCCCCGACACTCATCCTGCGACATTGCCGTCTGAGCTTGCCTTCTGGGCCCTGTTCCACTGCCGCCACGCGCGCCCGCCAGATTCCCTTCTCCTACGCTGATTTTCCCCATGGATGACGCACGCATGCGCGCGCCTGCCTGAAACAAACGTACGAGACCCCCCCATGAGTGTTTTTGCCAGCCTGCACGAAGCCCACGCCTTCCTTGAACAGCATCCGGATATTGAGATGTTCGAGCTGTTTATCCTCGACAACAACGGCGTACCGCGCGGCAAGTTGCTGCACCGCGATGAACTGCTGGCGGTGTATGAAAGTGGCCGACCGCTGCCCAGCACCATCCTCGGCCTGACCATCAATGGCGACGATGTGGAAAATTCCGGGCTGGTCTGGGAGGTGGGTGATATCGACTGCCGCGCCTACCCGATCAGCGGCAGTTTGCAACGCATGCCGTGGCGGCTGATCCCGACCGCTGCGGTGCAAGTCAGCATGCACCCCACCGAAGGCCTGCCCGCCACCGTGGCCGACCCCCGGCATTTGCTGGCCAAGGTGATCGAAGGCCTGAACGCCGACGGTTATTACCCTGTCATGGCGGCGGAGCTGGAGTTCTACTTGCTCGACCAGAAGCCCGACAGCAATGGCCGCCCGCAACCGGCACGGGATGTGGATGGTGGCCGTCCGCGCTCGACCCAGGTTTACGGCCTGCGTGAGCTGGAGCAGATCGAACCGTTCCTCGCCGACCTTTACAGCGCCTGCAAACTGCAAGGCATCCCGGCGCGCACGGCGATCTCCGAATACGCCCCAGGCCAGGTGGAGATCACCCTGGAACACCGCGCCGACGCCCTGCAAGCCATGGACGAAGCGGTGCGCTACAAGCGCCTGGTCAAAGGCGTGGCGCACAAACACGGCATGGCTGCGTGTTTCATGGCCAAACCATTCGACGACCTGGCGGGCACCGGCATGCACATGCACGTCAGCCTGGCCGACGCCGAGGGCAACAACCTGTTCGCCAGTGAAGCCGCCGACGGCACGCCACTGCTGCGCCACGCAGTGGGTGGCATGCTCAGCACCTTGCTCGATTCACTGCTGATGTTCTGCCCCAACGCCAACTCCTATCGCCGCTTCCAAACCAACAGCTATGCGCCACTGGCCGCCACCTGGGGCGTGGACAATCGCACCGTCAGCCTGCGGGTGCCAGGCGGTCCGGCCCACTCCCGGCATATCGAGCACCGCATTTGCGGCGCCGATGCCAACCCTTACCTGGCGGCCGCCGCGATCCTTGCGGGCATCCACCGTGGCCTTCGCGAACAACGCGACCCCGGCGCCCCGGTGGAAGGCAACGGCTACGCCCAGGCCAAGGAGTTGCTGCCTACCGATTGGCTCACCACCCTGCGCGCGCTGGAAGCTTCCAGCTGGGCGCGGGAGGCGTTCGGCAGTGAGTTCCTGGGCGTGTACCTGGCGGTGAAGCGTGCTGAATATCGCCAGTTCATGGGCGAGGTGGGCGAGCAGGACTGGCGCTGGTACCTGCATCAGGCGTGATGGTTTTTACGGTTGTGAGGGCTTCGACCTTTTTTTCACGTTGCAGTGGTTAAGCTGCGAATCAAGGTCGTTCACTACCGTTCCAGTCACATGAGCCTGCGATGTCGCCACAACCTCCATCCTCCATCGAGATCGAATACGCCGAGCGCTGCGACCGCGAGCACGCCAGGGTCTGCGGTGACACGCGCCCGCCCGGCGTGCGCCAGCGCCTGGCCTCATGGCGTGATGCACGGCTGGTGCGCCATGCGCTGAAGGTCGCCGGCGAGCCGGGGCTGATCCTGGACCTGGCCTGCGGCTCGGGACGCTTCTGGCCGGTGTTGGCCGAACACATCAACCGGGTGATCCTGGCCTCGGACAACTCCCAGGACATGCTCGACCACGCCCGCACCCACCATCCGGCGTCCTTGCTCAAGCGCGTCAAGACATTCCAGGGCTCGGCGTTTTCCATCGGCTTGTCGGCGAATGCGGTGGACTGCATCTTCTGCCTGGAATTGTTTCGTCATGTGCCCAGCACCGAAGGGCGCATGGCCTTGCTGCGCGAATTTCATCGGGTTAGCCGCGATACAGTGATTGTCTCGGTGCAGTCGCGTATCACCATGGAAGAAGAATTTCGCCAGGCCGGATTCAAGGTCTTGAATCACCAGGAATTCATGCCGGGGTCCAGCCTGTGGCGGGTCTACGTTCTGCGTAAGAAAGGATAACTCCCGCTTGTCGGACTATTCTTCATGTCCTGTCTGAGTTTTCATGGTTGCCTGTGCACTGCGGATGCTCGCTAGCCCCTTTCGCGATATATACTGCGCGCCATTCTTCAAGGGAGAGCCGTGTGGCCATCGATATTCACTGGATCTGCGACAACGATAGCCTCGGCCAGCATTGCGCCGAATGGCAGCAGTTGCCATTCGTCGCCCTCGACACCGAATTCATGCGGGTCGACACCTTTTATCCCATTGCCGGGCTGATCCAGATTGGTGATGGCGTACGCGCTTACCTGATCGATCCCCTGACCATCGACAACTGGCAACCCTTGGCCGCTTTGCTGGAGAACCCGGCGGTGATCAAGGTGGTGCACGCCTGCAGCGAAGACCTTGAGGTGTTGCTGCGCCTGACCGGCAGCCTGCCGGTGCCGTTGTTCGACACCCAATTGGCCGCCGCTTACCTGAACCTTGGCTTCTCCATGGGCTACTCGCGCCTGGTGCAAGCCGTGCTCGATATTGAGCTGCCCAAGGGCGAGACCCGTTCGGACTGGCTGCAGCGGCCATTGTCCGAAACCCAGGTGAGCTACGCCGCCGAAGATGCGGTGCACCTGGCCGAGGTCTACATCCGGCTACGCCCGCGTTTGTCGGACGATAAATACGCCTGGGTCCTGGAAGACGGCGCCGAACTGGTCGCCAACCTGCGCCGCGAAGTCGACCCGTACGAGGTGTACCGCGACGCCAAGCTGGCGTGGAAACTGTCCCGCGCCCAGCTCGCTGTCTTGCGTGAACTATGCGCCTGGCGCGAGCAGCAGGCCCGCGCCCGGGACCTGCCGCGCAACCGCATCATTCGCGAACACTCGCTGTGGCCCCTGGCCAAATCCCAGCCGGACAACCTCGCCGCCCTGGGCAAGATCGAAGACATGCATCCGCGTACCGTGCGCCAGGATGGCCAGTTCCTGCTGGACCTGATCAAGCGGGCCGGCAGCGTGTCCATGGACCAATGGCCGCCGGCCGTGGCTGAACCGCTGCCAGTGGACGCCGCCACGCTGATCAAGCAACTGCGCGCCCTGGGCCAGACGTTCGCCGAGCGCCTGGAGATGGCGCCGGAACTGATGCTGCGCAAGAAAACCCTCGAAGCCCTGGTTAAAAGTGGCTACCCCGATGGGCCTTATAAACTGCCAGACTCGCTGCGTGGCTGGCGCCGCGAGTTGATGGGCCAGGCGCTGCTCGACAGCCTGGCCACTGCCGGAGAACAGCCTTGAAACGTATTTGCTCCATCTACCGCAGCTTGAAAAAAGACGGCATGTACCTCTACGTGCTCAAAAGCGACGCGCTGGAGCGTGTGCCGGAGCCGTTGATGGCTGCGTTCGGCAAACCGCACCACGCCTTCGACATGGTGCTGACGCCGGAGCGCAAACTGTCGCGCGAAGACATCCTTGTCGTGCTGGAAAACCTCGACAAGCAGGGCTATCACCTGCAAATGCCGCCGGCCGAGGATGAGTACATCGAGCACCTGCCCGAAGAGCTGCTGCGCCGTAACGACCCGATGTGATCGGTCAGTGCTCCGCCCGGGGCACATGTTTCAATGGAATCGTATTAGTGGGCGGTGGCCGTAGGGAAGCGGGCGGCCGTCTGCACTGTTTTTGAAAGGTTTGAACCATGCGTGTTCTGATTGCTGAACAGGATCACCCGCTCTACGCCCAATTGCTCAATGAAGCCGCGCCGGACCTTGAGGTGCTCACCAGCGGCGACTCGGCCGAGCTGTCGCGCCTGGCCGCCGATTGCCCGGTATGGCTGGGCCAGCCGGACCTGTTGGCGACGCTGCTGCGCCAGGGCCACCAACCGCAGTGGCTGCAATCGACCTGGGCCGGCGTTACGCCGCTGCTCGCCGAAGGCTTGCCCCGCGACTATCGCCTGACTCGCGCCGTCGGTATTTTTGGCCAGGTCATGGCCGAATTTATCCTCACCTATATGTTGGGCCACGAGCGCGAAGTACTCGCGCGGCTGGTCAGCCAGGTCGAGCGCAAGTGGGACAGCCGCACCGGCCAGAGTCTCGCAGGGCGCAAGGCGTTGATCGTGGGCACCGGCGATATCGGCCAGCGCGTGGCAGAGTTCCTCGTGCCGTTTGGCGTCAAGCTGTACGGCATCGCCAGTACCGCGCGGGAACAAGCGCCGTTTATCGAAGTGGCTGGTCTCGACCAACTGGGCCGGCTGGTGGGGGAGGTGGACTACGTGATCAACCTGCTGCCCAACACGCCAAACACCCATGACCTGTACGACGCTGCGCTGTTCAAGCAATTCAAGCCGACCGGCTTGTTCATCAACGTCGGGCGCGGTGTGGCGGTGGTGGATGCCGATCTGGTCGAAGCCTTGAAAGAAGGGCACCTGGCCGGCGCGGTCATCGACGTGTGCCGCCAGGAACCATTGCCGCAACGCCACCCGTTCTGGACTGCCTGGGGTCTGCTGCTGACCGGGCACAGCTCGGCGCCGACCTCGCCGTCGATGATGGTGGAGTTGTTCCTGGAAAACGTACGTGCCTATCAGGTTGGGCAAGCCTTGCGCGGCGAAGTGAGTTTCGAGCGCGGTTACTGACGGCAGCGCCCGGCAGTCGGGCGCGTTCGTTCACATGTGGTCATGTACACACCACCTGACAGTCAAGATGGAACCTCCTGTGCGAGCCTCCCCACCCAGGGGACGCAGAGGGCGTAAGTTAGCGCCTTTTGAAGGGGTTTCATTCGACTAAGGACAAGTACCATCATGACCACCCTCGCTCTTCCCGCTATTCATCCACGCTCGATACCTCTTTCCAACATCCCCATGGCGTCCGCCAACCCGCCCTCCGAAACGGTTGCCGACGCAGCTGACACCCCTGTACTCGCGCAGTCATCCGCGCTGAAGATTGCGTTGGGCGACCGCTGCAACCAACGCATGCTGGCCGATAAACTCCAGTACATCACTCGCCAAATTCTGGATCAGCCCCTGCCCGGTGAGTCTTTATCCATGGCCCGGGCCAGGACGCTGATGCAAACGGCGCTGGCTGCGCAGTTGAAAAGTACCCTGATGTATGTGTGCGAAGACTCGTCCTATTCGCCGCTGCAGCCTCTGCCCGTCAACCGTCTGATCAGTCTGGAAGCTTTTATCCTCGGCAGTGGGTTGCAGGTGCCGACAACCCTGGAGGCGCTGCTCGATTTGACAGAAACCGTGTCCAGGCAAGCGCAGGTCCACCCCCTCGGTAACTTGAGTGGTGGGTTGTCCTGGCCGCTGCCTATGCCCGGGCAGGATCAGAAAGCGCTTGTCGACCTGCTGCACAGCAATACCAGCGCAGTGCCAGGCCTGCCCTTGATCGAGGGCGGTACAGGGGCGCTGGGCTATTTGATCAGCGGCAGTTCGGTGTCCCAGGCCGACCTGGAAAACCCTGTTGCAGCGATGGAGAAATTGCTCGGATCCGCCAAGGCAGTAGCCCTGGAGCAAGCCATCCAGACCCGGCTCAACGGGATCGTCACTGACGGCGGCGGCAACGACTATGTGATGACGGCTATCCAACTGGGCCTTGATCCGGAGTCCCAGGCAGCGCCTGCCCACCATAGCGTTGCCGGTTTTGACCTGGCGCACAATCGGCACTGGGGACAACCGGCTTCGGTAGTGGTTGAAGGGTTGGGCAAGCACCTGATTGAAAAGGGCCGGGCCAACGCGCAAACCGCCAACTTGGCGGCCTATCTGCTGCTGGCCAGGACGGCGCCTGAATACCTGGTCAAGGACATTCCCGCCAGCGTGACCTACGGCAGCGTGCTGTGGGCGCAATTGGTGATGTCAGTGGCCCGAATCGAAGCGCAAACCCCAGGCCGCACGCTCGCCATGGGCTACGGGGAAATTTTGCTGGCCGCTGAGAAACTCAACACCGACGAAGCCGTCAGCCAGCCAATCAGTTATCAGGCATTGAGGGATTGGGGCGTCGTAAACGGTTTGCTCGCCACCGCTGAAGAGGCACCCTCGGCGAGGGACATGGAGCGTGTGAGGACGGCGTATAACAGCCAGTTGAGCTCACTGAAAAGCACCAGCACCCTGTTGCAAACGGAAATCCCCAGCCGAAAGGCGATGGCTCTCGCCCGGCTGGAAGAGGCGTTTCCTGACCTGGACCCTCGTCTCTTTGAAGTGCGCAGTATCCAAAAGGCCAGGTTGAGGAAAGGCAGACCGGGTCTTCATCCCGGGGCACGCTCAATGCTGGATATTGTGATGGAAGGGGGCAGCCTGGGCGCTGAAGATCATTGGGTCAGCAATGACAAGCGCATCCCCGTCAATACGTTTTGCAACCTCTTCCGTATGGGCAAGCTGGAGGTGGCTACAGCGTTCAGGGCTGCTTACGACACGGCAATCAATGCCCATGAGCAGGGCCAGCAGGGCAGGGTCAAGCAACTGATTGCCACGCTGCCGTTGGAGGACCGCAAAAACCTGGAGTTTGGAAAGCTGGAGTTCTTCCATACCAACCAATACACGATAGCCGTTGATTTACTGACCCCGCCTGCTCTTCACGTCAGAGGACATACGTTGGAAGTGAAGGCGACGAGAGACGGGCAAGTCAATCTCTACACAATCGACACGCGGCGAGGCGTCATAGAGAAAGAGAACTTTCTGATACGCCGCCGCACTGAGCCTTACACAGCGAATAAGCTGGAAACGCGCGACGCCAATATCTTGTCCAGAACCGTGCTGTTTGAACCCGATAAAGACGAACATGCGCAGCGGTTTAAGGAGCGATCGACCGAGACAGGTCAGCCAGACAGTTTCAACTCGGGGCGCAGCCAGGCTATCGCTGACGTATTCGTGAAGTCCCTCGACCTTAAAAACGACGATCTGTTGAACGAGGCCAGGGGCGTTACTTCCTTCGATCAAGAACACGCCAGGAATGAGGCGATTTACACGTTCTTTCTCAATCTCATCCCTTTGCGCTCGGCGATCGTCAACTTTCAACAGGGCAATGTCGGCCAGGGCATCTTCGACTTGGCTTTGGATGTGGTTGGCCTGGTCACACTGGGAGCGGGCAAGGCGGCGCAGGCCGGCAAGGTGCTGGGCAAAGCCTTGTCATCCGCGGGCCATGTGGCAAAGGCTGCACGGTTCGTTGGGGCGACCGTGGTTGAAGCCTTCAACCCCCTGAGCGGCATGGGGGACCTGCTGGCGGGCGGCGGCCGACTGGCGGCGAGTGGCGCGCGTTATTCCGCAGCGAAGGTGGCGCAGCAGTTCAACCAGCTGCGCGGCTCTGCTGGCAGCTATGACCTGCTCAAGGCGGCCAGCAAACAGTATGAGGACGCGGCAACGGGCGTCTTCAAGATCGCGGGCGAACCCATTGAAGGCGGGGCCGTGCTGCATCACGGCAAATGGTATGCCTTCGATACGCATACGATGCGCCCTTATGGTCGCCCGCTCGAAGACTTCGTGCCTGGAGCCCGCGCGGTGGATGGCGAGCTGAGTAATAGGCTGTTTGACCAATTCAAGGTGCCCGAGTCGAGAATTGCCGGGCTGTCGCGCAACAGTCAGGGGGTGTATGTCGCTGCCGACGGGCACCTGTCCCATATCCGCAATATTGACAGCGCGGGCAACGCCTCCATTTATGAAGTGCGCCAAGTTACGCGTTTTGCGGATGGCAAGGTCCAGGCGCGGGTGTATCACAACAATCGACAGACCTCATTACTGCTTGAGCATATCCAGGGCGATCAATGGCGTCGGTTGGGCGTGCGCGGTGGTCATCCGGTTTCGGTCAAGGCCGATCTCGGGCCTCAGATCGGCCAAGGCAGCGAGGGCGTTGTTTATGCAAGCCTCGACGGGAAAAGTGCCTACAAAGACCTGGGGCCCACACGCTTGACCACCGCCGAGGGCCACATTGATATGGCGGTAGTCAATATGAACAAATACTACGGGGATGGCTTTGCCGTTGTGATGGTTGAAGACGGCCGCAAATATATAAAAATGGGCAGAATAGACGGTGTGGATCTGAGTACGCTTGAAAAGAAGAGTTTACCGCCAAGCGCGCAATTGTTAATTGATGAAGCAGTGGCGCGGATGGAGGCGAAAGATATTTTTCACAACGATCCGCAATTGAAAAACTTCATGTACTCGAAGAAAGACAATAAGGTCTACCCCGTCGACATGGACGGCCTGCCGGGGGAATTTATGGTGCCCGTGGTGAAAAGGGTCTACGACAGACAAATCGGAGAACTGCGCGCCGCGTTCAGTGAGCTGATCGCTCGAGAGGCTTGATGGTTCACCCTGCCGTTTTCAACGGCAGGGTTTCAACGGTGTTAAAGACTAAAGTCCCCCTCGGACACCAGCTCGCTCAGCGGCTTGCGCGGGCTTGGCGCTTCTCGGCCTTGCAGATACTCCGGCAAGCTCGATTTGTCGCCCAGCTTGCCCACCGCAACGGCGGCATGCAGCGCATAACCCTCTGGAATCTTCAGCTCCTTGCGCGTCAGCTCCTGATCGAAGCCGGCCATGCCGTGGGTGTGCCAGCCGCTGAGGCTGGCTTGCAGCGCCAGGTGGCCCCAGGCCGAGCCGGTGTCGAAGGTGTGCCACAGGGCGGGGGTTTCTTCCGTGGCGCCAGGGGCGATGAAGTCGGTTTTCGAGGCGATGATCACCAGGGCCGACGCATGCTGCGCCCAGCCACGGTTGAATTCATTCAGCAGGCCCAGGAAGCGCTCCCAGTCCGGCGTGTCACGGCGAGCGTAGAGAAAACGCCAAGGCTGCGAGTTGTAGGCCGACGGTGCCCAGCGTGCGGCTTCGAAGAAGCTCAGCAGGGTTTCCTGCGGGATGCTCTCGCCGGTAAAGGCGCGGGGCGACCAGCGTTCGGTGAACTGGGTGTGGATCGGGTAATCGGCAACGCGTGTCATGGGCAGCTCCTGATCGTCAATTCGGCGCTCAAAGCTACTGCGCGCCCGCTAGACTGACAAGTCTTCTCATACCGACAGTCGTAAGCGCTTGGCCCCAAGGGCCTTGGGCACTAGACTGGCGGCCTTTTCACCTACCGATACTGATGTAGAGCCATGGCCGCCAAAGTCGAACCTTTCTGGATACGCAAAACCCTTGAACACCTCGACCAGGAGGAGTGGGAGTCGTTGTGCGACGGCTGTGGCCTGTGCTGCCTGCAAAAGCTTGAGGATGAAGACGATAACAGCGTCTATTACACGCGTATCGCCTGCAAACTGCTGGACCTGAAAACCTGCCAGTGCACCGACTACCCCAACCGCCGCGCCTCGGTGCCCGACTGCATCCAGCTCACCCCAGGCCAGGCCGACCAGTTCAAGTGGCTGCCGCCCACCTGCGGTTACCGCCTGGTCAGCGAGCGCAAGGACCTGCCGCTGTGGCACCACCTGGTCTGCGGCGACCGCGAGGCCGTGCACCACGAACGCATTTCCCAGTCCGGGCGCATGCTCAGCGAAGGTAGCGTGCCCGAAGACGACTGGGAGGATTACCTGATCTTCCGCGCGGGCTGAACAAGGAGTGTGTATGAGGGCGGGAACCAAGCTGGCGGCAAGCCTGGTATTGCTGGCGTTGAGCATGCCGGCGTGGTGCGCGAAGAAGGTCGACCTGGATTATCACGTCAAGCTGCTGCCCCAGGGCGATCAGGCCGAGGTGCGTGTGAGCCTGTCCCAGGGCTCGGCGGTGCGTAGCCTGAACTTCGACCTGGGCCGCGATGGCGACTACAGCGACTTCAAGGCGGATGGCCAGTGGAGCGTCAATGGCCACCGTGGCCTGTGGCAACCCAGCGCCAGCAAGGCCAGCCTGACCTACCGTGTACGCTTGAGCCACGCGCGCCAGCCGGGTATTTATGAAGCGCGAATGACGCCGAGCTGGGCGTTGTTTCGCGGCGAAGACCTGGTGCCCTCCGCACGCCTCGACCAGCAGGACGGGGTCGAACTGGTCTCGCGTCTGGTGTTAGAACTGCCGGCCGGCTGGAACAGCATCGAAACCGCCTGGCCGCGCATCGGCAAGAACAAGTTCCGCATCGACAACGTCTCGCGCCTGTTCGACCGACCCACCGGCTGGATGCTCGCCGGCACCCTCGGCAGCCGCCGCGTGCGCCTGGGCGAGACCGAAGTGACCATCGCCTCGCCCAGGGGCCAAGCCATGCGGCGTATGGATGTGCTGACACTGCTGACCTTTGTCTGGCCGCAGGTCGAAGCGGTGTTCCCGCGTCATCCGGCCAAGCTGCTGGTGGTGGGCGCCAGCGACCCGATGCGGCGCGGAGCCTTTTCCGCGCGCGACTCGATCTACCTCAACAGCCGCACGCCGCTGGTCAGCGAGAACGGCAGCAGCCCGTTGATTCGCGAAGTGGTGCAAGCGATTGGCCGCTTCAACGACCACGACACCAGCGACTGGATCACCGAGGGGCTGACCGAGTACTACGCCATCGAACTGGTGCGCCGTGCAGGCGGGATTACAGATGAGCGGTATCAGGCGATACAGGCGCGGTTGGCCAAGGAGGGGAAGGACGTGACCAGCCTGCGCGGCGATCACGTCAGCGGCGCGACGGTGTCACGGGCGGTGCTGGTGTTGCAGGAGCTGGACCGCGAGATCCGCGTGAAAACCCACAACAAACGTTCCCTCGATGACCTCGCGCAGGCAGTGATGCGCGCGAACAGCATTACCACCGTGGAGTTCGTGCAGTTGGCCGAGAGCATCATCGGCGAATCGTCGGTGGTACTGGACAGCAAGTTGTTACGCTGAATCGTCGCCATACACAAAACAAAATGTGGGAGGGGCGGTGCGACGATTCGACTTGCCCCCTCCCATATTTGAATCTAACCCGTGGTTTTAACGGCCTTCTCAGCCGCCACTTCCGCCTTGGTCTTCAGGTTTCTCAGTTCTTCACCCGCACGCTCGATCTTCGTACGTACGCTGTTCATTTCCTGGCGGCCCTGTTCCAGCTTGTCTTTAAGCGCACTGTGCCCGGTAAAGCCGCGAGCCAGCGCCACGCCGCCGATCGCCACCTGAATCAACCCGAAAATACCGCCACGGCGCAGGCCTTTGCCCACCATCATCACGCCACCGGCCACTGAGCCGATGCGTTCCCAGCCATGCACGTTCTGGGTGGGCTGATTCTGGGGAGACGGGTTCTGGAAGGGGGTGTGTTCGATGATAGGTCGCAAGGTTTTGCTGTCGCTCATGATCTGTCTCCAACAAGGGCAAGTGTATGCAGCTGACTGCGTGGAGGCGCCGGATGTTCCCAAAAGATCAGTACTTGGGGCCCGAACGGGTGTTGTTGCCCTTGGCCATGCGGTCGTAGAGCACCACGTTGACGGTGGCGGCGAGGTTCATGCAGCCGGTGGTCGGGATGTACACGACGTCTTCGCACCAATCGCGGATGTCTTTATCCAGCGATCCGTCTTCAGGGCCGAAGATATACAGCGCGCGGTCTGGGTGAGTGTATTCGGGCAGTGGGCGGGCGCCTTCCACCAGCTCCACGGCGACCGGGATGCAGCCCAGCGGCAGGATCTTCTTCAGGTCATCGATGCCGATCAGTGGAATATCGTGGTGGACCTTCTTGGTGTCGGTGATGAAGTCTCGCGCGCGCTCGTAACGCACGCCGGTGTAGAACACCGAGGCCACGCCGTAGCAGCCGGCGGCACGCATGACCGAACCGACGTTTTCGGGGGATTTGGGGTTATACAGACCGATGCAGCTGTAGCGTTTATTGCCCACGGGAGTGCCTTAAAAAGGCAGCAGTATAGCGGCAAGCTACAAGCTGCAAGTAAAAGAGCCATGGCTTTTTCTTGTAGCTTGCTGCTTGAAACTTGAAGCTGCGTAATTCAGTCGTCTTTCTTCATCAACCCCGCCAACGCTGCAAACGGGTTATGCGTGGCCTTGGCGATTGTCGGGCTGCTGGTGGAGCCTTCGCCGAAGTACTGCTGGTCGGTGTAGCGCGAGTGTTCGTTGTCGTGGCAGTACAGGCACAGCAACTCCCAGTTCGAGCCATCCTGGGGATTGTCATCATGATTGTGGTTACGGTGGTGTACGGTCAGTTCACTCAAGCGCTTGCCGGCGAACTCACGGGCGCAGCGGCCGCACACGTGGGGGTACATCTTCAGGGCTTTGTCGCGGTAGCCCATTTCCCGGTCGCGCTGGGCATCGGCAAGGATGCGGTCCAGCTTGGCGGTATGGGAGGGCGGGTTGGTCGAGCTCATCATGGCTCCTGGCTATTTGGTGGGTCACGGATGAGGGTGATTCTAGCCGTTCGACATGCAGTTGGCTGCGGCTTTTTCAGCAACGTACGCAAGCGCTCTCATCCGAGACATACCCTGTACACCAATACCGCCGGGCCAGCCGTGAGCAGCGCCCAGGCCTCAGGTACTCTCGTTTGCTCCACAACAGAGAACCTCAGAGGTATGTGATGCCCCGAGTAACCACACCAAATCAAATTCCCTCTTCCCAGCCCGTTAGGCCTGGCTGTGACGATGCTGGCCCGGCTGCGAACCGTTCTATTTTTATCAAGGTGAAAGGTTTTTTCCGCAAAGGCCATGCAGTATCGCCAAGCCAAAAAGCCTCACCGCCCACGCAAACCGTTTTTGTCGACACGGGGCGTTTCAAGACCGTCAAGGACAACACGTCGATGCTGTCCGCGCAGTATTTGTCCAGCTGCTCAGCCCTGGCAGTGCTTTCAGGCTGGAATGGCAGTACCTACGAATCGCGTACGTTGATGCATCTGAATGGAGGCAGCCTGCGCTACGGCTTGATCGATCAAGACGTCCCTGAGTTGCTTGCCGAGCTCAAGGGTTCTTTGGCGGGTGGCGGTAAAGTCATCTGGGTAGGGGGGGTGGATGCGCAGACCGATTTTCAGCTGGCACTCAGCCTGAAGCAGGAGAAGGGAGGTCTTCATCCACTGAGGGACCTGCTGGAAACTCCAGGTATTTGCACGGTAATCGCCGGCTCCAGCGGCATTGACATAAAGCCTGACGGCACCTTCAAGCTGGCACCGGTGGGCCGGGGCGAGCTGACCGAGCGGGACGTGCAGCAGATGCGTCAGTTCATGTGAGGATTGTCTAGCAGGCACCTGGCGCCCTGAAGGGTGCCAGCGTGCAACCGGGGGGCACCAAGCCGGGCAGCCTTGTCGTTATGACCAACCACCGCCCAAGCTTTTGTAAAGGGATATCCGATTGTTGATCTGCAACAGGCGCACAGTGATCAGATCCTGTTGCGCCGAACTTAAGCGGCGCTGCGCATCCACGACTTCCAGATAACTGTTCAGCCCTTCGTTAAGCAGCAGGTTTGCCAATTCTACCCGGCGTAGCTCGTTCGCCACCGTGCGTTCCTGGGCTTCAAGCCTGATTTGCAGGGGTTCGGCAGAGCCCAATGCATCGGCCACTTCACGAAAGGCTTGCTGGACCGTCAACTGATAATGGGCCACGGCGCTTTCGCGTTGGGCCTTGGCAACGTCCAGTTGGGCCAGGCGCTTGCCCATATCAAACAGTGGCACTCCCAACTGCGGGCTGAACGACCAGCTTCTCGCATCACCGGAGAACAGTTGCCCCAACTGAGGGCTACTGAAACCGAGCAGTGCGGTCAGGCTGATGGACGGTAAAAAAGCCGAACGTGCAGCCCCTATGTTCGCATCGAGCGCCCGCAGGCGTGCTTCTGCCGCTCGGATGTCCGGGCGGCGGGTCAAGAGTTGCGACGCAAGGCCGGGGCTGACAGGCAGGATGACGGAGCCGTCGCGCCAAGCGGCCGACAGCAGGCGGGATTGATCCAGCGGGTTCCCCGCCAGGTACTCGAGGTTGTGAAGGGTGAGGTTCAGCTCGCGATCGGTCTCCGCCGATTGCCTCTGCAGATTCTGCAACCAACTGTCTGCCTGGCGATCCTGCAACTCGCTGACAAGACCTGCTTCATAACGCGTGGTCATCATCCGTCTTGCAGCATGCGCCATGGTGAGCAATTGCTGGTGTTGGTCACGCATTTTCAGCAGGGCCAAGGCTTTGTAGTAGTGGCTGGCCACTTCTGCTATCAGGCTGATCTGTACGCTACGGGCATCCTCCTGGGTGGCCAAAAAGCTATGGCCTGCGGCGTCCTTGAGTGCAGCCAGGCGCCCCCACAGGTCCAGTTCGAATGCTGTGATGCCAAGCCCGACCTGGCCGCGTTCGAGAATGTGGCGTTGACCATCAGGCGAATCCAGGGCGGACACCTGCTTTCGTTCGGTCGAGCCGTTGAGGCCTACTGCTGGCCATTGCCCGGCGCGTTGGATGCCATGCTGAGCACGGGCCTCCTCGATGCGCAGGATGGCAACCTGCAAGTTGCGATTGTGCTGCAAGGCTTGCGTGATCAGCGCATAAAGTTGCGGGTCGGAAAAAACTTCGTGCCATTCAGACAGCGCCTTTGCCTCGATTTCAGTTGGGTGATCGCGCCAGTGCGCGGCAACTGGCAAGGCTGGCGCCTGGTAGTCAGGGGTCAGTGAGCAACCGGCCAGGCCCAACGTCAGCAATCCGGTCCAGGCTTTCATGGGGCAACTCGGCGGTGGGTGTGTTTGGTTAAGGCGGCAGGGATGTTTGAGCGTCGCTGCGCCGAATCGGGCTGTCTTTGATAGAAGGCTTCCATCTGCGACAGGTAGAACCAGTGTTCCGGTGCCTGGCGGATAAAGCGCTCCATGGCTTTGCTCCAATGGGCCAGCATGTCTTGCACCTCCCCGTGCGCGATATGGGCAATCGCATGCAGCTGGCCGTGGCTTCCAAGCTGGACGCGATGGCCGGCCAGCAGGACCGGGCAGCCCAGTCGTGAAGCGAGGAACATTGGCCCTTTGACAAACTGGGCTGCACGTCCGAAGAGTGTCCCATCGACCGGTTCACCGGCCCTGCTGGTATTCAGGCTCACCGGTATATCCGAGAAGATGATGACTTGATGGCCTTGCCTGATACGGCGCGCAATACACAGCGCTGTGGCGGGTGAGTTGCTGTCGAGAATCTCGACCTTATGACCCAGGCCTTCCAGGCTCATGAGGGCGCCGTAGGTGAATGGGTCTCGGTAGTTCCAGATCGGAATGACGAAACGTGTCGGTGCAACGTAGCGTTCCACCAGCCTGGCGACTGCCATCCAGTATTCGCCGGTATGGAGCAGCACCAGCAGGTACGGACTGTGAGGCAATCGTTGCCAGTGGTTTTCTGGATCGACCCAGGCAACCGAGCGAATCCAAGTGCGTAACAGCGCTGGGTGCTGCAAGGGGTAACGCTGTTGGTGGATGCCTTTTTGCCATTCAATAGCGATATGACGGCAGGCGCAGGCTTCAATGTCCTTGGGGGGCAGATCGAATAGCTCAAGGTTTTGGACGGTTCGCTGGTAGTGCGCGCCGCGCGCGCGCGCTGGCAAGTGCGCTAGCCACTGCGGTAACCGTACCAGCCCGCGCGCCCGCACTTCGTCGCCCAATGCCGTTGCCAGCAAGGTACACACGGCCTTGTGAATGCGGACCTTGCCGACAGCCCAGCGCAATTGCCAGCGCAGGCTCATGGGCGGTTTTCCGGCATGGGCAGCAGTTGGCCGTCGACCATCTGCAATACCCGGTCGCAGGCTTTGGTCACCGCCAAGTCATGCGTCACGACTACGCAGAGCATGGGGAGCCGGCGCAATGTTTCGATGATCACATCCCTGGCATCGCCATCCAGGTGCGAGGTGGGTTCATCGAGCAACAACAGGCTTGGGCGACGGAAAAGCGCGCGGGCGATCAACAGCCGTTGTCGTTGCCCGGAAGACAGCTGTACGCCGCCCGGGCCGAGCAATGTATTGAAGCCATTGCTCAATGCGCGAATGCTGTCCAGCAGGCCGGCCTGTTCGACACACACCAGCAGGTATTCGCCATCCAGGGGCTCGATGCCCATGGCGATATTTTCGATGACGGAGCCGTCGATGATTTCGCCAATCGCAGTGACATATGCCACGTTTTTTTGATAGCGCCGCAGGCCGAAGCGTTGCAGCGCCACACCATTGATCATCAACTGGCCCTGGTCGGGCGGGTAAAATCCCGCGAGGACTTTCAGCAAGGTGCTTTTGCCACACCCTGACGGCCCGAAGATCGCGATTTTGCGCCCGCTATCCGGCAGGCTCAGGTGCACGTCCTTGAAGGTCGGTCGATCAAACGAGCTGTAGCGAAACAATGCACCGTCCAGGCTGACCGAGGTAACCGGATCCGGTTCATTCAGCCCCTTGGCGCTATAGACGCAGGTCTCCATCGCTTCCCTGGGCTCGTCGACGATCTGCTCGACCCTGAGCAACTCGACACGTACCAGCCGCAGGTTGATGTAATTGTCGATGGCTTTGAACAGGCACCCCATGAACAGGTCTTTGTAGAGAACAAAGGCAAACAGGTCGCCGACGCTGTTTGTCCCATGCAGCACTGCCAACGCTCCTATCGCGCTCACCAGCAACGAGTGACTGTGAGATAACCCCTCGTGGACCACGTTGTTCATGACTTGCAGGTGTTGAACCCGTGCCCTGGCGCTTTCCATGTCAGCTTGGTGATTGTTCCAGGCGGCCAGTCGGTCCGCTTCGTATTGATAGAGTTTCATCGACTCGATGTTGCCCAGCGTGCTCAACAGCGTGACGTTGCGGGCCGTCTCTGCCTCGATTGAGGCCTTGTGATGTCGCTCCATTGCCGGCAGCGTGATGCTGCGGAATACAAAAAACACACCGCATAGCGCTATCGACAGTCCAGCCAACATTGGGTTGATCAGCGCCATCAACGCCAGGAACAGCACGCTGGCCAGCAGGTCGATGGTGATGTCCATCGTCCCGGAGGTGAATTGCAGATAGGCTTTTTCCGTGGCCTGGGTTCGACGCAGCAGGTCGGCCGCGGCGCGGCGCTCGAAGTACTGCACCGGCAGGCGCAGCAGCCAGGCAACGACTCCCGTTGCCAGGTCCAGGCTCAGCGCCACTCGCAGGCGCATGTCCAGGATTGCCCTGAGCCACGCAGCCAGGGTTTTGAAGATAAACAAAGCGCCAAAGATATAAAGGATAAGGTACAGAAAGTCCTGATCGTTCTTTGCCACGACCTCATCGATTGTCAGGGCAAACAGTTTGGGGGCGGCGATGGCACCTACGTAGCCAAAAATGGATAGCAGCCCCATCGGTATCAGGTAGCGCAACAGCCAGGGGTTGCGCTCCAGCAGGTGGGTAAAACTCAACGACTGTTTGGCTGTGCCCTTGGCCTTCGTCGTGAATGAAAGACTCGGTTGCACTTCCAGCGCGATTGAACTGAACATCGTCAGCGCTTGGGCCCAGGTATAGAACCGCCGCCCGACCGCTGGGTCGACGATATGCAGCCCGCGAGCATTGGTGGATTCCAGAACCACGTAATGCCGGTTGTTCCAGAACAGGATTGACGGCGTACGCAGATGCACCGTGTTAGCGAGGGTCAAGCGCAGGGGGCGGGAAATCAAGTTGTGTTCTTCGCACATCTTGACCACTTGCAACAATGACATTCCATCGCGTGCCACCCGGTAGTGCTGGCGCATGTCGCGAAGGCTCAGGTTTTTGCCGTAGTAGCTGCTGATCATGGCGATGCAGGCGATGCCGCATTCGGACATCTCGTCCTGGAGAATCACTGGCATGCGTTTGCGCAGCCACTGCCGCGAGCGATTGAGTGCGTCGGTCAGTACCTGTTTGAATGCTGTCATACCGAATGCCCGTCAGTGGGAGGCAAGCTTCGAGGATCGGGGGTGCGTTCGATGCCCTTGAGCACAGGCAGGAATAGCCATTGCATCAGATTCAAGCGCTCCAGGCTCAATGAGGCGCGCAGGGTCATGCCGTCCTTGAGCCACCCCTGTTGGATCTGGGTCCTGCTGCCCTCGAAGTCGAGGTTGACCTCCACCAGATATACCTGGCCGTTGCGGGCAGGATCGGCGGTGCCAATCGGCGTGGTGTTCAGATAGGTACTTGAGGTGCTGTGGACAATAGCCCCCTTGATAACCCCGTAACGCGCATAGGGGAACGCGTCGATTCGCACGATCACCTCACTGCCCACATGGGCGAAGCCAATGGCGGAAGGGCTGACTTCAAGCACCACCACCGGGGCATGGAGGGAGGGCTGATCGATCCGCAGCACGATCATCGGGAGCCCGATGTCCGCTCGGCTGCCTGAAAAAACCGAAACACTGTCGACAACGCCGTCGACGGGGGAAAGCAGTACGTACTCTTGGTTTTTGTGCAGATTTTGCAGCTGTTCGCGCAGTTCATGGTCTTGACGTGCCAGTTCGCTGAGGCGGCGGGTCAAGGCCTGTTCGTTCTCAAGGCTGGCTTGTTCAAGCTCAAGCAAGCGCTGCTGGGCGTGAGTCCTGGCCAGCTCATTGGTGGCCAGGTCCTGAAGCACGGACTCGTGATGGACCGTTGCGGCGTTAAGATCTGCCTGGGATATGGCCTGTTGTTCTGCCAGGCGTTCATGCCGTTGTTTTTGTTCCAGGGCGATGTAGGCACGACGCTGTATGGACTGTTGGACGGTGCTGTTCAGTTGCAGGCTTGCACGCAATTGTTCACGTTGCAGGTGGAGCAGTTGCTGCTGGGCGTCATGGGTTGATCGTGCGCTGGCCTCGTCGGCAAGCCGGTCTGCCAAGAGGTGCTCAAGCCGTTCAGCGCTCGCGCTGGAAGACGTCGTGTGGGTTTGTCCACTGACGATTTCCGGGTTGTTGTTCAGCATCTGCAGTAATGGCTGGCCCTTTTTGACTGTCTCTCCGGCGCCCACCAGCACCTCTTTGATATGGGCTGATCGTTCGCTGGTAATACGTACAATATCGCGGGTCTGAATATGGCCTGTTATTTCCTCTTTTCTTGCATAAGTGCCCGTGAACAGCAGGATGAGTGCAGTAATGAAAAAGAGGCAAATCAACCAGCCGAATACCAATGGCCGAAGGGATGACCTTGGCGTGACACTTCCCAGTTCAAGCATAATTAGACCAGTGACTCTCTCAATACTTGTAGGGGGATGTTAATGATCCAGTCAATAAGAAGGCCAAGGAAGGTAGTTGCTCTTTCCCTGGCCTGTTTTACAGCGCAAATAATGGCTTTATGAATCAGCTGTTAGTAATAGCCTTGCCAACACCACCGAACCAGTCCTCGACGGTTTGTGTTGCTCCGTCCACCCACTTGCCTGCGTCTTGAAAAGCACCGCCACCACGGATTTCCTCAAGTTCGTTGATGTCGAGTTCGATCATGGTTTCTTCTTGCATAACAATCACCCTTGTTACGTATGAGTAAGAAGCTGTAACGGATACTGAAAATAATTACTTCGTCTCCGAACAGTGTCTGCACGGCGAAGCGTTGTGCCGCGCAGTGGTGGCAGTTTCTTTGATTTTTAACGAAAGGAATGTCAGCGGCGGGTGTTGGTGTATGTAAGAAACGGGTAAAAGTGTTGGTGGTAATTTATCGGCAAGCACAGGCGTTGCCGATAAAATATAAGTTTGGTTCATACGGCGGAGCGGTTTTTTCAGCTCTTGAGCTTCTCCGCAATCCAGATGGTGTGCCGGGTGCCCTTGTTGCCATGGGCAAACACCTGCACTTCCTCGGCCTTGAAACCGGCCTTGCGCAGTTTGTCGCTGAACAGCTTGTCGGCGCTGGCGGACCATACCGCGAGTACGCCCTTGGGCCGCAAGGCCTTGGCGCAGGCGGCCAGGCCACCGGCGGAGTAGAGCCAGCTGTTGGCCTTTTGCGTGAGGCCTTCGGGGCCGTTATCGACGTCGAGCATGATCGCGTCAAAGCCCTGAGGCTCGGCCTGCAGCACCTTGGCCACGTCTTCCATGCGGACCACTGTGCGCGGGTCCAGCAGTGGGCGCCCTGACTTTTCCCCCAATGGCCCACGGTTCCACTCCACGACACCCGGCACCAGTTCCGCCACCACCACTTCGGCGGTCTTGCCCAGGTGCTTGAGCGCCGAGGCCAAGGTGAAGCCCATGCCCAACCCACCGATCAATACCCGTGAGTCCGGGCGCCCCGCGACCTTGCGGCAAGGGATTTCTGCCAGCGCGTCTTCGGAGCCGTGCATGCGCGTGTTCATCAATTGGCCGCCGTCACCGCCCTGGATCTTGATGACAAAGTCTTCACCGTATTCGAACAGGCACAAGGCACCGCCGTTGTCGGGGATCGGGGTGGTGTCCAGCAGAACGAAACGTTTCATGGAAATCTCATTGGGAAGGGCATTCTTGCGCGGTTGGGAGTAGCCTTACGACATTCCGGTCAGGCCATGGAGCCATCGATGAAGTGCAGCATTCTAACGGTCATTGTGTTGAGCGCGCTCGCATTGGGTGCAGCGCAGGCTCAGGAGTTGCAAACCGTACCGGTGGCGCCGGCACCGACCCCAGGTGCACCGGGCACTCCAACGCCGACGCTGTATCCGCAGATCACCCCGCCGGCCGTGCCGAAGACGAACGGCTCACCGCCGTTGGTGCCGATCGTATTACCGACACCGCCGAAGGACCAGACGGTGCCTGGCCTGCAGCAGAACGACAGCAAGCCGAAGACGCCCGGCGGTTAAAACTGTTGCGAGAGTAATTGCCCATCGGCCATGCGCAGGCGCTTGGACAATGCGATGGCGATTGCGCGAATGATCTTCGCCGCCACACGCGGCGTTTCATTGAGCATCTTTTCCAGGGCGTCCTTGCCCAGGTTCAACAACACGCAGTCACTGGCGGCCACGCAACTGGCGGAGCGCCGCTCGCCGTCAAGCACCGCCATCTCACCAAAGGCCCGGCCGCTGCGCAGGGTGGCGATGGTCAGGCGTTGTCCGGTGTGGTTGGTTTTCTGCACCGCCACCTGGCCGCTGTGGATGATGCACATGAAAGTGCCGGCATCGCCCTCGAGGAAAATCACCTCGCCCTCGGCAATGCTGCTGATATTGAAGTAGCCGGCGGCGACGTGAAAGTCTTCCGGCAGCAAAGGGTCGAACAGGCCGCAGTCCATGAGCATGTCGCGGATTTCGGTATTCATTAGCGTCGGTAGTGCCATGGCTGCAATCTTGGTCCATCAATCAGGAGGCGGTCCTGTGTTCAGACAGGGCCGCCCCGTGAAGTTCCTTAAATCAGCCCCAGCGCCTTGAACACAAATGCATATTCGAGCGCTACGTCACGTAATCCCTGGTAACGACCGCTCATCCCACCGTGGCCGGCACCCAGTTCGGTCTTGAGCAACAGCAGGTTGTCGTCCGTCTTGGTGTCGCGCAACTTGGCCACCCACTTGGCCGCCTCCCAGTACTGCACGCGGCTGTCGTTGTAGCCGGCGATCACCAGCGTGGCCGGGTAGGCCTGGGCGCTGACGTTTTCGTATGGCGCGTAGGCCTTGATGCGTTCATACACCTCGGGCTCTTCGGGGTTGCCCCACTCGTCGTACTCGGTGATGGTCAACGGCAGTTCCGGGTCGAGCATGGTGTTGAGTACGTCGACAAACGGCACTTCGGCAATCGCCGCCTGGAACAGCGCCGGACGCTGGTTGAGCACCGCGCCGATCAACAGGCCGCCGGCACTGCCGCCGCTGATGGCCAATTGCTTGGAGGTGGTCAGGCCCTTGGCGATCAGGTGCTCGGCACACGCGATAAAATCGCTGAAGGTGTTCTGCTTGTGTTCCTGCTTGCCATTGCGATACCAGGCTTCACCCAGTTCGCCACCGCCGCGCACATGCGCAATGGCGAAGGCTACGCCACGGTCCAGCAGGCTCAGGCGGGCGTGGGAGAACCACGGGTCGAGGCTTTGGCCGTAGGCGCCGTAGCCATACAGGTACAACGGCGTCGGCTTGCCGAGCTGGTCGCGCTTGACCACCAGGCTGATCGGCACCTGGGTGCCATCGGCGGAGGTGGCCCACAGGCGCTGGCTGACGTAGTCGTCGGCATTGAACACGCCGAGTACCGGGGTTTCCTTGAGCACCTGCTGCGCGCCGCTGGCCAGTTCCAGCTGGCGGACCTGGGCCGGGCGGTTCAGGGCTTCATAGCGCAGGCGGATCTTGTCGCTGACGAATTCCAGGCTGTTCTGCACGTAGAGGCTGTAGGCGGCGTCGGGTAATTCCACGCGATAGGCCGGCACGCCTTGGGGGTGCACTTCGATCACCGGCAGGCCGCCGATGCGCAGGCTCAGGGTCATGGCGGTGGTGTTCAGGCTGACGCCATCGAGCATCACCTCGTCGCTGTGGGGGATCAGGTTCTGCCACTCATCCTCGGTCGGCACGTCGCCAATGTCGGTAGCCACAAACAGGGCGTAGTTGATGCCATCACGGTTGCTACGGATAAACCAAGTCCACGCGCCATTCAGTTGGCCGTGGTCGACATCGTATTCATGGTCCTCGACCCGCGGTGCCAGGCAGGTGAAGTCCAGGTGCGGCTGGTTGGCGTCCAGCGCCCAGATTTCGCTGGTGGTCTTGCTGCCCAGTGCCAGCAGCAGCTGGCGCTCGGAGCTGGAGCGGTAGCAATGCAGGAAGAAACGCCCGTCGGGCTCATGGAACACTTCCTGCGCCGCCGTGCCATCCAGGCGGTAGCGATACAGCTTGTGCGGGCGGTGGGTGTCGTCCAGCTCGCCGAAGAACAGGGTCAGGCTGTCATTGGCCCAGGTCATGCTGCCGTCGCAGTTCTCGAACGCCAGTTCGCTGACTTTGTCGGTGGCCAATTCCTTCACGAAGAGGGTGTAGATCTCTTCGCCACTGGTGTCGAGGCTGTAGGCCAGGCGCTGGTGGTCGGGGCTGATGCTGAATGTACCGAGGGAAAAAAAGCCGCCGTTGGCCAATACGTTCGGGTCCAGCAACAGTTCTTCGCTGCTGTCGTCCACCTGGTTGCTGTCGTCGGCCGGGCGGCGGCAGCGGTAGTGGCGGGCGTATTCGTCACCGGCGGTGGTGCGCGTGTAATACAGGTACGGGCCCCAGGGGGAGGGCAGGGACAGGTCGGTTTCGAGAATGCGCCCCTTGATCTCCTCGAACAGGGTTTCGCGCAGGGCCTGCTGGTCGGCGAGCTGCGCTTCCTGCCAGGCGTTTTCGGCTTTGAGGTAATCGAGGACGTCGCTGCTGTCACGCTCTTGCAGCCAGGCGTACGGGTCTTGGCCTGGGGCCTTGCGGGCAATCGGGGCGGCAGTGATGTGGGGCGATGACGGCATGGATCACTCTCTGTCTGGCGGAAGGTGGCAGGCATTGCAGCCGCGACACGCAAAAGCCGTTATCATAGCCGCCTGTTTGCCTACCTTGCCATGGACACCATGACCGAGAACGACTATCTGACCGCTTGGGGCCTTTACGCCTTCGCCGCTTTGGGCTGCCTGTTGGTGTGGTGGCGCATGACCCGCTGGATCTGGCGCTGGCTGCGCGAGCCGCTGCAATTGCTGATGGCGGTGCTGTTGTTGAGCCCGACCATCGTCGACCCGGTCAAGACTCAGTTCGCGCCAGCCGTGGCCATTACCGCCCTGGACCTGGTGCTCAAGGTCGGCAATAACGCCTGGCGGGCCATTTCCGATTTGTTCATGTACACCATGATTGCCTTTGGCGTGTATATCGTGTTTGTGCTGATCCGCTGGCCCATCGAGCGCGCCGCCAACGCCCGCCGTGAGCGCAAGGCCGCCACCGATGCCGCCTTGGCCGCCGAGCCTGAGGACGAAGACGACGAGCCTTTCCGCCGTCCTGCACCGGTGAGCGGTATGCGGGTCGAACCGCGCCTTTAACGTTGTCCGCCCTGCAGCGAGAGCCCTGGCATGTGTGAATTATTGGGCATGAGTGCCAACGTCCCCACCGATATCGTGTTCAGCTTCACCGGGCTGATGCAGCGCGGTGGGCGCACCGGCCCCCACCGCGACGGTTGGGGCATCGCTTTCTACGAAGGCCGTGGCCTGCGCCTGTTCCAGGACCCGGCCGCGAGCAGCGAGTCGGAAGTCGCCCTGCTGGTGCAGCGTTACCCGATCAAAAGCGAAGTGGTGATCGGGCATATCCGCCAGGCCAACGTCGGCAAGGTGAGCCTGGCCAACACCCACCCGTTCGTGCGCGAACTGTGGGGCCGCAACTGGTGTTTCGCCCACAACGGCCAACTGGCGGACTTCACCCCCCGCGCCACCTTCTACCGCCCGGTCGGCGATACCGACAGCGAAGCGGCCTTTTGCGATTTGCTCAACCGCGTGCGCGAAGCCTTCCCCGAGCCGGTGGACATCGAACAGATGCTGCCGGACCTGATCGCCGCCTGTGCCGAATACCGCAGCAAAGGCGTGTTCAACTGCCTGCTCAGTGATGGCGATTGGCTGTTTTGCTACTGCTCGACCAAATTGGCGCAGATCACCCGGCGGGCACCGTTTGGCCCCGCGCGCCTGAAAGATGTCGACGTGATCGTCGATTTTCAGGCTGAAACCACGCCTAACGACGTGGTGACGGTGATCGCCACCGAACCGTTGACCGACAACGAAAACTGGACCCGCTACGAACCGGGCCAATGGAGCCTGTGGCGACGCGGTGAATGCGTCAGCCAGGGCGTTACCGAGTAAGGATATCGACTATGTTGCTCAGTTATCTGCGGTTGGTGCTGTTTGCCATTGGCCTGTTGGTTGGCGTGCAAGTGCCGGGGTTTATCAACGACTACGCCAAGCGCGTCGAAGCCCACCTGATCGAGGCCCAGACCGGCCTGAGCGGGTTTGAAACCACTGCGCGGCAGTTCTTCAACGGTGACTTGAAGGCCTTGGTGGCGCATTACCGCGCCAGCGATGACCCGGTGTTCCAGAGCGACGCCAACAGCCTGGGCGCGATGCTTGACCGCCAGGTGGCGTTGGACAAGCAATTCCAGGCCATGCAAGGCCCGTGGTACATCCGCGCCCTGCAAGTGGCGGTGGCCGCCGACCCGGATATTCGCCTGGAGACCTGGAACGGTTACAGCTACCAGATCCTGCTGACCCCCGAAGCCATGGGCTGGGGCCTGGGCGGGGCGATGCTGCTGTCGTTCGGCCTGGAGTGTTTGTTCCGCCTGATCGATTGGGTGGTGCTGGGCGGCAGGCGCCTGCGCCAGAGCCGGCCGATTGAGGAGCGGGACCTGAAAGGTCTCTAAAGACCGGCACAAATCCAATGTGGGAGGGGGCTTGCTCCCGATAGCAGAGTAACAGTCGCTACATCTGGTGACTGATCCACCGCTATCGGGAGCAAGTCGAATCGTCGCACCGCCCCTCCCACAGTTTTAATCGAGTTTCGTCAGGGGGCCAGCAGCATCCGCTCTTCGCCGACTTCCTCGGCATAGCGGGCAACGACCTTCTGGCACAACCCCACAATTTCCTCCACCAACTCCACTCCCACGCGCCACGACACCACCACCTGCAGGTTCGGTAGTTTCTGCGCCATCGGCAACATCACCAATTCGCCACGCGCCAGTTCTTCGCTGACCAGCACCGGTGGCAGTGCGCCAATGCCAAAACCATCGCGCAATAACCGGGTAATCGCCGACACCGAGTTCACACAGTTCATCCGTGGCGCGGCCACGCCGTTGGCTTGCATCAGGCTGATGACGTCCTGGTGCGGGTGGGAGTTCTTCGAGTAGGTGATGATGCGCTCCTGGGCCAGTTCGGCGAGGGAGGCGTAGTCGCGGTTGTAGATCGACTGGCTGGCGACGATCCAGGCCATGGGGTGGCTGGCCAGCTCCAGGCTGCGCACGGTTTCCAGGCGCAGCAGGTCGGTTTGCAGGATCAGGTCGAGGAAGCCTTTTTGCAGTTGATCGCTGAGGTTAAGCGCGGTATCGGCGACCAATTCGATTTCCACCAACGGGAAGTGGTCCATCAGTTCCGCCACCAACGGGCTGAGCCAGGTGTGGATCACCGTGTCCATCGCGCCGATACGGATGCGCCCGACCTTGCTGCTGGTGGTCTCCAGGGACTGCTTCAGGCCCTGCATGGTCACCATCATTTGCTCGGCATAATCGAGCACCTTCAGGCCTTCCGGGGTCAGGCTCACGCCCCGTGAATCACGCAGAAACAGCTTCACCCCCAGCTCGCTTTCCAGCACGGCGATGCGGCTGGAAATCGAGGCCTGGGTGGTGAACAGCTTCTCGGCGGTCAGGCGGAAGCTCTTGAGCTTGGCCACCCAGACGAAGGTTTCGAGGAACTTCAAATTCATGGGATCAACTTTTTCTTATGCATGGATCGGTTTTTATTAGTTGGACGCCGCACCGGGCAAACGCCAAAAATCGAGCCATTCCACGATAAGCGCCGTTGGGGTGTCAGGACAAGTTGCGAGTTCTGCGTAAAAAATCCCACACTACAAAAAAACAAAGCCTACAGGAGCAACCACCGTGAGCCGTCTGCTATTGAATTGCGACATCGGCGAGAGCTTTGGCAACTGGACCATGGGTCTGGATGCCGAGGTCATGCCGTTTATCGATTGCGCCAACGTGGCCTGCGGCTTTCATGCCGGCGATCCGAGCATCATGCGCAAGACCGTCAGCCTGGCCCTCAAGCACGGTGTACAGGTAGGCGCACACCCGGCGTACCAGGACCTGCAAGGCTTCGGTCGCCGCTCCATGGTCTACACCCCCCAGGAAATCCAGGACCTGCTGCATTACCAGATCGGCGCGCTGGATGGCATCTGTCGTGCCCAGGGCGGGCGTGTCAGTTACGTCAAACCCCACGGCGCGATGTACAACGACATGATGGCCAACCCGGCGCAACTGCGTGCGGTGATCGAGGCCGTGGCCGCGTATGGCGACCTGCCGCTGATGCTGCTGGCGACCCGCGACAACAGCGCGGCCCAGGCATTGGGCGACGAATACGGGGTGATCCTGTGGTTCGAGGCTTTCGCCGACCGTGCCTACGACCCCAACGGCCATCTGGTTTCGCGCCAGTTGCCGGGCGCCGTGCACCATGATCCAGAGGTCATCGTCCAGCAGTCCTTGACCCTTTCCCGTGGCGAACCCCTGACCGCCAGCGATGGCAGCCCGTTGCTATTGCGCGCCAACACCTTGTGCGTGCATGGCGACAATGCCAGCTCGGTCGCCGCCGTAAAGCGTATCCGCGAGGCATTGAAGCCAGCATGAAGCCACGGATTGAAGTGGTGGCCATCGACTGCCTGATGGTGCGTCTGTTTGAGGTAATCGCCGAAGCCAATATGCCGTGGATGCTCGCTGCCACCCAGCGTTTGCGCAGTTGTTTTGGTGCAGCCTTGGTGGATCTGGTGCCGTCCTACACCACCTTGATGGTGCATTACGACCTCACTGCGTTAAGCCCGGCGCAGGCACGGGGTTTGATTGATCAGGCGCTGACCGACCTGCAACCCCAGGCCCGGGGCAGCGGTCAGTGCCATGTGCTGCCGGTGTGGTACGACCTGAGTGTCGGCCCTGAACTGACGTTGCTCGCCCAACGCAGTGGCCTGGCCGTCGACGAGGTGATCCGCCGCCACAGCGCCCACGAATACCAGGTATTCGCCCTCGGCTTCGCCCCCGGTTTTGCCTTTATGGGGCTGGTGGATGAAATCCTCGCCACACCGCGCCTGAGCACCCCACGCAAACGCGTGGCGGCCGGCAGCGTGGGCATCGCCGAGCGGCAAACCGCCGCCTACCCGGTGGTGTCCCCTGGTGGCTGGAACCTCATTGGCCGCACGCCGGCCAAGCTGTTTGACCGCGAGCGCGACGGCTACAGCCTGATGCAGCCTGGCGACACGGTGCGCTTTGAGTCAGTCAGCCACGCCGAATTTATCAATCTGGGTGGCGATGATACGCCGTTGGAGGCGCAGGCATGAGCCGCTTGATCATCGAGGCCAGCACGCCGCTGTGCCTGTTGCAGGACGCCGGCCGTTTTGGCGTGCGCCACCTGGGCGTGACCCAGGGCGGTGCGCTGGATTGGGTGTCGATGTCCTGGGCCAATTGGCTGCTGGACAATGCGCTGGATGCGCCGGTGGTGGAAATCACCCTCGGCGGCTTCACCGTGCAGGCCGAAGAGTATTGCCTGCTGGCCTTGGCCGGTGCGGATCTGGGCGCGTATATCGACGAGCGCGCCATCAGCCCTGGGCGCAGTTTTATCCTGCAAAAGGGCCAGCGCCTGCGCTTTACCCAGCCGTTCAGCGGCGCGCGGGCTTACCTGGCGGCGCCCGGCGGGTTTGATGCACCGCCAGTGCTGGGCAGTTGCGCCACGGTGGTACGCGAGGAACTGGGCGGGCCGGACGGTTTCGGCAAGGCCTTGGCCGAAGGCGGGCGCTTGGCTTATTCCGGTACCGGCGGAGCGATGAAAGTGCTGAGCGCGCAAGCGTTGCCAACCAAGGCGCCGCTGGAGGTGATTGTCGGTGCCCAAATTGGTCTGTTCAGCGGCCAGAGCCTGTTCGATGCCTTCAACACCGACTGGGCCCTGGACAGCCGCGCCGACCGCATGGGCATGCGCTTACTCGGTACGCCGTTGCAGTACCAGGGGCCGTCGCTGATTTCCGAAGGGATTCCGTT
Source organism: Pseudomonas sp. SB113 (assembly GCF_040754745.1). Classification (NCBI taxonomy): domain Bacteria; kingdom Pseudomonadati; phylum Pseudomonadota; class Gammaproteobacteria; order Pseudomonadales; family Pseudomonadaceae; genus Pseudomonas; species Pseudomonas sp. SB113. Next base: position 113,493 of record NZ_JBFMHW010000017.1, read on the forward strand.
GGGTGGCATCCAGGTGCCGCCGGATGGGCAGCCGATTGTGTTGCTCAATGATCGGCAGACCATTGGCGGGTATCCGCGTCTGGGGGCATTGACGCCGTTGGCGTTGGCCCGGCTGGCGCAGTGTTTACCGGGAGAAAAGGTGAGGTTGGCGCCGGTGGTGCAGGAGACGGCGCATCGGCAGCATGTCGAGTATGTGCGCCGATTTACATAACACCGCAATTTAAAATGTGAGAGGGGGCTTGCTCCCGATAGCAGTGTGTCAGTCAACACATCAGTGACTGAACCACCGCCATCGGGAGCAAGTCGAATCGTCGCACCGCCCCTCCCACATGAGATCTCCTGCAGTATGGGGATCGGCGTTTATTTGGAGAGGAAGCGCATCCCTTCCTCAAGCCCGCGCAGGGTCAGCGGGTACATCTGATCCTCCACCAACTCCCGCACAATCCCCGTCGATGCCGTATAACCCCACGTATCCTTGGGATACGGGTTAATCCAGATCAGCTTCTTGTACTTGGCCATGAAGCGCTGCATCCACACATACCCCGGCTCTTCATTCCAATGCTCGACGCTGCCGCCGGCCTGGGTGATTTCATACGGTGCCATCGACGCATCGCCGATAAAGATCACTTTGTAATCGGCACCGTACTTGTGCAGCAGGTCCTGGGTGGAGGTGCGCTCCGAGGTGCGGCGCTGGTTGTTCTTCCACACCGACTCGTACACGAAGTTGTGGAAGTAGAAGTACTCCAGGTGCTTGAACTCGGTCTTGCATGCCGAGAACAGCTCTTCGCAGATCTTCACGTGGGCGTCCATCGAACCGCCGATATCGAACAGCAACAGCAGCTTGATGGTGTTGCGCCGTTCCGGGCGCATCTGGATATTCAGCAGCCCTGCATCGCGGGCGGTGTGGTCGATGGTGCCATCGATGTCCAGCTCTTCGGCCGCACCCTGGCGTGCGAACTTGCGCAGGCGGCGCAGGGCGATCTTGATATTGCGCGTGCCCAGTTCCACCTGGTCGTCGAGGTTCTTGTACTCGCGCTGGTCCCAGACTTTTACCGCCTTGCCCTGGCGTTTGCCGGCGTCGCCGACGCGAATGCCTTCCGGGTTATAGCCACCGGAGCCGAACGGGCTGGTGCCGCCGGTGCCGATCCATTTATTGCCGCCGGCATGACGTTCCTTCTGTTCTTCCAGGCGCTTTTTGAATTCCTCGATCAGCTTGTCCAGGCCTCCAAGGGACTGGATCTGCGCGCGTTCTTCATCGCTCAGCGAGCGTTCGAACTCCTTGCGCAGCCAGTCTTCGGGGATCAGCGCCTGCAGGTGGTCGTCGAGTTTTTCCAAACCGTTGAAATAGGCGCTGAAGGCGCGATCGAATTTGTCGAAATGCCGCTCGTCCTTGACCAGGATCGCCCGGGCCAAGTAGTAAAACTCGTCCATGTCGGCGAAGGTCACGCGCTGTTTCAGCGCGTTGATCAGGTCGAGCAGCTCGCGCACCGACACCGGTACCTTGGCGGCCCGCATTTCATTGAGCAGGTTGAGCAACATTAGCGATTACCGCGACGGCTCATGAATGCCAGACGTTCCAGCAGCTGCACGTCTTGCTCGTTCTTGACCAAGGCACCGGCCAGGGGCGGGATGGCCTTGGTGGGGTCGCGCTCGCGCAGCACCGCTTCGCCGATATTGTCGGCCATCAGCAGCTTGAGCCAGTCGACCAGTTCGGAGGTGGATGGTTTTTTCTTCAGGCCCGGCACTTTGCGCACGTCGAAGAACACGTCCAGCGCTTCGCTGACCAAGTCTTTCTTGATGTCCGGGTAGTGCACGTCGACGATTTTTTGCAGGGTGGTGCGGTCGGGGAAGGCGATGTAGTGGAAGAAGCAGCGGCGCAGGAACGCGTCCGGCAGCTCTTTTTCGTTGTTGGAGGTAATGATGATGATCGGGCGCTTCTTGGCTTTGATGGTCTCGTCGATTTCGTAGACGTAGAACTCCATCTTGTCGAGTTCTTGCAGCAGGTCGTTGGGGAACTCGATGTCGGCCTTGTCGATTTCATCGATCAGCAGGATCACCCGCTCCTCGGACTCGAACGCTTCCCAGAGCTTGCCCTTCTTCAGGTAGTTGCGCACGTCGTGCACTTTGTCTACGCCCAGCTGCGAGTCGCGCAGGCGGCTGACCGCGTCGTACTCGTACAGGCCCTGATGGGCCTTGGTGGTGGACTTGATGTGCCAGGTGATCAGCTTGGCGCCGAAGGACTCGGCCAGTTGCTCGGCGAGCATGGTCTTGCCGGTGCCGGGCTCACCCTTGACCAGCAGCGGACGCTCCAGGGTGATGGCAGCGTTGACGGCCAGTTTCAGGTCATCGGTGGCAACGTAGGCCTGGGTGCCTTCGAACTTCATCGGTCATTCCTCGAATTCATCAATGCCCGACTATACCGCGAGCCCCCGGCGACTGTGAACGCAGACGGGTTATTCAGTCTCTGAATGACCAATGTGGGAGGGGGCTTGCTCCCGATGACGGCGGATCAGCCAATGAATCTGTTGGCTGAAACATTGCCATCGGGAGCAAGCCCCCTCCCACATTTTAATCTGCGCTGGGCTTGGGCTGTTCATACCGTGCATTGAACGCCTGGATAAAACCATTGCGTAAAATCGCCAAAAAAGCGGAGAACGCGCTGACATCTTGTTGATGCACGCTGCCACTGAGTTCCACGCGGGTGGCGAACTGGTTCTTCGCCTGGTTTTTCAGCACGGTCTCGCTGGCGCCCACCACTGCCTCCCAGATTGAGCGAAAGATGTTCTTGTCCTTGTTCTCGACGTCCTGCTGCCAGTCGAAGACTTCCACATCGCGCAGCAGCGGCTTGATGTAGCCGGTCAATTGGCCTTTTTCCGCCTGGGCTTCGATTACCACATCCCCGGTGCCGGCCTTGAAGTCGAACTTGCCATAGGCCGAGGCGAAATCATTCATGCGCTTGAGCTGCAAGTCCCTGGCGCGAAAGCGAAACTCGAAGTTCTCGAAATTGCTCAGCGGGTCGAAGGTGGCGGTGGCTTCCAGCGGAGCCTGGCCTTGCAGCAGGGCCTTGCCGTCGAAGCGCGCGTCGCGTCGGCCTTTGACGTCGACCACATTGGTCAGGTTGTAGAAGCTGGCGTTGACGTCGGTCGCGTCGATCTTCACCACGGGCTTGGAGCTGAAGTTGTGGAAGGCGATCTTGCCGTTTTCGATGCGCACTTCATCGAGGGTGATGGGGGCCAACTTACTCAACTGCTCGCGCCAATCGGTGCCCTTACCGGTCTGGGAGGCTTGCTTGTTGGCGCCGCCGTCGACGAAGTTCACTTCGGGGTTGATAAACAGCACTTTGGCCACCACCGCGTGGTCGTACCAAAGAGAATGCCAGCTCACTGCCAGGTCGATCAGCTGCGCCTTGACGAACGGGACGGGCACCTTGCCGTCGACCTTGATGATCTCAAGGCCGTTGATCCGGTACGCGCCACGCCACAGCGCGAGGTCCACGTCGGTCACCTGGCCACGGTAATCGCCCATGTCGGCGAGCTTGTCATTCAGGTAGTTGCGCACCAGATAGGGCAGCGCGATGCTCACGGCGACCAGGACCACCAGCAATCCGGCAACGGTCCATAGTGGCCAGCTGTAGCGACGTTTCATGGGGCAGTTCTCCTTGCAGGTAGGAGATGGACTGCCGGGACACGCGCAACGTTCCTCTGACTGGACGCTTTGCAACACGAGGCATACCCTTGGAACCTTCCTGAAAACCGCCCAATAGGACCCGCCATGAGCCGCATTTTTGCAGACAACGCGCACTCCATCGGTAACACGCCCCTGGTTCAGATCAACCGTATCGCACCGCGTGGCGTGACCATCCTGGCCAAGATCGAAGGGCGTAACCCAGGTTATTCGGTGAAGTGCCGCATTGGCGCAAACATGATCTGGGACGCCGAAGGCACCGGCAAACTCAAGCCGGGCATGACCATCGTGGAACCGACTTCCGGCAATACCGGCATCGGCCTGGCCTTTGTGGCCGCCGCCCGTGGCTACAAGTTGCTGCTGACCATGCCGGCGTCCATGAGCATCGAACGCCGCAAGGTGCTCAAGGCCCTCGGCGCCGAATTGGTCCTGACCGAGCCGGCCAAGGGCATGAAGGGGGCCATCGACAAGGCCGGCGAAATCGTTGCCAGTGACCCGGCCACCTACTTTATGCCGGCCCAGTTCGAAAACCCGGCCAACCCTGCCATCCACGAAAAAACCACCGGCCCGGAAATCTGGAACGACACCGATGGCGCCGTGGACGTGCTGGTCGCAGGCGTGGGCACCGGGGGCACCATCACCGGTGTGTCGCGCTATATCAAGAACACGGCGGGCAAGCCGATCCTGTCGGTGGCCGTCGAGCCAATGGTGTCGCCGGTGATCACCCAGGCCCTGGCCGGTGCAGAGATCAAGCCCAGCCCCCACAAGATCCAGGGCATTGGCGCCGGGTTCGTGCCGAAAAATCTTGACCTGTCGATGGTCGACCGCGTGGAACTGGTGACCGACGAGGAATCCAAGGCCATGGCCCTGCGCCTGATGCAGGAAGAGGGGATCCTGTGCGGTATCTCCTGCGGTGCCGCCATGGCCGTGGCCGTGCGCCTGGCCGAAAAGCCGGAAATGCAGGGCAAGACCATTGTGGTGATCCTGCCGGACTCCGGTGAGCGCTACCTGTCGAGCATGCTCTTCAGCGATTTGTTTACCGAGCAAGAAAACCAGGCTTGATTTATGTCAGCCGGTCAGCCTGGGCCTTCTGCATAATGGCCCAAATGTTTATCATGGCCGGCTGTTACGTCTGGTCTCCCATCGCCGGGAGGCTGTTGGCCAGGCGCTTATTTCCAGGAGTTGCTGCATGACCTTTTCTTTGGCCGCCAAACTGTCGGTGCTGTTGCTGTTTATCGGCAGCACGCTGTATGTGCACTTGCGCGGCAAGGCCCGTTTGCCGATGTTGCGCCAGTTCGTCAACCATTCGGCGCTGTTCGCCCCCTATAACGCCTTGATGTACCTGTTTTCGGCCGTGCCGTCCAAGCCGTACCTGGACCGCAGCAAGTTTCCGGAACTGGACGTGCTCAAGGACAACTGGGAAGTGATCCGCGAAGAGGCCATGCACCTGTTCGACGAGGGTTACATCCGCGCCGCCGAAAAGAACAACGATGCCGGTTTCGGTTCGTTCTTCAAGAAGGGCTGGAAGCGTTTCTACCTCAAGTGGTACGACAAACCCCTGCCATCGGCCGAGGCGCTGTGCCCGAAAACCGTGGCCTTGGTGAGCAGCATCCCCAACGTCAAGGGCGCGATGTTCGCGCTGTTGCCGGGCGGCAGCCACCTCAACCCGCACCGTGACCCGTTTGCCGGTTCCCTGCGTTATCACCTGGGCTTGTCCACGCCGAACTCCGACGCTTGCCGCATCTTTGTCGATGGTCAGGAATACGCCTGGCGTGACGGCGACGATGTGATGTTCGATGAAACCTACGTGCACTGGGTGAAGAACGAAACCGAACAGACCCGCGTGATCCTGTTCTGCGACATCGAACGCCCGCTGAGCAATCCTCTGATGACCCGCGTCAATCGCTGGGTCAGCAAGCAACTGGGTCGCGCCACCGCGCCACAGAACCTGGATGACGAACGCGTCGGCGGCATCAACCAGGCGTATGCCTGGAGCAAGACCTTCAGCGACAAGTTCAGCGGCGTGGTCAAGCAGTGGAAGCGCAAGCATCCCAAGGCTTACCGCATTGCGCGGCCGGTGCTGGCGGTGGTGGTGCTGGTGCTGTTGTGGAAGTGGTTGTTTGGATGAAAACAGCTGCAGGTTTCAAGCTACAAGCTACAAGTTGACACCTCACTTGCAGCTTGAAGCTTGTAACTTAAAGCTCTCCTTTAGGAGCCAATCAACTGCCGCAGCACATAGTGCAAAATCCCCCCCGACTTGAAGTATTCCACTTCATTCAAGGTATCGATCCGGCACAGCACCTCGACCTTCTCGCGGCTGCCATCCTCGCGGGTAATCACCAGTGTCAGGTTCATCCGCGGCACGATCTCCGCGTCCGTGAGCCCGAGAATATCGACCTTCTCCTTGCCCGTAAGCTTGAGCGCCTTGCGGTTCTGATCCAGCTTGAACTGCAGCGGCAGCACGCCCATGCCCACCAGGTTGGAACGGTGAATCCGCTCGAAACTCTCGGCGATCACCGCCTTGACCCCCAGCAGGTTGGTGCCCTTGGCGGCCCAGTCGCGGCTGGAGCCGGTGCCGTACTCCTGGCCGGCGATCACCACCAGCGGAGTGCCGGAGGCCTGGTACTTCATGGCCGCATCGTAGATCGGCATTTTCTCGCCGGTGGGGATGTACAGCGTATTGCCGCCTTCCTCGCCGCCGAGCATTTCATTGCGGATGCGGATGTTGGCGAAGGTGCCGCGCATCATCACTTCATGGTTGCCGCGGCGTGAGCCGTAGGAGTTGAAGTCACGCGGCTCCACGCCTTGCTCGCGCAGGTAGTGACCGGCAGGGCTGTCGGCCTTGATATTGCCGGCGGGGGAGATGTGGTCGGTAGTCACCGAGTCGCCCAGCAGCGCCAGTACGTTGGCGCCCTTGACGTCTTTGATCACCGGCAGAGGCCCGGCAATGTCATCGAAGAACGGCGGGTGCTGGATGTAGGTCGAGTCTTTCTGCCACACGTAGGTCGCGGCCTGCGGTACCTCGATCGCTTGCCACTGTGCGTCGCCGGCGAACACTTCGGCGTATTCCTTGTGGAACATGCCGGTGCTGACTTGCGCTACGGCGTCAGCGATCTCCTGGCTGCTCGGCCAGATGTCCTTCAAATACACCGGATTACCCTGTTGATCGTTACCCAGCGGTTCGCTGCTGATGTCGATGCGTACGGTCCCCGCCAAGGCGTAGGCCACCACCAGCGGCGGTGAGGCCAGCCAGTTGGTTTTCACCAGTGGGTGCACGCGGCCTTCGAAGTTGCGGTTGCCGGACAGCACCGAGGCCACGGCGAGGTCGGCCTTCTGGATGGCTTTTTCGATTGGTTCAGGCAGCGGCCCGGAGTTGCCGATGCAGGTGGTGCAGCCATAACCCACGAGGTCGAAGCCAAGTTTATCCAGATACTCGGTGAGGCCCGCCGCCTTGTAGTAGTCGGTGACCACTTTGGAGCCGGGCGCCAGGGAGGTTTTCACCCAGGGTTTGCGCGTGAGGCCTTTCTCCACGGCCTTTTTCGCTACCAACCCGGCGGCCATCATCACGCTGGGGTTGGACGTGTTGGTGCAGGAGGTGATGGCGGCGATCACCACGGCGCCGTTTTTCAGGCGATAGGTCTGGCCTTCGTATTCATAGTCGGTTTCACCCACCAGGTCGGCGTTGCCCACGGCCACACCGCCGCCGCCTTCACTTTCCAGGCGGCCTTCTTCCTTGTTGGTCGGCTTGAATTGCAGGTCGAGGAAGTCGCTGAACGCCTGGCCGACGTTGGGCAGGGACACGCGGTCCTGTGGGCGTTTTGGCCCAGCGAGGCTGGCTTCGACGCTGCCCATGTCGAGGGCCAGGCTGTCGGTGAACACCGGTTCCTGGCCAGCGTTGCGCCACAGGCCCTGGGCCTTGGTGTAGGCCTCGACCAGCTTCACGGTTGCGGCCGGACGACCGGAGAGGCGCAGGTAGTCCAGTGTCACCTCATCCACCGGGAAAAAGCCGCAGGTGGCGCCGTATTCCGGGGCCATGTTGGCGATGGTCGCGCGGTCCGCCAGGGGCAGGTCGGCCAGGCCGTCGCCGTAGAACTCGACGAACTTGCCCACCACGCCTTTCTTGCGCAGCATTTGGGTGACGGTCAGCACCAGGTCGGTGGCGGTAATGCCTTCCTTGAGTTTGCCGGTGAGCTTGAAGCCGATCACTTCCGGGATCAGCATCGACACCGGTTGGCCGAGCATCGCCGCTTCCGCTTCGATCCCGCCCACGCCCCAGCCGAGTACGCCGAGGCCATTGATCATGGTGGTGTGGGAGTCGGTGCCGACCAGGGTGTCGGGGAACGCGTAGGTGCGGCCGTCCTCGTCCTTGGTCCACACGGTGCGGCCCAGGTATTCAAGGTTGACCTGATGGCAGATGCCGGTGCCCGGCGGTACCACGCTGAAGTTGTCGAAGGCACTCTGGCCCCAGCGCAGGAAGGCGTAGCGTTCGCCGTTGCGCTGCATTTCGATGTCGACGTTCTGCTCGAAGGCGTCGGCGTTGCCGAATTTGTCGACCATCACCGAGTGGTCGATCACCAAGTCCACGGGGGAGAGCGGGTTGATGCGCTGCGGGTCGCCCCCGGCCTTGGCCACGGCGGCGCGCATGGCGGCCAGGTCGACCACGGCGGGTACGCCGGTAAAGTCCTGCATCAGCACACGGGCGGGGCGGTACTGGATCTCGCGGTCGGACTGGCGCTCTTTGAGCCAGGCGGCAATCGCCTTGAGGTCGGCGCCGGTGACGGTCTTGTTGTCTTCCCAGCGCAGCAGGTTCTCCAGCAGCACCTTGAGGGACATCGGCAGCTTATCCAGGTCACCCAGGCTCTTGGCGGCCTCGGGCAGGCTGAAATAGTGGTAGGTCTTGTCGTCGATTTCTAAAGTTTTAAGGGTTCTCAGGCTATCAAGGGATGACATTACATGACTCCTTATGGTCCGCACGGCTACGGACCTGACGGGACGAACAGAGCGTTCAAACTAGCGCTGTTTTCAGTAGCTGGCTAATTACTGGACTCTATGGACAGAACCAAGGTTCCGAACTCGGCTATCATGCGCGCGTTTTCATGACAGGCATTGCGATAGCGCAACGTCAGTTGAGTCACCAGGAGAGTCGATGAACACCCTTTTTATGCACTGCCGCCCGGGGTTTGAGGGCGAAGTCTGTTCCGAGATCGCGGAACACGCCGCGCGCCTGAACGTTTCCGGCTACGCCAAGGCCAAGACGGGCAGCGCCTGCGCCGAATTTGTCTGCACCGAAGAAGACGGCGCTCAGCGCCTGATGCACGGCCAGCGCTTTGCCGAGCTGATCTTCCCGCGGCAGTGGGCGCGCGGGGTGTTTATCGACCTGCCGGAAACCGATCGTATCAGCGTGATCCTCGCTCACCTGCGTGAGTTCCCGGTGTGCGGCAGCCTGTGGCTGGAGATGGTCGACACCAATGACGGCAAGGAACTCTCGAACTTCTGCAAGAAATTCGAAGTGCACCTGCGCAAAGCCTTGTTGAACGCCGGCAAGCTGGTGGACGACCCGAGCAAGCCGCGCCTGCTGTTGACCTTCAAAAGCGGCCGCGAAGTGTTCATGGGCCTGGCCGAGTCGAATAACTCGGCGATGTGGCCGATGGGCATCCCACGCCTGAAATTCCCTCGGGACGCGCCCAGCCGCTCGACCCTGAAGCTGGAAGAGGCCTGGCACCACTTTATCCCCCGCGACCAGTGGGATGAGCGCCTGCATGGCGACATGACCGGCGTCGATCTGGGCGCAGCCCCTGGTGGCTGGACCTGGCAGTTGGTCAACCGTGGCATGCTGGTGACCGCCATCGACAACGGCCCCATGGCCGAAAGCCTGATGGACACCGGCCTGGTGCAGCACCTGATGGCCGACGGCTTTACCTTCGTGCCCAAGCAGCCGGTGGACTGGATGGTGTGCGACATCGTCGAAAAGCCGGCGCGCAACGCGGCGCTGCTGGAAACCTGGATCGGCGAAGGGTACTGCCGCGAGGCGGTGGTGAACCTGAAGCTGCCGATGAAACAGCGTTACGCCGAGGTCAAGCGCCTGCTGGAACGTATCGAAGACGGTTTCAAGGCGCGCGGCATTCGGGTGGAGATCGGCTGCAAGCAGCTGTATCACGACCGTGAAGAAGTGACCTGCCACCTGCGTCGGCTGGTGGATGTGAAGAAAACCAAGGCCCGCTAAACTGGGCGCCGGTTTCAGGAGTAGACAATGAGCGATATTTTCGACACCGCCGTTGACGGCACCCTCGACGCAACGGGCCTCAACTGCCCTGAGCCGGTGATGATGCTGCACCAGCACATCCGCGACCTGCCGCCCGGCGGCTTGCTCAAGGTGATCGCGACCGACCCGTCAACGCGCCGCGATATTCCCAAGTTCTGCGTGTTCCTTGACCATGAACTGGTGGATCAGCAGGAGCAGGCCGGTACGTACTTGTACTGGATCCGCAAAAAGGCCGATTAACCCCGCGCCTTCTCCAGGCGAATGCGCCGGCGTGCACTGCGCGCCAGGCGCACCAGCAGCATCCCCGCCGCACAGCTCAACCCCACGATCAGCCCTTGCCACAAACCGCTCGGGCCGCTGGGTTCGCCCAGCCAGTGGGTCAGCCCCAGGGCGTAACCCACCGGCAGCCCCACGCCCCAATAGGCAAACAGGGTCAGCACCATGGTCACGCGGGTGTCCTGGTAGCCACGCAGGGCGCCGGCGGCGGTGACCTGGATCGAGTCACTGAACTGGAACAGCGCTGAAAACACGATCAGCGTCGATGCCAGGTGAATGACGATGGGGTCCGGGGTGTAGATCGCCGCAATCTGCTCGCGAAACACCAGCATCAGGCTGCAGGACAGGCAGGCGTACGCCAGCGCCGTGCCCATGCCGACCCCGGCGGCGAAGCGTGCTTCACGCGCCTCGCCACGCCCCAGGGCCTGGCCGACGCGCACGGTGACGGCCATGCTCAGGGAGTAGGGAATCATGAACACCAGTGAGCTGACGTTCAGCGCGATCTGGTGCCCCGACACAACGGTGGCGCCCAGGCTGCCGAGCAGCAGGGCGATGACGGCAAAGATGCTCGATTCGGCAAAGATCGCGATGCCGATCGGTAGGCCAATCCCCAAGACGCGCTTGATCACCGACCACTGTGGCCAGTCGAAGCGCTTGAACAGTTCACTGCTTTGGTAGGCCGCCCCCCAGCGGGTCCAGGCGGCCATGCCGAGCATCATCACCCACATCGCAATCGCCGTGGCCCAGCCGCAGCCCACGCCGCCCATGGCCGGTAAGCCCAGGTGGCCGTAGATGAAGATGTAGTTCAGCGGGACATTCAGCGCCAGCCCGCACAGGCCCATGGCCATGCTGGGCAGGGTGCGGCCCAGGCCGTCGCTGAAACAGCGCAGCACGTAATACAGGGCAACGGCCGGCATCCCTGCGGCGATGCCATGCAGGTAGCCCATGGTGGGGGCGATAAGCTCGGGTTCAACCTTCATCGCATGCAGGATCGGCTCGGCGCAGAGCAGCAGCAGCGAGCCGATGATGCCGACCACCACGGCCAGCCACAGTGACTGACGCACCAACGGCCCGATTTCGCCGTAGTGGCCCGCACCGTAGCGTTGGGCGACTTTCGGCGTGGTGGCCAGCAACGTACCGGTCATCAGCAGGTACACCGGAATCCAGATCGAGTTGCCCAGGCCCACCGCCGCCAGGTCCTGGGGACTGACGCGGCCGGCCATCACCGCATCGACAAAACTCATGAAGGTGGTTGCCAGTTGGCCGATCATGATCGGCAGCGCGAGTGTCATCAGGCCGCCCACTTCCCGGCTGATGCGGGCGGGGCGGGTAAGGGGGGCAGTGGCAGTGTTCACGTACGGGTGTCCAGTAGAGAAGGGCGCAAGGCCGGCGGATTCTACGCCTTGACGCAACAGTCAGGAAAAAACCTGTGTTAGCGATTTGTAAGCGACCTGCCAGGCTATCGCCCCTCCCACATTGGTGACCGCATCCCTGTACACTGCTGATCCGCCAAAGGAGCCTGCCATGCTGATTGTTGCCGACGAAAATATCCCGCTGCTCGATGAGTTCTTCCAAGGATTTGGCGAGATTCGCCGAGTGTCCGGCCGTTCCATCGACCGCGCGACGGTTGAACAGGCCGATGTACTGCTGGTGCGCTCGGTGACCAACGTCAACCGCGCCCTGCTGGACGGCACGAAGGTGCGTTTTGTCGGCACCTGCACCATCGGCACCGACCACCTCGACCTCGAGTACTTCAAGCAGGCCGGTATCCAGTGGTCCAGCGCTCCCGGCTGCAATGCCCGTGGCGTGGTGGACTATGTGCTGGGCAGCCTGCAAACCCTGGCCGAGATCGAAGGCGCCGACCTCAATCAGCGCACCTATGGCGTGGTCGGCGCCGGTGAAGTGGGCGGGCGACTGATCGAAGTGCTCAAGGGCCTGGGCTGGAAGGTGCTGGTGTGCGACCCGCCGCGACAGATCGCCGAAGACGGCGATTACGTCGGCCTCGAGCAGATCATCGAGCAATGCGATGTGATCAGCCTGCACACGCCGTTGACCAAATCCGGCAATGGTTCTACTTGGCATCTGTTTGATCGCGACCGCCTCAGCCGCCTCAAGCCCGGTACCTGGCTGATCAATGCCAGCCGTGGCCCGGTGGTCGACAACGCCGCCCTGCGCGACGTGCTGCTTGCGCGCGAAGACCTGCAAGCGGTGCTGGACGTGTGGGAAGGCGAGCCCGAGGTGGACGTCGACCTGGCCGACCTGTGTGTGTTGGCCACCCCGCATATCGCCGGCTACAGCCTTGACGGCAAGCAGCGCGGTACGGCGCAGATCTATCAGGCGTTCTGCGCGCACCTGGGCCAGGAACAGAGCATTCAGCTGAGTGACTTGTTGCCGCAACCGTGGCTGGCCGAGGTGCACTTGAACGCCTCGACCGACCCGGCCTGGGCGCTGGCGACGTTGTGCCGCAGCGTGTACGACCCGCGCCGTGATGATGCGGATTTCCGCCGCAGCCTGGTGGGCAGCGTCGAAGAACAACGCAAGGCGTTCGACCTGCTGCGCAAGCATTATCCGGAGCGTCGTGAAATCGATGGCTTGAAGGTGCGCATTGTGAACGGGGAGTCGGCGGTGTTGGCGAGCATCGTGTCCGCATTGGGCGCGGCAACCGTTTAAACACCGAATAAAAAACCCGGCCACCTGGGCCGGGTTTGAAAGAGCGTAGGCCCTTCAGCCTTGCTGGGCAGGCTTGACCAGTCGCTGTTCCAGCTCGCGGCACGCTTGCTGGATCATCTCTTCGGTAATCTGCACTTCGCGGCCCTGGGCGTCGATCACGGAGCAAGGCAAGTGCTGCGGTTGGCGGATTACTTCAATCTTGGCATCGCTGCTATTTTGCAAGGTCATGGCCTGTCTCCTCATCAGGTTGTGTACCTACTGTATAACCCCCGAGTGACCGCGCTGTTACAACTCCTTACGAGATCACCGGTTCGAACGTCCAGTCCACCAGAAACCGTTACGGATTTCCAGCCGGGCGTTAGACCGATAGCCTCTAGGGGGCAGCATCGGTGGGCATAATTAACCTGACTCATTGTTATTCGCCCAAGTTCCCCCCATGTAAGCAGGGTCAGGTACCAACCCTTTCCGATCAGGTGATGCCCCTCATGTTCTCAGTCCGTCAACGCCGCGCGATTCGTCTGGCCAGTCGCTTTATCGCGCCCTATCGCTGGCAGGCACTGGGTGCTTTGGTGGCGCTGATCGTCACCGCCGGCATCACCTTGTCCATGGGCCAGGGCATTCGCCTGCTGGTGGACCAGGGCTTCATGACTCAGTCGCCGCACCTGCTCAACCAGTCCATCGGCCTGTTCATGGTGTTGGTGCTGGGCTTGGCCGTGGGCACGTTTGCGCGGTTTTACCTGGTGTCGTGGATCGGTGAACGGGTGGTGGCGGACATTCGCCGGCAGGTTTTCAACCACCTGATCTACCTGCACCCGGGTTTCTACGAGAACAATCGCAGTTCGGAAATCCAATCACGGCTGACCACCGACACCACCTTGCTGCAATCGGTGATCGGCTCGTCGCTGTCGCTGTTCCTGCGCAATGCCTTGATGGTGATCGGCGGCATCGTGCTGTTATTCATCACCAACCCCAAGCTCACCAGCATCGTGGTGGTGGCGCTGCCGCTGGTGTTGGCGCCGATCCTGATCTTCGGCCGCCGCGTACGCAGTTTGTCGCGCCAGAGCCAGGACCGTATTGCCGATGTAGGCAGCTACGTGTCCGAGACCCTCGGCCAGATCAAGACCGTGCAAGCCTATAACCACCAGGTGCAGGACGAGCAGCGCTTTGCCGTAACCGTTGAAGAGGCCTTCACCACTGCACGCAAACGCATCGCCCAGCGTGCCTGGTTGATCACCCTGGTGATCATGCTGGTGCTGGGGGCTGTGGGCGTGATGCTCTGGGTCGGAGGCATGGACGTGATCAGCGGGCGCATTTCCGGCGGCGAGTTGGCCGCGTTTGTGTTCTACAGCCTGATCGTCGGCAGCGCCGTCGGTACCCTGAGCGAAGTCCTCGGTGAACTGCAACGTGCCGCCGGTGCCGCGGAGCGCATTGGTGAACTGTTGCAGTCGAGCAACGATATTCAGGCGCCGGCCACGGGCGGCGTGCAGTTGCCGGCGCGCGTCAGCGGTTGCATGGAGCTGCAGAACCTGCGCTTTTCCTACCCTTCACGGCCGGACAGCTATGCCATCGACGGCTTGAGCCTGACCATCAACGCCGGCGAAACCCTGGCGCTGGTGGGCCCGTCCGGCGCGGGCAAGTCGACGATTTTCGACCTGTTGCTGCGCTTCTACGACCCCCAGCAAGGCCGCATCCTGCTTGAAGGCCAGGCGTTGACCGATCTTGATCCGCTGGACCTGCGTCGCCACTTCGCCCTGGTGTCCCAGAGCCCGGCGCTGTTTTTCGGCAGCGTCGAGGAGAACATCCGTTACGGCAACCCAACGGCCACTCGCGAGCAAGTCGAAGCCGCCGCCCGCATCGCCCACGCCCACGATTTCATCCTGCAAATGCCCGACGGCTACCAGACCCACCTCGGCGACGGCGGCATGGGCCTCTCCGGCGGCCAACGCCAACGCCTGGCGATTGCCCGTGCGTTGCTGGTAGACGCGCCGATCCTGCTGTTGGACGAGGCTACCAGCGCCCTGGATGCCCAGAGTGAACACCTGATCCAGCAAGCGTTGCCGCAGTTGATGCAAGGGCGCACCACGCTCGTCATCGCCCACCGTTTGGCGACCGTAAAGCATGCGGACCGGATTGCGGTAATGGACCAGGGCAAGCTGGTGGCGGTGGGCACGCACCAGCAGTTGATTGCGAGCAACCCGCTGTATGCGCGGTTGGCGGCGTTGCAGTTCAGCGACGCCGCAGAGGTTGCAAAAAACCAGGCCTAGCACGATCTATGTGGCGAGCGGGCTTGCCCCGCGTTGGGCTGCGTAGCAGCCCCCAAAAACTATCAGTTGCACCGCAACGACTGGCTCAGGAACGCTTCGCACTCCAACGCGGGGCAAGCCCGCTCGCCACAGGGATGTGGTGCGTCATTGGTCGTCAAAATACCGCTCATGCCAATCCACTAGTGGCTGTGGCGAGTTGAGCTTCTGCCCGTAGATCACCGAATAAGACAGCACGTTCTGCACATACTGGCGGGTTTCGTCGAACGGGATGCTTTCCACCCACACGTCGAAGCTCAGGTGGTCGGCGCCGCGCAGCCATTGGCGCACGCGGCCGGGGCCGGCATTGTAGGCGGCGGAGGCGAGAACGCGGTTGCCATTGAACTGGCTGTGCACCTGGCTCAGGTAAGCGGCGCCGAGCTGGATGTTTTTGTCCGGGTCCAGCACCTGGGCCGGTGAGGCCAGGGGGATGCTGAACTTGCGTGCTGTGTCCTTGGCGGTGCCGGGCATCAGTTGCATCAGGCCGCTGGCGCCGACGCCGGAGCGGGCGTCGTCCATGAAGGCACTTTCCTGGCGGGTGATTGCGAATACCCAGCTGGAATGCAGGCCACGCACCTTGGCTTCGCGCACCAGGGTGTCGCGGTGGGCCATCGGGAAACGGATGTCCAGGTCATCCCAGTACTGCGCCTGGCTTATGGTGCGGATCGCCGGGAAGTACCATTTCATGTCGTAGGCCAGCTTGGCCTGGGCGACCATTTCGTCACGGTTGAAGTGACGGCTGACGTGGTACCACTCGCGGCGACCATCCACCACTTGGCCACGCGCATAAAACTCAAGGGCACGCCGCACGCCGGGGGTGTTACGCACCTTGTTGACCAGCGCCTGGCTCATTACCAGCGGCTTGTTGTTCAACTGGTACGGCGCTTTGGAGCGATCTGCGGCGAGGAAACCGTAGAAATCACGCTCTCGTGACAGGTTTTTGTACAGCACCAGGGCTTGCGGGTTTTTCGGCTCGGCCAGTTCCAGGCTGCGGGCCTGCCAGTAGCGCCAGCGGTTGGTGGTGGCCAAATCCTGCGGGAGTTTGCGCGTCAGTTGGTAGGCATCTTCCCAGCGGGCCAGGCGCAACAGCAGGCGCAGGCGCCATTCGGACACAGTGTTGTCGCGCAACTCGGGGTCGTATTTGGTCATCACCTCAAGTGCGCGCGGGTCGAAGCGCTTGGCCAGGGTCAGGCCGATTTCACGGGCGATTGCCACTTTTTCGTCACGGGAGAAGTGCATGCTGCTGGCATAACCGTCGAGCAGGGCCATGGCCTTGTCCGGATCCTGGCGTGCCAGACGGCGCAGGCCCAGGCCGACGGCGTCAGACATCGCCTCGGTGGCCGGCAGGAAGCGCGACGGGTCGCTGAGCATGTCGGGCTTTTGCGCCACGTCCACCATCAAACGACCCTGGGCACTCAACGTCGGCAGGGTTTTTACCAGGCTGTTGGCCAGCGCGTAGTTGCGTGCTTCGGCGGCGAGTTTGGCGCGGTCCCAGATTTTTTGTTCGGTGAGTTGGCCGTCGGCCGCCCATTGGCCGAAGGTGGCATCACAGGCGGTCGGCTGGGATTTGCCGGTCATCCAGAGTTTTTCGGCGGTCTTGTAGCCTTCAGCTTTCAAGTTGTGGGTCAGCTGGAACTGACCATGCAGGCAGTCCAGCTCGACGAAATTGAGCTTGGGGTCGTAGTACTTTTCAAAGGTCTGCCAGTCGCCACGGTCGGCCAACCAGCGTAACCAACGCAGTTTCATCCAGTTGGCCTGGGGCAGGTCGCCGTTTTTGGCGAGGAATTGTTCGATTTCCTCGTTGCTGGCGGTCTTCAACCGGGCGGTCAGTTCGTCGTAGGCCAGGTAGGGCGTCAGCGGGTAATCGGCCAGGGCCTGGCTGTATTGCATGTAGGGGCCTGTATCGCCCTTGGCCAGGGCGCGTTTGGCTTCATCGTAATATTGACGTTGGGTGGTGAGGTCCACGGCCTGGGCGGATTGAGCGGCGGTGGCAGAAAGAAGCAGACAAGATAAAAAGTTGAAAAGGCGACTGCGCATGAGACGTCCGTGCAGAGAAATCACGACTAGCACCGGCACCGCCGACACTGATTGCCCCTAGCTTAGCCTTTTGCCAGCGGCCGGCGAAAGCTTTGCCAGTGGGTTCGTTCAAGTTCGCCGGAAATGTCCTACAGAACGTGTCGGCAGCGAAAATGCTGGCCGCATCCCACCCTCAAGTCAGGTAGAATGCGCGCCCAGTTTTTGGAGAAGCGTATGACCCTGCTCAAATTCAGCGATGTGTCCCTTGCTTTCGGCGCTATGCCGTTGTTGGACAAGGTGTCCTGGCAGATCGCCCGTGGTGAGCGGGTGTGCATCATCGGCCGCAACGGCACCGGCAAGTCCAGCATGATGAAGCTGGTAAAAGGCGACCAGAAGCCCGATGACGGCTCTGTCTGGCGCGCCCCAGGCCTCAAGATTGGCGAATTGCCGCAAGAATTGCCGGTTGCCGACGGACGGACCGTGTTCGACGTGGTTGCCGAAGGCCTGGACGGTGTCGGTGAGTTGCTTGCGCAATACCATCACCTGGCGCAGAACTGCGTCACCGAAGAGGACCTGGACAAGCTGATGCACGTCCAGCAAGACCTCGAAGCCCGTGACGGCTGGCGCCTGCAGCAATTGGTCGACAGCACCCTGAGCCGCCTGCAACTGCCGGCCGACAAGACTCTCGCCGAGTTGTCCGGCGGCTGGCGTCGTCGTGTGCTGCTGGCCCAGGCCCTGGTGTCCGAGCCCGACCTGCTGCTGCTCGACGAGCCGACCAACCACCTGGACATCGGCGCCATCGCCTGGCTGGAAGAAGCCCTCAAGGATTTCCAGGGCGCCGTGCTGTTCATCACGCACGACCGTTCCTTCCTGCAAAACCTGGCGACGCGCATCCTCGAACTGGACCGTGGCGGCCTGATCGACTGGAACGGCGACTACGCCAGCTTCCTGGTCCACAAGGAAGCCGCGCTGTCCGCCGAAGAAACCGCCAATGCCCTGTTCGACAAGAAACTGGCCCAGGAAGAAGTCTGGATCCGCCAGGGCATCAAGGCGCGCCGCACCCGTAACGAAGGCCGCGTGCGTGCCCTCAAAGCACTGCGTGTTGAGCGCAGCGAACGTCGCGAGCGTACCGGCAAGGCCAATATCCAGCTGGATACCGCCGATAAGTCGGGCAAGCAGGTCATGGTGCTCGAGAACGTCAGCTTCCATCACCCGGATGGCCCGTTCCTGATCAAGGACTTCTCGATGGTCCTGCAGCGCGGCGACCGTATCGGCCTGTTGGGCGCCAACGGTACCGGCAAGACCACCTTGCTCAAGCTGATGCTCAATGGTCTGAAACCGACCAGCGGCACCGTGGAAGAGGGCACACGCATCGACGTGGCCTACTTCGACCAGTTGCGCCATCAGTTGGACCTGGAAAAAACCGTGATCGACAACGTCGCCGAAGGCCGCGACTTTATCGACATCGACGGCCAGAGCCGCCACGTACTCAGCTACCTGGGTGACTTCCTGTTCAGCCCGCAGCGTGCACGTACGCCAGTCAAAGCCTTGTCCGGTGGTGAGCGTGCGCGCCTGCTGCTGGCCAAGCTGTTCAGCAAGCCGGCCAACCTGCTGGTGCTCGACGAACCGACCAACGACCTCGACGTGGAAACCCTCGAGCTGCTGGAAGAGGTCCTGCTGACCTTCAACGGCACCGTGCTGATGGTCAGCCACGACCGGGCATTCCTCGACAACGTGGTCACCAGCACCCTGGTCTTCGAAGGTGAAGGCAAGGTGCGTGAGTACGTCGGTGGTTACCAGGACTGGCTGCGCCAGGGCGGCTCGCCGCGCCTGTTGGGCGTGACCGAGAGCAAGTCCGGCAAGGCCGACCTGGCCTCCGCTGTGGTGGCTCCGGTGGAAACTGCCGCACCTGCCCAGGACGCTGCACCGGCGGCCAAGAAAAAACTCAGCTACAAGCTGCAGCGTGAGTTGGAAGCCTTGCCGGGGGACATCGACGCCAAGGAACAGCAGATCGCAGCGGTAGAAGCGGAAATGGCTGACGCGGGTTTCTACCTGCGTCCCGCGGCGGAAACCGCCAAGGTCATCGCTTCCCTGGAGACGTTGAACCAGGAACTGGAAGTGCTGGTGGAGCGTTGGGCTGAGTTGGATGCCTGAGTGACCTTAGGTCAGTAAAAAGCGGTTCAAATGTGGGAGGGGGCTTGCCCCCGATAGCGGTGTCTCAGCCAGTGATGTTTCAACTGACAGACTGCTATCGGGGGCAAGCCCCCTCCCACATTGGATTTCCATCGGTCTTACGAACTTTTTACCAGCTTCACCGCCAACACATCGCACGGCGCACCGTGCAGCACATCATTGGCGGTGGAGCCCAGCAGCAGCGCCAAACCGTGACGGCCATGGCTGCCGACCACGATCAGGTCGCAATGCTGTTCCTTGGCCAGGTGATGAATTTCCTGGCGAGGCTGGCCGTAGGTGAGGTGGGAGTTTTCCTTGGTCACTTCGGGGTACTTGAGGATCAGGCGGTCAAGGCGCTCCTTGGCCTGGTCGAACTGTTGTTGCTGCAATTGGGAAAGGTCCATGGGCACGTCGCCGCCAAAGGCCATGGCCATGGGTTCGACGATATGCACCAGGGACAGTTTGGCGTTGCTGGCGACGGCGAACGCTCGGGCGCGCTTGATCACTGGATCGCACTCTTCGGTCAGGTCTACGGCGACCAGAATATGTTCGTAGGACATGGGGCGTTCCTCCAGGGGACTGCAATAGATTCAGTATGGCTGCTTTCAAGCGGATAGGGTTACGTCAGGTCAAATCCGCTCATCAGAAAAATCGGGGGTACTCATATGACGGTCTGGATAGTGGTGTCAATCCTTGTTGTGGTGCTGAGCCCCCTGGCATGGCTGCGCCCATCGCGCCATCAGAGCGGGCGCATGGCCCTGCGCATGGAGGCACGCCGCATCGGCCTGACCATGCAATTGGCACCCCAGGAGTGGCCGCACTGGCTCAAGCACGAGCCGCCGAGCCCGTGTGCGCAGTACTGCCGGCCACGGCGTGGCAGCACGCCGGCCATTTGGAGTTACTGGCAGTTGGAGCCGGGCGTGTGGGTCAACCAGTGGCGCGAGGTGTGTGAGGACGAGAAGTTGTTGCCGCATTTTGCAACGCTGCCGGCCAACGTCTACAAGGTCGAGGCCGACAAGCAAATGATCGCCCTTTACTGGGGCGAGAAGGGCGAGGCGAGCGACCTGCTGGCCATTGATAAATTGCTCAAGGCCCTGGCCTGACTCTTCAGTGTTAAACGCCAGGCAATAAAAAGCCCGAAAGCATCATCGGGCTGGAGTTGGCCAGGCAGGCCGGTAAATCTGTGTTTCCCGCGTCGGATGTTCATCCAGGCGCGTTACGGTTGTCGCTAGCCTAGCGGCATATCCCGTCCTGTACAGCGTTTTCCCTTATCTTTTTCATTATTGATTTCATGAATAGTTGAATATTGACGAATCGCGGGCTTGGGGCCGGGGTTCTGAAATGACTGGAAAGTCGCGTTTTTCCTAGCCTTTCGAGCGATTGACAATTGCTCGGAATTGGATGAAGGTGGCGTACCCAAATCAAACGGGCGTATGAATTGAGCGTTTGTCTGTCAGACCGCTCATACAGAACCCGACTATCGCATTGGCGGGTGTGCCTGGCGGATTGGCCTGAGCATTGACGAAATTATCAATGTCCAACCATAGGCCAGCGTCCAATGTGTACTGTTCAGCTTCCATATCGTGGAGATCAGTTGATGATTTACGAAGGTAAAGCCATCACGGTTAAGGCTCTTGAAAGTGGCATCGTCGAACTGAAGTTCGACCTCAAGGGTGAGTCCGTCAACAAGTTCAACCGTCTAACCCTGAACGAACTGCGTCAGGCCGTAGACACCATCAAGGCTGATGCATCGATCAAAGGCGTGATCGTCTCCAGCGGCAAGGACGTGTTCATCGTCGGCGCTGACATCACCGAATTCGTCGACAACTTCAAGCTGCCCGATGCCGAGCTGGTGGCTGGCAACCTCGAAGCCAACAAGATTTTCAGCGATTTCGAAGACCTCAACGTGCCGACCGTTGCCGCGATCAATGGCATCGCCCTGGGCGGCGGCCTGGAAATGTGCCTGGCGGCGGACTTCCGCGTCATGGCGGCCACTGCCAAAATCGGCCTGCCTGAAGTCAAGTTGGGCATCTACCCAGGCTTCGGCGGTACCGTGCGCCTGCCGCGCATCATCGGTGCCGACAACGCCATCGAGTGGATTGCCGCTGGTAAGGAAAACCGCGCTGAAGACGCACTGAAAGTCGGTGCCGTCGACGCGGTTGTGGCGCCGGACAAACTGGCCGAAGCCGCGCTGAACCTGATCAAGGGCGCCATCAGCGGCGAATTTGACTACAAGGCCAAGCGTCAGCCGAAGCTGGAAAAACTCAAGCTCAACGCCATCGAACAAATGATGTCGTTCGAAACCGCCAAAGGTTTCGTGGCTGGCCAGGCCGGCCCGAACTACCCGGCGCCGGTTGAAGCGATCAAGACCATCCAGAAGGCTGCGAACTTCGGTCGCGACAAAGCCCTGGAAGTGGAAGCTGCAGGCTTCGTCAAACTGGCGAAAACCTCGGCTGCCCAGAGCCTGATCGGCCTGTTCCTGAACGATCAGGAGCTGAAGAAAAAGGCCAAGGCCTACGACGAAATCGCCAAGGACGTGAAACAGGCTGCCGTACTCGGTGCCGGTATCATGGGCGGCGGTATCGCCTATCAGTCGGCGTCCAAAGGCACGCCGATCCTGATGAAAGACATCAACGAGCACGGGATCGAGCAGGGCCTGGCCGAAGCCGCCAAGCTGCTGGTTGGCCGCGTCGATAAAGGTCGCATGACGGCTGCGAAGATGGCCGAGGTGCTTAACGGCATTCGTCCTACGTTGTCCTACGGCGATTTCGGCCATGTCGACCTGGTGGTCGAAGCGGTTGTCGAAAATCCGAAGGTCAAGCAGGCGGTACTGGCTGAAGTTGAAGGCCACGTCAAAGACGACACCATCCTGGCGTCCAACACCTCGACCATTTCCATTTCGCTGCTGGCCAAGGCCCTCAAGCGTCCGGAAAACTTCGTCGGCATGCACTTCTTCAACCCGGTGCACATGATGCCACTGGTGGAAGTGATCCGTGGCGAGAAGTCCAGCGAGCTGGCGATTGCCACCACCGTTGCCTACGCCAAGAAAATGGGCAAGAACCCGATCGTGGTCAATGACTGCCCGGGCTTCCTGGTCAACCGCGTGCTGTTCCCGTACTTCGGCGGTTTCGCCAAGCTGGTGAGTGCCGGTGTGGACTTCGTGCGCATCGACAAGGTCATGGAGAAGTTCGGCTGGCCAATGGGCCCGGCGTACCTGATGGACGTGGTTGGCATCGACACCGGCCACCACGGTCGTGACGTGATGGCTGAAGGCTTCCCGGACCGCATGAAAGACGACCGCCGCTCGGCGATCGACGCGCTTTACGAGGCCAAGCGCCTGGGCCAGAAGAACGGCAAGGGCTTCTACGCCTACGAGGCGGACAAGAAGGGCAAGCAGAAGAAAGTGGCCGACCCATCGGTGCACGAAGTACTCGCGCCGGTCATCTACGAGCAGCGTGAGGTGTCCGACGAGGACATCATCAACTGGATGATGATCGCCCTGTGCCTGGAAACCGTGCGTTGCCTGGAAGACGGCATCGTTGAAACCGCCGCCGAAGCCGATATGGGCCTGGTGTACGGTATTGGCTTCCCTCCATTCCGTGGTGGTGCGCTGCGTTACATCGACTCGATCGGTGTGGCCGAGTTCGTTGCCCTGGCTGATCAATACGCTGATCTGGGCCCGCTGTACCACCCGACCGCGAAGCTGCGTGAAATGGCCAAGAACGGCCAGCGCTTCTTCGGTTAAGTGCCCAGACGACTAGAGCGAGAATATTTATGAGCTTGAATCCAAGAGACGTCGTGATTGTCGACTTCGGTCGTACTCCGATGGGCCGCTCCAAGGGCGGCATGCACCGCAACACCCGCGCTGAAGACATGTCGGCACACCTGATCAGCAAGCTGCTGGAACGCAACGTCAAGGTCGACCCTAACGAAGTCGAAGACGTGATCTGGGGCTGCGTCAACCAGACCCTGGAGCAGGGCTGGAACATCGCGCGCATGGCGTCGTTGATGACGCAGATCCCGCACACGGCAGCCGGCCAGACCGTCAGCCGCCTGTGTGGCTCGTCCATGAGTGCGCTGCACACCGCCGCCCAGGCAATCATGACCGGTAACGGTGATGTGTTCGTGGTCGGTGGCGTGGAGCACATGGGCCACGTCAGCATGATGCACGGGGTCGATCCTAACCCGCACATGTCGCTGTACGCGGCAAAAGCCTCGGGCATGATGGGCCTGACCGCGGAAATGCTCGGCAAGATGCACGGCATTACCCGCGAAGCCCAGGATGCGTTCGGCGTGCGTTCCCACCAGCTCGCCCACAAGGCGACCGTGGAAGGCAAGTTCAAGGATGAAATCATCCCGATGAACGGCTACGACGAGAACGGTTTCCTGAAACTGTTCGACTACGATGAAACCATTCGTCCGGATACCACCCTGGAAAGCCTGGCGGCCCTTAAGCCTGCCTTCAATCCGAAGGGCGGCACCGTGACGGCGGGTACTTCGTCGCAAATCACCGACGGCGCCTCGTGCATGATCGTGATGTCGGCGCAGCGTGCCCAGGACCTGGGTATCCAGCCGCTGGCGGTGATTCGTTCGATGGCTGTGGCGGGTGTGGACCCGGCAATCATGGGCTATGGTCCAGTACCGGCGACACAAAAAGCCTTGAAGCGCGCAGGCCTGACCATCTCCGATATCGACTTCTTCGAGCTCAACGAAGCGTTCGCTGCACAGGCCCTGCCGGTGCTGAAAGATTTGAAAGTACTCGACAAGATGAACGAGAAGGTTAACCTGCACGGCGGTGCGATTGCCCTGGGCCACCCATTCGGTTGCTCCGGTGCGCGTATTTCCGGCACTTTGCTTAACGTGATGAAGCAAAATGGCGGTAACCTTGGGGTTGCAACCATGTGCATTGGTCTCGGCCAAGGCATATCCACCGTCTTCGAACGCGTCTAAGCGTTGAGTTGACGGAAGCCGGGGCCCAGTGCCCCGGTTTTTGTTTTTTGGAATTTTTAATATTTTTTTTCAACAAATTTTGTAAGGGGGCCAGAGCATGAAAGTCGAACCAGGGCTCTACCAACATTATAAAGGTCCGCAGTACCGCGTTTTCAGCGTGGCACGGCATTCCGAGACCGAAGAAGAAGTGGTGTTCTACCAAGCACTGTATGGCGATTACGGCTTTTGGGTGCGTCCCTTGAGCATGTTCCTGGAGACCGTCGAAGTTGACGGCGAGCAGGTCCCGCGCTTTGCTTTGGTCCAGGCCGAACCCAGTCTTTTTTCAGGGCAATAACGGCAGGCCGCGCAGAATGCTGCGCTTGACCTCACCTTGTTGCCACTATATATAGCGTTGCCGCGTCAGGCGCCAACTGCCTTTCACTTCTCGAATTCAGGAATTTTCCGATCCATGGGCAAATCGCTGGTCATTGTGGAATCCCCGGCTAAGGCCAAGACCATCAACAAGTACTTGGGCAACGAGTACGTGGTGAAGTCGAGTATCGGCCATATCCGAGACCTGCCCACCAGCGGTTCGGCTAGCGCCAGCAAGGAGCCTGCCGCCAAGCGCGGCAAGGCGGCTGCGGGCGAAGGCCCGGTGCTCACGCCTAAAGAGAAAGCGCGCAAGCAGCTGGTCTCGCGCATGGGTGTGGACCCGGATCATGGCTGGAAGGCCAAGTACGAAATCCTTCCGGGCAAGGAAAAGGTCATCGAAGAGCTGCGCCGGCTCGCCAAAGATGCCGACACCATCTATCTCGCAACGGACTTGGACCGCGAAGGGGAAGCCATTGCCTGGCACCTGCGGGAAGCCATCGGCGGTGATGACAGCCGCTACAAGCGCGTGGTGTTCAACGAAATCACCAAGAAAGCCATCCAGGAAGCCTTCTCCAAACCGGGCGAGCTGGACATCGACCGCGTCAACGCCCAGCAGGCCCGTCGTTTCCTCGACCGTGTCGTGGGTTACATGGTCTCGCCGCTGCTGTGGGCCAAGATCGCCCGTGGCCTGTCCGCCGGTCGTGTGCAATCGGTAGCGGTCAAGCTGGTGGTGGAACGTGAGCGTGAGATCCGTGCGTTCAATCCCGAAGAATACTGGGAAGTCCACGCCGACCTGGGCACCGCCAAGGGCGCCAACGTGCGCTTCGAAGTGGCCCGTGAGAAAGGCGAGGCGTTCAAGCCGCTGAACGAAGCCCAGGCCATGGCCGCGCTGGAGAAGCTCAAAGCCTCCAGCTACAGCATCGTCAAGCGTGAAGACAAACCGACCAGCAGCAAGCCGTCGGCGCCGTTCATCACCTCGACCCTGCAACAGGCCGCAAGCAACCGCCTGGGCTTCGGGGTGAAGAAAACCATGATGATGGCCCAGCGTCTGTACGAAGCCGGCTACATCACTTATATGCGTACCGACTCCACCAACCTGTCGCAAGACGCGGTGGCCATGGCGCGTACCTATATTGAAAGCGAATTCGGCAAGAAGTACCTGCCGGAGAAGCCGAACGTCTACAGCAGCAAAGAAGGCGCCCAGGAGGCTCACGAAGCGATTCGTCCTTCCGATGCCAACACCGAGCCAAGCAAGCTGAGTGGCATGGAACGCGACGCTGAGCGCCTCTACGAGCTGATCTGGCGCCAGTTCCTGGCTTGCCAGATGCTGCCGGCGCAATACCTGTCCACCACCGTCAGTGTGGGCGCTGGGGACTTCGAGCTGCGGGCCAAGGGCCGTATCCTCAAGTTCGACGGCTACACCCGCGTAATGCCGCAGATCGCCAAGCCCGGTGACGACGATGTGCTGCCGGACATGGCCCAGGGCGACACGTTGAAGCTGATCAAGCTCGACCCGTCCCAGCACTTCACCAAGCCGCCGGCGCGTTATTCGGAAGCCAGCCTGGTGAAAGAGATGGAGAAACGCGGTATCGGTCGTCCTTCGACCTACGCGGCGATCATCTCCACCATCCAGGACCGTGGCTACGTCGCGCTGCACAACCGTCGTTTCTATTCGGAAAAGATGGGCGACATCGTCACCGAGCGCCTGTCCGAGAGCTTCTCCAACCTGATGGACTACGGCTTTACCGCCGGTATGGAAGAGAACCTCGATGATGTGGCCCAGGGCGAGCGTGACTGGAAAAACGTACTGGACGAGTTCTACGGCGACTTCAAGAAAAAACTCGAAGTGGCCGAAAGCCCTGAGAGCGGCATGCGTGCCAACCAGCCGGTGATGACCGACATCCCGTGCCTGACCTGTGGCCGTCCGATGCAGATTCGTACTGCGTCCACCGGCGTGTTCCTCGGTTGCTCGGGCTACAGCCTGCCGCCGAAAGAACGCTGCAAGGCTACCGTCAACCTGGTGCCGGGCGATGAAATCGCCGCCGACGACGAGGGTGAATCCGAGTCGCTGGTACTGCGTGGCAAGCACCGCTGCCCGATCTGCAGCACGGCGATGGATGCCTACCTGCTGGACGAGAAGCACAAGCTGCACATCTGCGGTAACAACCCGGATTGCGACGGCTACGAGATTGAAGAGGGCAGCTACCGCATCAAGGGTTACGAAGGCCCGAGCCTGGAATGCGACAAGTGCGGCAGCGAGATGCAACTCAAGACCGGCCGCTTCGGCAAGTTCTTCGGTTGCACCAACCCGACCTGCAAGAACACGCGCAAACTGCTGAAAAGCGGTGACGCGGCGCCGCCGAAGATGGACCCGGTGAAGATGCCGGAACTCAAGTGCGAGAAGGTCAACGACACCTACATCCTGCGTGACGGCGCTTCGGGCCTGTTCCTGGCCGCCAGCCAGTTCCCGAAAAACCGCGAGACCCGAGCGCCGTTGGTGCTGGAGATCGTGCCGCACAAGGACGAGATCGATCCGAAGTACCACTTCCTGTGCGAAGCGCCGAAGAAGGACCCGGATGGTCGCCCAGCCGTGATCCGCTATAGCCGCAAGACCAAGGAGCAGTACGTGCAGACCGAAGTGGACGGCAAGCCTACCGGCTGGAAGGCGTTCTACGACGGTGGCAAGTGGAAGGTCGAGGACAAGCGCCAGGGCGCTTGACCCGTCGGATGCGCTGAAGATCCAATGTGGGAGGGGGCTTGCCCCCGATAGCTGTATATCAGTCGACATGTGTATGACTGATGCTTCGCTATCGGGGGCAAGCCCCCTCCCGCATTTGGATCTGTTTGGATCTGAAAGTCGAGTTTTGACCCGCATAAGCAGCGGTTTATTGCACTTGCAGTAGGCTCGGCTGATCCGTGACACTGTTCAGCCAGCATCACGCTTATTCGTTGTGGAGATTGCCGTTATGGCCAACGAACTCTATACCCGTACCAACCAGAAAATTTACTTCGCGGGTTTGTCCCTGGAAGCCCTTGGCCGTGCCGAGGAAGGGAAGGAGATGAACGCGATTGCGCTGGTTCAGGCTGGGCGTGAAGCCGCGTTGTTCCACCTGTATGGTGCGTTACTGGGCTTGTGTCATGAGATCGCCGGGTTCTACCGCTTGCCCCAGGCCGGTTCGCCCCGTGCGGAGATGATCATGAATCGTGAAGTGCTGGAAAGCATGGCGATCCCTGAGCTGGCCGAGCTGGTGGAAATGGCCCAGAGCCCTGACAGCTGGGTCGCGCGTCTGCTTAAGGCCCATGCGGATATGTTTCAGCCGCCCCGTGTTCCCCATGTGCCTAAGGGCGATGTGACCCAGCCCTTGATCGTGGCGGTTGCGTTGGAAGAGGAAGAGCCCAAGCCACTGAGTCGCGAAGAATTGGAAGGCTGGCGTCAGGCGCTGAAAAAGATGGCATTGCGCTTTCGTGAAGGTTTGAACGAGTGCTGAACGTTGGTCGGATTCACATGGCACCGTTCATCAAGCCGTAAAGAAACCTCCTCAGATCCTCAGCGAGGCCGGGCGGATGACTGATATAATCCCGGCCTTTCGTGGAGAACAGACTTTTATGCCGACGTCCTTTCTGGAAATTGTTGAGTTGCCTGACGGCCGAATCGAGCTGCGCCGGGCTGAGGACGAAGGTTCTCTGGTTATTCTGGATTTTTCCGAGGACGCCAAGGCGTTCCTGCAAGGCCAGCACGTGGAAGTGGCAAAAGCCATGTTGAGCGTTGGTGTGCAGATGGCAGGTCGCCTGGCAGAAGGCGAGCCGGAGAAAGAAGACGGCCCGCGCGTTCTTCACTGAGTGTGGCAGGTGGGTTCGCTGTTGTGGCAAGCCCGCTCGCCACAGCAGGCCCCACCGCAGGGATAGCCTGCGGCACACCGAACTACCCCAATCTAATATTCAAGCTCTGCGCATCGCCGGTACGTGCCGCGTTGATCAGCTGTGCCTTGGTAGTGGCATTCAGTGGGTTGAGCCAGCTCACCACGGTGTGGCTACGGCCCAGGCGCAAGGCTTCACAGGTCAACTGCTGAGCGCTTTGCGTGCCACGTGGTTGCAGCAACAGGATGCGTTCGCGGTTAAGCCCGGCGTCCCGCAGCCAGGCCTGGGTCAGGCTGGCGGGCGGGGCAATCAGCGTCAACCAGCGTGCATCCTGTTCCTCGCTCAGTTCGCGAAGGATCGGCGCCAGCAGACTCAGGCAGCTCCCGGCCGCACCGCGCAACGACAGTTCACTGAACGCCTCAGGTTCGGCGCTCCAGGGCGCCTCGACCGTTTCCTTGAGGATGGGCGCAAGGGGTTGGGCCATAAAGGCCTCGAACAGCGACAGTTGTGTGTGTTGGGGGGTGTGCACGAGCTGCATGATGCCTCCTTTAGCGGCGAATGACGCCGACGCTCAGGCCTTCGATCACCAGGTCCTGATCTTTCAGGTTCACTTCAATCGGGGCGAACTCAGGGTTCTCGGCCAGGAGCCAGACCTTGCTGCCTTCGCGCTTGAAGCGTTTGACGGTGACTTCATCGCCGATACGGGCGACGACGATCTGGCCATTACGGGCTTCGCGGGTGGTGTGGACGGCCAGCAGGTCGCCATCGAAGATCCCTACGTCCTTCATGCTCATGCCGTGCACCCGCAACAGGTAGTCCGCACGGGGATGGAAGAAGGTCGGGTTGATGTTGCAGGATTCCTCGACGTGCTGCTGTGCCAGGATTGGCGCACCGGCGGCGACGCGACCGATGATCGGCAGTGTCGATTCGTCGGCCTTGGCTTCGAAGCCAGGGATGCGAATGCCCCGCGAAGCACCGGGGGTCATCTCGATCGCGCCTTTGCGAGCGAGGGCCTTGAGGTGTTCTTCGGCAGCGTTGGGGGATTTGAACCCCAGTTCCAGCGCAATTTCCGCTCGCGTCGGCGGGTAGCCGTTGTCATCGAGGCAGCGCTTGATAAAAGCCAGAATCTCAGCTTGGCGTGGCGTCAGTTTTAGCATGTTGATCGCTCTGTCTTTTTATACAGTGACTGGGATTATATACAGTGAACTGCGCTTGGCAATCATCCTTTTCTGCGATGCCGCTGGACGGTCATTCGTTAGCTGTCCTACAAGGCAGAGATAGCGCTGCCTACAGACCTTGGAGTATGTGATTAAATAGCGATGAAATAGATGACTGCCCGGCCGGAAAGCGAACTTGCAGGCTTGACAAGACACACCCTGAAACGTATGTTTCAAACAAGTGTTTGTCAGGCGGAGTATCCATGGCCCAGTCGGAAACCGTTGAACGCATTCTCGATGCTGCCGAGCAATTGTTCGCGGAAAAAGGATTTGCTGAAACTTCATTGCGGCTGATCACCAGCAAGGCCGGGGTCAACCTTGCCGCAGTGAACTACCATTTCGGCTCGAAAAAAGCCCTGATCCAGGCAGTGTTCTCGCGCTTCCTGGGGCCGTTCTGTGCCAGCCTCGACCGTGAGCTCGAGCGCCGCCAGGCCAAGGCCGACCACAAGCCCTCCCTGGAAGACCTGCTGGAAATGCTCGTGGAGCAAGCGCTGGTGGTTCAGCCGCGCAGCGGCAATGACCTGTCGATCTTCATGCGTCTGTTGGGCCTGGCATTCAGCCAGAGCCAGGGCCACTTGCGCCGTTACCTGGAAGACATGTACGGCAAGGTATTCCGCCGCTATATGTTGCTGGTCAACGAAGCTGCGCCGCGTATTCCGCCTATCGAACTGTTCTGGCGCGTGCACTTCATGCTCGGTGCGGCCGCATTCAGCATGTCCGGGATCAAGGCGTTGCGTGCGATTGCCGAGACCGATTTCGGTGTCAACACCTCCATTGAGCAGGTCATGCGCCTGATGGTGCCGTTCCTGGCCGCCGGCATGCGCGCTGAAACCGGCGTGACCGACTCGGCCATGGCTGCCGCCCAATTGCGCCCCCGCAGCAAATCCGCGCCAGCCCCCGCCAAGGTTTGACCGCCCCGGGTGTGCGCAGCCGCTTGCATCCGCTAAGCTAGCCGCCCATGCCGAATTCAGCTATTTACTCGCAACCTGTTGTTCTCACTGCGCATGGTGAGGTCAATGGGGTGTGTGCGTTATTTAAGGAAGGTTTATGACTGCTGCCCTGCAAGGTTCTTTGATGGTCGACGTGGCGGGTACTTGGCTGACGGCCGAGGATCGCCACCTGTTGCGCCAGCCTGAAGTCGGTGGCCTGATCATTTTTGCGCGCAATATCGAGCATCCGCGCCAGGTGCGGGAACTGAGCGCGGCGATTCGTGCCGTGCGCCCGGACCTGCTGTTGGCCGTCGACCAGGAAGGTGGTCGTGTCCAGCGTCTGCGCCAAGGCTTTGTGCGCCTGCCGGCCATGCGTGCGTTGGCGGATAATCCCAATGCCGAATACCTGGCCGAGCAGTGTGGCTGGATCATGGCCACCGAAGTGCTTGCCGTTGGCCTGGACCTGAGCTTCGCTCCCGTGCTGGACCTGGACTACCAGCGCAGCGCCGTGGTCGGCACCCGTTCCTTCGAAGGCAATCCCGAGCGCGCTGCGGTGCTCGCCGGTGCCTTTATCCGTGGCATGAACAGCGCGGGCATGGCCGCCACCGGTAAACACTTCCCGGGCCATGGCTGGGCTGAGGCCGATTCCCACGTCGCGATTCCCAATGACGAACGCAGCCTGGAACAGATTCGGTCCAATGACCTGGTGCCTTTCGCACGCCTGAGCAAGCAGTTGGCGGCAGTGATGCCGGCGCACGTCATTTACCCACAGGTGGATGCGCAGCCCGCCGGCTTCTCACGCCGCTGGTTGCAGGACATCCTGCGCGGCGAGTTGCAGTTCGATGGGGTGATTTTCAGCGATGACCTGTCGATGGCCGGTGCCCATGTGGTCGGCGACGCGGCCAGTCGGATTGAAGCGGCGCTGACTGCCGGTTGCGACATGGGGCTGGTGTGCAATGATCGTGCAGCTGCTGAACTGGCTCTCACTGCGGCCCAGCGGATGAAGGTCACGCCTTCGGCCCGCATCGCGCGTATGCGTGGGCAGGCGATTGCCTCGACTGACTATAAGCAGGATCCCCGCTGGCTGGCGGCTCTGGGGGCGCTACGGGGTGCTCAACTTATTGAGTAGGTAAACAGAGTCTTTGCGCGCGTGTTTACCTGAGCGTTTAACACTCGGAAATATCAAAGTGCGGCGGCTGTAAATTCGTACCTCTGTGTAGGAGATTGCTTCGTTTTTGTGCCGATTTCGCTGGTGTAGAGTTCGTCTCCATGAATGACTTGATCACGCGCTTTATAAATTCGGACTGGCAGGAAAACTTCGACTCCCGTTCATTGGACCGGGGCTTCGGCTATGCGCAGGAAGAGCGTGTAAAGATTGTCGAGGCAGGCCCGCAGCGGATTATTGCTTGGTGCGAGGGTTCCGGGGGGAATGCCTACTCCCTGGCAATCTCCTTTGAATCAGCCGATTCCCACTCGACCCATATCGACTGCGTGTGCTCTTGCCCGGTTGCGGTGAATTGCAAACATGCAGCGGCGGTTCTTTTTACCCTGATCTCTCAGTTCGACACGCTCAAGACGCAGCGAGAGCCGGCGGGCAACCGCCTTAGCCCACACATCGAACATTGGCTGAAAAGCCTGCCCGCACCCGTCATCGAAGCTGAGACGGTGCCCAAAGGCAGTAACACGTGCCTGTTGTACAAACTCTTTGTTGATCGGTACTCAAGTGACTGGTCATTGGCGGTTTATCGGGCCCGGGTGTTAAAAAATGGCGGCTTTGCCGATATCAAGTCGCTGTACTCCCTGGAAGAGACCCTGATGCGTTCTCCAGGCTATCTCTTGGAGGTGGACAAGCGCCTCGGGAGGTTGCTCCTGGTCGGACGACCTTACGGGCGTTACGGCAGTAACTTTCCCCTGATGGGAAAAGAGGGGGTGGAAATACTGGAGGCGGCGCTTAAGACCGGGCGTCTGTTTCATGATTTCGATGACCCCCGCCCTCTTGGCACCGCCGCGGCACAGGTGGCTCGTTTCGATTGGACGGTATTGCCCAACGGTAACTACCTCCCGCAATGGCTGATCGGCGCGACACCGCTGCAGTACGTGCTGCCGCTCGAACCGCTGTATCACCTGGACCTTGCCCGGATGGAGCTGGCGCCTCTTGAGCATGGGATGGAAGAGAGTCTCGCCGTTCACCTGTGTAGCTTGCCTGAGATTCCGGCGAGCGAGGTCGCGTTGTTCAGCCACCGCGTCGGCGGGTTGGCCGCAGGGATTCCACCGCCCCAGAAGCTGACCGAGCGCGTCGTTGATACCCTTGAGCCTCAAGGCTGCCTGACGCTAGGTAGTCACGAGTCCTACAACTACCGTTCCGGCTTTCCGGAGGTTGAGCACTGCGCCGCCCTGGCTTTTCGCTACGGTACGAGTCTGGCCACCGACAAGGCTGGGAAGGAGAT
Source organism: Pseudomonas sp. SB113 (assembly GCF_040754745.1). Lineage (NCBI taxonomy): Bacteria > Pseudomonadati > Pseudomonadota > Gammaproteobacteria > Pseudomonadales > Pseudomonadaceae > Pseudomonas > Pseudomonas sp. SB113. The sequence continues at coordinate 146,625 of NZ_JBFMHW010000017.1, forward strand.
TTTACTGCTCAGCGGCACCGAGACCCAACGTATTCAGCGCAAGCCGACAGCCGAGAAGGCCCTGCGCAAGGTCTTGACCAAGCTCGGTTTTGCCAAGGTCAACCGAAGGACCAAGGCGCTGCCGGCGGGAACCGGCGAAATGTTTGATCTGTCGAGTGATGAAGACTGGCTGAGTCTGGTTGAAAACCGTTTACCCATCCTGCGTGAAGCAGGCTGGGAGGTGAGTATTCAGCCGGGCTTTTATTACCATGTGCAGACCATTGACCAGTGGTATGCCGAGATTGACGAATCGCCCGGTCACGAGTGGTTTGATCTTGAGTTGGGCATAGAAGTCGATGGTCAACGCCATGGCTTGTTGCCCATCATCCTGAATCTGCTGCGTCGCCAACCCAAGCTACTCGACGCCGCCTATCTGGCGGAGCGGGCTGACGACGAGCGCGTGCTGGTAAACCTGGGCACCCGTGAGAAAACCAAGGTCGCCTTGCCTTATGCGCGAATCAAGCCGTTGATGGCCACCTTGAGCGGCCTTTATCTGCGTGAACCGGAAGGTAATGCCCTGCGATTGACCGCTCCTGATGCAGCGCTGCTCAGCCATCTCGAGGGGCTTCCTCTGATCTGGCAAGGCGCAGAGCGCTTACGTGATTTCGCCAAGCGCCTGAAACACGCCACGCGCTCCCATGTGCCAGCGCCGCAGGGCTTGAACGCCGAGCTGCGTGGCTACCAGCTTGAAGGCTTGAACTGGATGCAGACCCTGCGCGAACTGGAAGTGGGCGGCATTTTGGGCGACGACATGGGCCTGGGCAAAACCTTGCAAGCCCTTGCGCATCTGCTCTGCGAAAAGCAGGCCGGTCGTTTACAAACACCCGCACTTGCGGTGATGCCCACCAGCCTGATCCCCAATTGGATGGATGAAGCTGCGCGCTTCACGCCGCAACTCAACGTGTTGGCCTTGCATGGCGCGCAGCGTCAGAGCGACTTCACGCGTGTGACCGATTACGATTTGGTGCTGACCACCTATGCGTTGCTGCCCCGAGACCTGGAAGTGTTGCAGGCGCAGCGTTGGAGCGTGCTGATTCTCGATGAAGCGCAAAACATCAAGAACCCCAATAGCAAGGCAGCCCAGGCTGCTCGGCAATTGGAGGCTGGCCAGCGTTTGTGCCTTAGCGGTACGCCCTTGGAAAACCACTTGGGCGAACTCTGGTCGCTGTTCCATTTCCTGCTGCCGGGGTGGCTGGGTGATAGCAAGACCTTCAACCGCGATTACCGCACGCCGATTGAAAAGCACGGTAATGCGCAGCGCATGCAGCACCTGACGGCGCGGATAAAACCCTTCCTGTTGCGGCGTAAAAAAGAACAGGTCGCCACCGAGTTGCCGCCCAAGACAGAAATAGTGCACTGGGTGGATTTGAGCGACGCGCAGCGCGATGTGTACGAGACCGTGCGTGTGGCGATGGACAAGAAGGTGCGTGACGAAATCAGCCGTCATGGTGTGGCGCGCAGCCAGATCATCATTTTGGAAGCGTTGCTCAAGTTGCGTCAGGTCTGCTGCGACCTGCGCTTGGTCAAGTCTGCGCCAGCGTCCAAATTGACTCGCGCGGGAGCGGGCAAGCTTGGCAGTTTGATGGAGATGCTTGAGGAATTGCTCAGCGAAGGGCGTCGAATCCTGTTGTTCTCGCAATTCACGTCGATGCTGGCGCTGATTGAGGAAGAGTTGAGGCAGCGCGACGTTGAATACTCGATCCTGACCGGTGAAACCCTCGACCGGCGCACACCGGTGAAGAATTTTCAGGAGGGCAATACGCCTTTGTTCCTGATCAGTCTGAAGGCGGGTGGCACAGGTTTGAACCTGACAGCGGCAGACACGGTGATTCACTACGACCCGTGGTGGAACCCTGCGGTGGAAAACCAAGCCACCGACCGTGCGTACCGCATCGGGCAGGACAAACCGGTGTTCGTGTACAAGATGATTGCGCGAGGCACGGTGGAGGAAAAAATCCAGGCGTTGCAATTGGAAAAAGCAGCGCTGGCCGACGGTGTGCTTGAAGGCGGCGCGAGTGCCGGCTGGAAGCTGGAGGAGCGGGATATTGAGGCGTTGTTTGCGCCGTTGTCAGGCTGAGGACCGAGTCGTCTTCATCGCAGGCGAACGCATTCCAAATGTGGGCGCTGGCTTGCCTGCAATAGCAGTCTGACAGTCAACGTTTCTCTTGCTTGTTCGGCAACGGCGCAAACAACGCCTCGATATCCTCGTTGCCCAGCTGCCAATCCCCAGTCGTACGCCCATCCAGCACACCCGCCGCCAGGTCGGATTTTTCCTTTTGCAGGTGCTGGATTTTCTCCTCCACCGTGCCTCGCGCAATCATCTTGTACACGAACACCGGCTTCTCCTGACCGATGCGGTACGCACGGTCAGTGGCCTGGTTTTCCGTGGCCGGGTTCCACCACGGGTCGTAGTGAATCACGGTATCGGCTTCGGTCAGGTTCAGGCCCACACCGCCGGCCTTCAGGCTGATCAGAAAAATCTGTAACTTGCCGCTCTGGAAATCCTTCACCGGTGTGCGCCGATCGCGGGTCTGGCCCGTCAGCAGTGCGTAGGCGACACCGCGTTTTTTCAGCTCGACTTCGATCAGGCTCAACATCGAGGTGAACTGGGAAAACAACAGGATCCGGCGGCCTTCCTCAAACAGCTCTTCGAGCATGTCCATCAGGCTGTCGAGCTTGCCCGAGCTGCTGCCACGGGTGGGCAGGGTCGCATCGTTGACCAGGCGCAGGTCGCAGCACACCTGGCGTAGCTTCAGCAGTGCCTCAAGGATGATGATCTGGCTGCGCGCCACGCCTTTGCGGGTAATCTCGTCGCGCACCTTTTTGTCCATGGCCAGGCGCATGGTCTCGTACACATCGCGCTGGGCCTCATTGAGGTCGACCCAGTGGATGATCTCGGTCTTGGGCGGCAGTTCCGTGGCCACCTGCTCCTTGGTGCGGCGCAGCAGGAAGGGTTTGATCCGGCCGTTGAGGTGCTGCAATCGCACCTCACTGGCGCGCTTTTCGATGGGGACGCGGTAGTCGCGGTTGAAGCTTTTGACGTCGCCCAACCAGCCCGGCAGCAGGAAGTGGAACAGCGACCAGAGTTCGCCCAAGTGGTTTTCCAGCGGTGTGCCGCTCAGGCACAGGCGCTGCCGGGCATTCAGCTCGCGCGCGGCCTGGGCAGCCTTGCTGGAAGGGTTCTTGATGTACTGGGCTTCATCGAGGATCAGCACATGCAAGGGCAGGGCGGCGAGGTGTTCGATGTCTTTGGGTAGCAGCGCGTAAGTGGTTAGCAGTAGGTCATAGTCTTGCAGGCTGGCGAAATGTTTCTTACGCGTTGCACCGTACAGCGCCAGCACCTTGAGTTGCGGGGTGAAGTGCGCCGCTTCGTCGAGCCAGTTGGGGATCAGGCTGGTGGGCATCACCACCATGCACGGCCGGTCCAGGCGCCCGGCGATCTTTTCACTGAGGATATGTGCCAAGGTCTGCAGGGTTTTGCCCAGGCCCATGTCATCCGCAAGAATCCCGCCCACCTCCAGTTGGCGCAGCGACTGCATCCAGCTCAAGCCTTCCAGCTGATAAGGCCGCAGTGTTGCGTTCAACCCCTCAGGCGCTGCACAGGTGAAATCCTTGATGTCCCGCAGTCGCTGGGCAAAGTTGCGGATCTTCTCGCCGCCCTCCCATTGCAGGGGCAGGTCTTCCAGCGGGTTGAGGCGAATCGCATCGGCCTTGGCCAGGCGCAGCGTGGTGGTGCCGGGCTCTTGCAGGTAGAACTCCCCGAGGGTGGCGAGCACCGGTTTCAAGCGGCCGTAGGGCAGTGCCACTTGCAGTGGGCCGTGACCGCCGTTGGGCAGGCCGGGGATATTCACCAGGATCAGCTCTTCATCGCGGCGGCGTGCGAGTTTTTCCGGGTTGAGGATTTCGGTGTGGGAGCGCATCAGGTTGAGCAGGATCGGCAGCAGGCTCAGGCGCTCACCGTTGACGATAATCCCCAGCTCCAGGTCGAACCAGTCGCGTTCCGGGCCTTCATCGACAGTGGCGTACCAGTCGTCGACGGCGCTCAGGTCAAAACCGAAGTCTTCGTCGATCTGCAGCTCCCAGCCCTCGGCCCGCAGGGTCGGCGATGCATTGAGGGTGAAGTTCAGCCAGGCGCTGTCATTGACCATCTCGAACAACTCGCCGGCGCTTTCCGGCAATGCCTTGCTCTGGCGCGTGGCGATCTTGAAACCGAGCAGGCGCAGTTGCTCGCGATAGGGCTGCTCCAGCTCGGGATGGCGCTTGATGCGCAGGCTCTGGGTTTCCTGGCGCACGATGATGTCGGCGTTTTTCTGCCCGCTGACATAGTTGCCCAAATAGTTGAACGACAGCGCCGCACGGTGCTGGATATAGCGCTGCATCTTGCCGTTGCGCGGTTCAAACGCGCTGAACTCGACGCTGGCCAGCCACAGGCGCGGCACGGGCACCACATCCTCCATCACCACCTGTGGCAACACCACGCGGTTATCCAGCACGGCCTGGAGTTTTTCCAGCAGCTCGGCATCCTGGGCCGCAGCCGGGTAGGCCAGGGTTTCCTGGACCTTGAGCAGCACCGCCGCGATGTGTTTGCAGTTGGTGTGCACCGGGCAGGTACAGCGGCTGTCCACCAGGATCAGCGCGCCCTTGGCCGATTCACGCAATGAGATGGTCTGCCGGTAAACGTTGCCCCCCGAGCCTTCGCAACTGGCGATGATGGTGCTGTCGCCGGACTCGACGATGCGCACACGGTTCTCCAGGGCGTAGCGTCGTCCGCGCTCCAGGCTTTGCTCTTTGAAGCGATTGGCCCATGAAGGGGCCAGGGGTTTGGTCAGCGGCGACGTCAGGGGCATGGCGCTGGATCAGTCCTGAATGTCGGGCGGGGGGGCGCTGGGTGGTTTGGCGGTCAGCGAAGTGATCTTGATCAGCAGTGCCAGGTGGCCGCCGTCCAGGTAGTTGAGTTGGTTGTTCTTGGTGCGCACGTCTTTCTGGCTCAGGTGTTCGCTTGCCACTACGCTGCCGTTGCTGTCGAACGTGTTGAGCCAGAAGTCCGCATCGATATCGGTGAAGCGGCCCAGTTGCAGACTCAACACACCCTCGATGGGGAACTGGCCGAACTGCTCCTGGCCGTCGGTGATCGCGATCTTCACCGGCTGCTCGCCAAGGTTCTGTTCCCAGGCCTTGTGCGCCAGTACGGTAAAGCTGTTATCGGCGTTGAGTTTGTCGACGATATTGTTCAGGCGCGGCGGGCTCATCCTGTCGCCCAGGCGCACGGCCCCGTCGTCCCAGTTTTCCGGTGCGGCGCGGCTGTTAAGCGCAGGCTCTGCATTCTGGCGTACCAGGATCATTTCCACCTGGTACGGACTGTCGGCAAATGCCGAAGGCGCGAGTACTACCAATAACAGGCTCAGAATGCGGAACAGGCGCATTGGGGCGTCCTTCAAACAGATTTCGGGATGAGGCGCTCGAACAACGCCTCCAATGTATTAAAGCGTTCTTCGGCACGTTCCATCGGCACCATGAATTTGAACAGCGTAGCCCCTTCGAACTTGTAGCGGTTGGGCTGGCCCTGGATCAGCTTGATCAGCACCAGTGGGTCCACCGGTGTCTGCGCTTCGAACTCGATACGCCCGCCCTGCGGCCCGGCGTCGACTTTCTTGATCCCAAGCTGCTCGGCCTGCAATTTGAGCAAGGTCAGGCGCACCAGGTTCTTGGTTGGCTCGGGCAGCAGGCCGAAGCGGTCGATCATCTCCACCTGCAGGTCCTTGAGGCCCTCTTCGTCGGTGGCCGAGGCGATGCGCTTGTACAGGATCAGCCGCGCATGCACGTCCGGCAGGTAGTCTTGGGGGATCAACGCCGGCAAGCGCAGGTTGATTTCCGGACCGCCGCCCAGGGGTTGATCGAGGTTCGGCTGCTCGCCCTTGCGGATGGCTTTCACCGCGCGTTCAAGCATCTCCATATATAAGGTGAAGCCGACTGCCTGGATCTGCCCGCTCTGGCCATCGCCCAGCAGTTCGCCGGCGCCGCGGATCTCCAGGTCGTTGGTGGCCAGGACAAAACCGGCGCCCAGGTCCTGGGTGTTGGCGATCGCTTCCAGGCGCTTTTCGGCGTCCCCGGTGATCTGTTGGCGGGGCGGCGTCAGCAGGTAGGCATACGCCTGGTGGTGACTGCGCCCAACCCGGCCGCGCAGCTGGTGCAGTTGGGCCAGGCCGAACTTGTCCGCCCGTTCGATGATGATGGTGTTGGCACTCGGCACGTCGATGCCGGTCTCGATGATGGTCGAGGCGATCAGCACGTTGAAGCGCTTGTGGTAGAAGTCGCTCATCACCTGTTCGAGATCGCGTTCGCGCATCTGCCCATGGCCGATGGCGATGCGTGCTTCCGGCACCAGTTCGGCAAGGTCGGCGGCGCACTTCTCGATGGTTTTTACGTCATTGTGCAGGTAGTACACCTGGCCGCCGCGCAGCAATTCCCGCAGCAGCGCTTCCTTGACCGTGCTTTTGTTCTGCTCCATGACGAAGGTGCGCACCGACAGGCGCCGCGCCGGCGGCGTGGCGATGATCGACAGGTCGCGCATGCCCGACACGGCCATGTTCAGCGTGCGCGGAATCGGCGTGGCGGTGAGGGTAAGAATGTCGACCTCGCTGCGCAGGGCCTTGAGCTGTTCCTTTTGACGCACACCGAAGCGGTGTTCTTCGTCGATGATCACCAGGCCCAGGTTCTTGATCTTCACATCGTCCGACAGCAGCTTGTGCGTACCGATCACGATGTCGATCTTGCCTTCCGCGAGGTCGGCGACGGCGGCATTCACTTCCTTGGCGGACTTGAAGCGGCTCATCACTTCCACGCTCACCGGCCAGTCGGCAAAGCGGTCGCGGAAGCTGTTGTAGTGTTGTTGGGCGAGCAGGGTGGTCGGCACCAGGATCGCCACTTGTTTGCCGCCGTGTACCGCAATAAAGGCTGCGCGCATGGCCACTTCGGTTTTGCCGAAGCCTACGTCGCCGCACACCAGGCGGTCCATCGGCTTGGGTGCGAGCATGTCGGCGCGCACCGCTTCGATGGTGGTTTGCTGGTCCGGGGTTTCTTCGAAGGCGAAGCCGGCGCTGAAGGTGGCGTAGTCGGCTTTCGGGTCGGCGAAGGCATACCCTTCGCGCGCCGCACGACGGGCATAGATGTCGAGCAGTTCGGCGGCGACATCGCGCACCTGTTCGGCGGCCTTGCGCTTGGCTTTCTGCCAGGTCTCGGAACCCAGGCGGTGCAACGGCGCGAGGGCGTCGTCGCTGCCGGTGTAGCGGGCGATCAGGTGCAGGTTCGCCACCGGCACGTAGAGCTTGGCGCCCTCGGCGTATTCCATGGTGAGGAATTCGGCGGCCTGGTTGTCGATCTCCAGGGTCTGCAGGCCGAGGTAGCGGCCGACGCCGTGGTCGATATGCACCACCGGCGCGCCTTCGCGCAGTTCCGTGAGGTTTTTGATCACCGCATCGTTGTTGGCGTCGGCGCGTTTTTCACGGCGGCGACGCTGCATCACACGCTGGCCGAACAGCGGGCTCTCGGCGATCAACGCGAGCGCCGGGTCATCCAGCAGCAGGCCTTCGTCCAATGGCGCGATGGTGATCGCCAGGCGCTCTTTGCTGGCGACAAAATCCGGCCAGCTGTCGACGGTTTTCGGCCGCAGTTTCAGGCGTTCCAGCAGTTCCAGCAGCACTTCACGGCGCCCGGCGGACTCGGCGGTGAACAGCACGCGGCCGGGGAAGTCGCCGAGGAAGTTCGAGAGTGCTTCCAGTGGTTGCGTGGCTTTGGCCTGGATCGCCAGGTCCGGCAGCGTCGCCGCCGGGAAGCGTTCGCGGCCGCTGCCGGCGTCCACATCCTGTTGGCTGGCAACTACGCGCGGCCAGTTTTTCAGGCGGGCGAAGCAGTCTTCCACCGGCAGGAACAGCTCGGCGGGCGGCAATAAAGGCCGGGACGGATCGACGCGGCGCTCTTCATAACGGTTGCGCACGTCATTCCAAAAGTTTTCCGCCGCTTGCTCGATGCCTGGCAACGAGAACACTTGGGTGTCCTGGGGCAGGTAGTCGAACAGGGTGGAGGTTTCGTCGAAGAACAGCGGCAGGTAGTACTCGATACCGGCCGGCGTAATCCCGCTGCTCAAGTCCTGGAAGATCGGGCAGCGGCGGAAGTCCACATCGAAGCGTTCGCGAAAGCGCGCCTTGAAGCGCGTGACCGCGTCTTTTTGCAGCGGGAATTCCCGCGCCGGCAGCAGCTTGATCGACTCGACCTTATCGATGGAACGCTGGTTTTCCGGATCGAAGGTGCGCAGGGTTTCGATTTCGTCATCGAACAGGTCGATGCGGTACGGCAACTTGCTGCCCATCGGGAACAGGTCGATCAGCGCGCCGCGCACGGCGAATTCGCCGTGCTCATACACCGTGTCGACGCAACGGTAGCCGCTGGCTTCGAGGCGCGTGCGCATCTGCTCCACGTCGAGCTTCTGGCCAATATCCAACACCAGGCTGCTGCCCAGCAGGAACTTGGTTGGCGCCAGGCGATGCAGGGCGGTGGTGATCGGCACCACCAACACACCGTGGGCCAGTTCCGGCAGGCGGTACAGGCTGGCGATACGCTGGGAGATGATGTCCTGGTGCGGCGAGAACAGGTCGTAGGGCAGGGTTTCCCAGTCGGGAAAATGCAGCACCGGCAAATCGGGGGCGAAGAAGCTCAGCTCCTGCTCCAACCGTTCGGCGCTTTGGCTGTCGGCGGTGAGCAGCAGGGTAAAGCGCTTGGCTGCGCTGGCAGCCTCGGCAATGGCCAGGCTCAGGGCGGCACCGGGCAGGTTGCCCCAGTGCTGTTTACCTGCCGCGGCAGGGAGAAGCGGTAGACGCAGAACGGGCACGGAAGGTTGAGCTCCAAGCGTTGCGACAAAGTCGGTAATTGTAACGGCCCGAGGTGCCGCCTGTCAGTTGCTGACTGAGCCTATTACGGTTTGTAGGAAATGTAGTGGCTAAGACAAACAAAGCAGCCTTTTGACTCATTATGTAGTGCCGTTTTGCACGGATGTTTCGGAGAGTTACGGACAAGTTGGCGGCAGTGCGCCATTGGTGGCCTTCTGAAACCCGCGTGTTTCCTGGCCTGTAGCGGGGTGGTATTTTTTTGCAAGGGCTTTTTGTTGTGGTTGGCGCATTGCTCAACGGGCGGTCGGGCGACATAATGTAGCCCCTTTTTTCAGCCCCTACATGTGGAAGGTTCCCGTGACTCAGAAGCCCGACCAGTGTCTTGGTGAATGGATCGACCGTGAAGCACTCGCAGAAGCGATGATCCCGCTTATCGGTCAGCTGTACCGCAATAACAATGTGGTGAGCTCGATCTATGGCCGCAGCCTGATCAACCAATCAGTCATCGCGATTCTCAAGGCGCATCGCTTTGCTCGCCATCGTTCTGCCGACGACAGCGAACTCTCCGTCCACGAAACATTCCCCCTGCTCAAGGCCATGAGCGAGCTCAAGCTCGGCGCGGCTTCGGTAGACCTGGGCAAGCTGGCCTACAAATTCCGCCAGGAAGGCGCCGGCCGTACCGCCGAGCAGTTCGTGCGTGAAGAAATGGCCGATGTGGTTGGCCAGCAAAACGCCGCTGCCCGCAAAGGCACCGACGTTGTCCTGTACGGCTTCGGTCGTATCGGCCGCCTGCTGGCGCGCATCCTGATCGAAAAAACCGGTGGCGGCGACGGCCTGCGCCTGCGTGCCATCGTGGTGCGCAAAGGCGCCGAGAACGACCTGACCAAGCGTGCCAGCCTGCTGCGCCGCGATTCGGTGCATGGCTCGTTCAACGGCACCATCACCATCGACGAAGAAAACAACACCATCACCGCCAACGGTAACCTGATCCAGGTGATCTACGCGAAGAACCCGACTGAGGTGGATTACACCCAGTACGGTATCAAGGACGCCCTGCTGGTGGATAACACCGGCGTATGGCGCGATGCCGAGGGCCTGGGCCAGCACCTGACCTGTCCGGGTATCGACCGCGTCGTGCTGACCGCGCCTGGCAAAGGCAAGCTCAAGAACATCGTGCACGGCATCAACCACGGCGAAATCACCGCCGACGACAAGATCGTGTCCGCCGCTTCCTGCACCACCAACGCCATCGTGCCGGTGCTGAAGGCTGTGAATGACAAGTTCGGCATCGTTAACGGCCACGTTGAAACCGTTCACTCGTACACCAACGACCAGAACCTGATCGACAACTTCCACAAGGGCGATCGCCGTGGTCGTAGCGCCGCGCTGAACATGGTCATCACCGAGACCGGTGCTGCCACTGCCGCTGCCAAGGCCCTGCCTGAGCTGGCTGGCAAGCTGACCGGTAACGCGATCCGTGTGCCGACGCCTAACGTGTCGATGGCCATTCTCAACCTCAACCTTGAGAAAGCCGCCACCCGTGAAGAGATGAACGAGTACCTGCGCTACATGGCGCTGCACTCCGACCTGCACAAGCAAATCGACTTCGTCAACTCGCAGGAAGTGGTCTCCACCGACTTCGTTGGCTCGCGCCACGCCGGCGTAGTGGACGCGGAAGCGACCATCAGCCAGGACAACCGCGTTGTGCTGTACGTTTGGTACGACAACGAGTTCGGCTACAGCTGCCAGGTGGTTCGCGTGATGGAAGACATGGCCGGGGTCAACCCGCCTGCGTTCCCGCGCTAAGCCGTTGCAGTGAATGAAAAAGCCCCGACTGGTTCGGGGCTTTTTCATGGCAGGGCTTGTGGTGTGGGTGAGGGCCTCATCGGAGCATGGGTATCTACACAACTTTTGCTCAACGCTGAACGCCCGGCAGATAGGGCTGTTGTGGCGAGCGGGCTTGTCCCGCGTTGGGCTGCGTAGCAG
>NZ_JBFMHW010000018.1:0-149091 GCF_040754745.1 Pseudomonas sp. SB113
CGCAGCCTCGCCGGGGCTCGGCAGCTGCTACGAATGCCAACCCCATCAAGGCCTCCCCCCGTAGCAGCTGCCGAGCGCAAGCGAGGCTGCGTCAGGCGCGCTGCCGATTCAAGCTCGAGTCGCGGCCGACGCAGCCTCGCCGGGGCTCGACAGCTGCGCACTATTCTATTGAAGTTGTGTAGATACTCATGGCCATCGGGGACTTGCCCCCGATGAGGCCCGTCAAACCGCCACACTCACCTCCTGCCTGTCCACCTCCACCAGCGTCTCGATCATCGCCTTCGCCGCCGGCGACAACCGTGAACCGGTGCGGCTCACAATCCCGCAGCGGGCGCTCATGGTCTCCATGTTCTGCGGCAGGTTGCGCCAGTGCAGCAGCTTCAACGTGCCCTGGGCGATGTCTTCGGCGAACGCCTCCTCGGTGCCCACGCCGATGGCATTGGACTGCAGCACGATCTTCACCAGCGCCGGGAAATGTTCGGTCTGGATGCTCGGGGAAAAATCCATGCGCCCGCTCAGGTTCGCCAACAGTTTGCGAATGCCCTGTGAGATCAGTGGCGATGCCAGCGGGTAGTCGAACATGTCGTTGGTCGACAGGCTGTCCTTGGCCAGCAACGGGTGCCCCGGCCGGCAAAAAAATACCCCGCGCTTGGGGGTCAGCGCGCGGGTCTGGAAATTCGGGTCGGCTTCGAATTGGCGGATGTCGGCGATAAAGAACTCGATCTCTTCGCGGCTCAGGGCACGGCTGAGTTTTTCCCAGTTATCCACCTGGAAACTGGTGCGGATTTTCGGGTGGGCGCTGATAAAGCGCGCCACCGCATCCGGTACCAGTTTCACCGCCGGGGCCGGGCCGCAGCCGAAGCGCAGGTCGCCGGCGTCGAGCTTGGTCATGCGCGTCACTTCACTGCTCAGTAATGCCGCGCCGTGCACCAGGGTCAGGGCGTGTTGCAGCACTACCTGGCCTTCCGGCGTAGGGCGCAGGTCCTTGTGGCCACGGTCGACCAGCACGCAGCCGAACTCCTGTTCCAGCCCCTGGATGCTGCGGCTGAAGGCCGGTTGCGTGATGCCCATGGCGTCCGCCGCCCGCACGAAACTGCGGTGTTCGTTGAGGGCGATGAAGTACCGCAGTTGGCGAAGATCCATATGCTTTCCCTGCATCTTAAAAATAGGTCGAAGGCATTTGCGACCACGGGAGCTGAGGTTTTAAATGCAAGCTCTTATTCCGTCAACGAAGCATGTGTTCATTTGCTAGACCTAAATTGCATATGGATAGAGCGTTGTCGGAAAGCGTCCCCACCATCAGCAAGCACAAGAGGGTCATCACCATGAGCAACGCCGCATTAGCTGTTCAACCTACCGCCCTGGCGCTGGACATCCACCCGGTCGCTGGTCGCATCGGTGCCGAGATCCGCGGTATCACACTGTCCGGCGATCTGGATGCCGCCACGGTCGAAGCCATCCAGCAGGCGCTGGTGCAGTACAAAGTGATCTTCTTCCGTGAGCAGACCCACCTCGATGACCAGAGCCAGGAGGCCTTCGCCCATCTGCTCGGCGAGCCGATTGCCCACCCGACGGTACCGGTGCGCGACGGCACGCGCTTCCTCATGGAACTGGACGGCACCCGTGGCCAGCGCGCCAATTCGTGGCACACCGACGTGACCTTCGTCGACGCCTACCCCAAAGCCTCGATCCTGCGCTCGGTATTGGCGCCCAAGTCCGGTGGCGACACCGTTTGGGCCAACACCTCCAGCGCCTACAACGACCTCAGCGTCGAACTGCGCGCCCTGGCGGATAACTTGTGGGCGGTGCACAGCAACGAATACGACTACGCCGCGATCAAGCCGGATGTGTCGGTAGAGCGGCTTGAGGCATACCGCAAGGTGTTCACCTCGACGGTGTACGAAACCGAGCACCCGGTGGTGCGCGTGCATCCGGTCAGTGGCGAGAAGACCCTGTTGCTGGGGCACTTCGTCAAGCGCCTGAAAGGCTATTCCCAGGCGGACTCGACCCAGCTGTTCAACCTGCTGCAAAGCCACGTCACCCGCCTGGAAAACACCGTGCGCTGGCGCTGGAACACCGGCGACGTGGCGATCTGGGACAACCGCGCCACCCAGCATTACGCCGTGGACGACTACGGCACCCAGGAACGCATCGTGCGCCGGGTGACGCTCAAGGGCGATGTGCCGGTGGGCGTGCAAGGGCAGCGCAGTCAGACGATAAAGGGACGATAAGCTGCAAACTCTTAGCTACAAGCCGTAAGAAAAAGCTAATCGGCTTTTACCTGCAGCTTGTAGCTGACAACTTGCAGCTCCCGAAGGGCTTACCAGACGCCGATCTGCACCACTTTCTCCGCCTCCGGCTCACCGTAACGAAACCATTGGCCACGCAGATCGATCTCTGCGTGGCTGATGGTGGTGCGCCGCTTCAGCCCGCGCAGCCATTCGAACAGGTACCCCACATGGATTTCGCGCACGTCGGCATAGGCCGGGTCATTGCCCAGGTCGTGCAGTTCCTGCGGGTCGTTTTCCAGGTCGAACAGTTGTGCGCGAAAGCCGTCGTACGCCAGGTATTTCCAGCGTTCGCTGCGCACCATGGTCATGCGGCAGCGGTCGATGGGTTGCGCCAGGCGTTCGCGGGCCGGGGCCTGGAAGGCGTAGTCATACTCGGCGATGGCATAGCGGCGCCAGCGCGTTTCCCGGCCGTGCAGCAGCGGGATCAGTGAGCGCCCTTCCAGGCGATGGTCGGCTGCGGGCAGGCCCAAGGCATCGAGGAAGGTCGGCAGCGCATCGATGGTTTCCACCAGCCGCGCGTCCACCGTGCCACGGCTGATATCGGCAGCGACGCGCGGGTCACGCACGATCAGCGGAATACCCACCGCGGGTTCCAGCAAAAATTCTTTTTCGCCGAGGAAGTGATCGCCGAGGAAGTCGCCGTGGTCGCTGGTGAACACGATCAGGGTGTCGTCCCAACGGCCATTGCCTTGCAGAAAATCGAACAGTCGCCCCAGTTGGTCGTCGATCTGTTTGATCAGGCCCATGTAGGTGGGAATTACCGTGAGCCGTACCTCGTCACGGGAAAAGTTCAGGCTCTCCTGGTGCTGGCGGAACGCTTGGTACACCGGGTGATCACTGGTTTCCCCAGGCTGGATCGGTGCCTGGATATGCTCGGCGCCATACAGCGCGTGATACGGCGCCGGCGCGATGTAGGGCCAGTGTGGCTTGATATACGACAGGTGCAGGCACCACGGTTGTTCGGCCTGCTCGCGGATAAAGTCGATAGCACGGTCGGTGGTGTAGACGGTTTCCGAATGTTCCTCGGCTACGCGCGCGGGCAGGCCTGCATGGCGCATGTGCCAACCGCTGAGCACTTCGCCGTTTTCACTTGCTGCCGCATTCGCCCATTCGTGCCATGGGTTGGTGCCGCTGTAGCCCTGCTCGCGCAGGTAATGGGTGTAGGGCGCGGACTCGCGTTTTTCATCGAACAGCGGGCTGTCGGGGTAGATGCCGTCGTGACGCAGGTACGCCTCGAAGCCGACCTCGTTCAACGGCTCGGCCTGCTCGCTGTCAGGGTCGATATTCAGGCGTTGCAAGGCTTCCACATTGGGCGTGGCGTGGGTCTTGCCGACCAGTGCCGTGCGGATGCCGTGGGGGCGCAGGTAGTCGCCGATGGTCAGTTCTTCCAGGGGCAATGGCACCGCGTTCCACGCCGCCTGGTGGCTGCTGACGTAGCGCCCGGTATAGGCCGACATGCGCGAGGGCCCGCAGATGGTGCCTTGGGTATAGGCGCGGCTGAAACGCACGCCGGCGGCAGCCAGGCGGTCGATGTTTGGCGTGTGCAGATGGGCATGGCCATAGCACGACAGGTAATCGCGGCGCAGCTGGTCGCACATGATGTACAGCACGTTGCGCACGGGTTGGGGATCGGACATGAGGCTTCACCAGACGGAGGACAGGTGAGGTTTTTCGCCGTTCGGGCGGGGGGTTGGCAAGTGCATTTGGGGACTGGATTTCATGCAGTGAATGCATGGCTTAAACGGCGACGTTCTCCAGCGCACACACATCCTCAACCAACTCATCGATCTGCTTGATTTGCTCGATCATCGCTTCCGCCAGCGGCGACAAGCGATACCCCGCACGGCTGACGATGCCATAGCGGGTGTAACGCTCCTCCAGGTCTTCGGCCAGGCCCTCGATCTTCAGGCACACCAGTTCGCCGCGAGCCATGTGCAGCACGTCGCTGTTGGCGCTGACGATGCCGATGGCGTCGGAGCGCAGCACTACGCCCATCAGGCTATAGCCGTTCTCGCATTCGACATTGGGCAGGTAATCGGGCCGGCCGCTGAGGTCGACGATGACTTTGCGCAGGTTGGGCGGGCGGATGGTCACGGCCAGCGGGTAACTCATCAGCTCGGCGGCGCTCACGCTGTCGCGCAGGGCCAGCGGGTGGCCGGCGCGGCAGCAGAAATACCAGCGGCGCGGGCGCAGGCGGTGGGTGTGATAGTCCGGGTTGGCTTCGAAGTGGCGGGTGTCGGCGACGAAAAACTCGAACTCTTCACTGAGCAGGCGCTTGCTCAGGCTTTGCCAGTCGTCCACCTGGTACTGCACCCGTGCCTTGGGGTAGCGCCCGATAAAACTGCCGATGGCGCGGGGGATCAAGCCGCCTGCCGGTGCCGGGCCGCAACCGAAGCGCAACTCCCCCGCCTCCAGGCCATTGAACTGGCTGATCTCGTTGGCCAATTGCTGTGCGCCGCTGACCAGGCGCCGGGCGTGCTCCAGCAATACCTGGCCTTGCTTGGTCGGTGCCAGGTCCTTGCGACCACGGTCAACCAGTTGGCAGCCGGCACTGTGTTCCAGGGCCTGGATGCTGCGACTGAACGCCGATTGCGACAGGTTCACGGCCAACGCCGCCGCGACAAAACTGCGTTGTTCGGCAAGGGCAATGAAGTGGCGAAGCTGGCGCAGATCGATATGCATTTTTCACATCAAAAATATCCGGGAAATGCATTGGCTATGCATTAGGTCGACTCCTTATAAAGGCTATCTCTTATGCAGTAAATGTTCGTAAAAACATAAATAAATAACCTAAAGGAATATCAGAAGGTGGATATTCCTGGGGTCCGGAGCCGCTTATGAGTCTGTTGAAGCCCGCTGTACCTTGCTCTTCCTGGAGGCTCAAGCGCCTGCCCCTGGCGATGTTGCTGGCGGGAAGTGCCAGTTGGACACCCAGTCACGCAGCCGAGCCGGCACCCTCGGGTGAAAGCGCCAGTGGCCAACTGGAAACCGTCACAGTGACCGCTCGGCGCCGCACCGAAAGTGCCCAGGAGGTGCCGACACCCATGAGCGTGATCGGCGGCCAGGCCTTGGAGAGCCAGCGGGTGTACCGGATTCAGGATTTGCAGCAACTGGTGCCCAGCGTCAACGTCGCCTACATGCATGCGCGCCAGTCCAGCGTGTCGATTCGCGGCCTCGGCAACAACCCGGCCAGCGACGGCCTGGAAGGCAGCGTGGGGCTGTACATCGACAACGTGTACCTCGGGCGGCCGGGGATGGCGGTGTTCGACTTGATGGACATCGAGCAGCTTGAAGTCTTGCGCGGCCCGCAGGGCACGTTATTCGGCAAAAACACCACCGCCGGGGTGATCAACATCAGCACACGCGCGCCGAGTTTTACCCCGGAACGCAGCATTGAAACCTCGTTGGGCGAGGACGGCTACTTCCAGACCAAGGGCACGATTTCCGGCCCGCTCACCGATGACCTCGCGGGGCGTTTCTCGGCGTATCGCACGCGCAGCGACGGCGACATCAAGAACGAATACAACGGCCATGACCTCAACGGCGGCTCGCGCCAGGGCTTTCGCGGGCAACTGCTGTACAAGCCCAGCGAGGCATTCAACCTGCGCTGGATCGGCGATTACAACGAAGAGGATTCCAGCGCCGGCACGCGTGTGCTGTACAGCACCGGGCCGACCATCAACGGCACCAACCTCTACCAGTCGCGGGCCAACGCGGCAGGCGCGACCCTGGTCGATGGCACGCATCGCAAGGTCAACCTGGACAGCGACCAGCAGGTCACCGTGTTCCAGGGCGGCACGTCGCTGGAGGCCAACTGGACATTGCCGAGTGACTTCACCCTGACCTCGGTCAGTTCGTATCGCTTCTGGAACTTCACTCCGCGCAACGACGACGGCCTTAACGTGCCGGCTTCGTATAACGGCGGGGTGTCGGTGGAAGACAAACAGTGGTCCCAGGAATTCCGGCTGGCTTCGCCTACCGGTGGTTTCTTCGATTACGTACTGGGCGCCTACTACTTCGGTAATTCGCTGGATAACAAATCCTTCAGCTATTACGGGCCTCAGGCCGACATTTGGAATGGCACGCCAGCCGGTGCGCTGGCCAACGTCAGCAGCGTCGGCAACGGGCACATTCGCACCGACAGTTTTGCCCTGTTTGCCCAGGGCACCTGGCACCTTACCGAGCGCCTGGATTTCACCGCCGGCCTGCGCGGCACCTATGAAGAAAAAAGTGCCTGGGTCACGCGCAACAATCCCCTCGGCGGTGCGGCGGTCACCGGTGCTGCCGCTACGGCTCGACGTGGCCGGGCGGGGGCATACGATTCCGGTGATCTCACGCAATACAGCACCAGCCCCTCGGGTCTGCTGAACCTGAGCTACCGCTTCAACGAAAACCTGCTGGGCTACGCGACGCTGTCCCATGGCGAGAAGTCCGGCGGGGTCAACCTAGCGGTAGGCTCAGCGCCGACGGCCGGCGCCGACTCGCTGCTGATCGGCACCGAGCGCGCCAACAACGCCGAACTGGGTTTCAAAAGCACGCTGTGGGACCGGCGGCTGCAGCTCAATGCCAACCTCTTCTGGACCCAGGTCAACGGCTACCAGACCAACGCTTACGACCAGGACAACCGTGTGCAGTACCTGACCAACGCCGGTTCGGTGCGCTCGCGGGGCGTCGAGGTGGAAAGTACTCTGGTGCCGATCAAAGGCCTGACGCTGAACCTCAACGGCTCGTTCAACGATGTGAGTTACCTGTCGTACAAGGATGCACCGTGCCCGCCGGAAGTCAGTCTGCGCCCCGGTGCGCCGGCCTCCTGCGACCTGAGTGGGCACCAAGTGGTGGGGGCATCGAAATGGATCGCCAACGCCAACGGCGAATACAAGTGGAACCTGGATAACGGCTTCGAACCCTACGTCACCGCCAGCTATGCCTTCCGTTCCAAGGCCGTGGGCACGGTGGAGGACTCCGACTATGGACAGATTCCCGCCTACGCCGTGGTCAACCTGTCCACCGGCCTGCGCGGCAACTATGAGCAGGGCCAGTGGGACGTGTCGTTATGGCTGAAAAACGCCTTCGACAAGACCTACTACACCACTCTGTGGACGGGGGGGAACGGCGGCTACGAAGGCTTGCTAGGTACGCCGCGCACGCTAGGAGTGACTGGGCGCTATGACTTCTAGCCCCGTGCGATAGGTGGCCGGGCTGAACACTCGCGTCACCACCAGCATCGCTACTGCCGTGACCGTCAGCACCACCCAGGCGCTGACAAAATTGCCGGTCAGCTCGCGCAGCCAGCCGGTCATCCACGGCGACACCGCATTGATCAAGAAGCCCACACCTTGCACAAAGGCCGCCAGCTGCCCGGCTTGGCGTGGGTCGCGGTGGTGGTCGAGGGTCAGCAGCAGGCTCAGGGCGAAACACGCGCCGAGGCCGAAGCCACACAACGCCACCCAGAGGTGCGCAGATTCCTGCGGCGCGACGATCAGGCCGAGGTAACCCACGGTCTGGGCCAGCAGGGCAATGCCCAGCAGCGG
This sequence comes from Pseudomonas sp. SB113, assembly GCF_040754745.1. NCBI lineage: Bacteria > Pseudomonadati > Pseudomonadota > Gammaproteobacteria > Pseudomonadales > Pseudomonadaceae > Pseudomonas > Pseudomonas sp. SB113. The sequence goes on from NZ_JBFMHW010000018.1 coordinate 7,823, forward strand.
TCGACGGTCGATACCACGTTGCGCCAGCACCGGCATCAGCAGCGCGGCGAGCACCTGGAAAATAGTCATGAACGCCAGCAGCGAACCACTGGGCAACACCCCCCAGCCCAGTTGCTGATAGTAGGCCGGCAGCCACGCCACCAGGCTCATGTAGCCGCAATTGACCAGGCCGAAATACACCGCCAGCAACCAGGCGCGACGATTGCGCAGGTCTTTGAAGGCCGGCACCACCTGTGGATTTCTGGCCGCGCCCAACGGCAGCCAGGCCCATAGCAGCAAGGCGCCCAGCGCCGGCAGCAGCCACACCCCCAGCCCCGCCTGCCATTGCTGGAAATGCGAGGCCACCAGGGGGCTGAGCAACGCTGCCAGCCCGCCGCCGGCCATCAGCGAGGCTGAGTACACACCCATCGCCACCGGCACGCGATGACGGAATTCGCGCTTGATCATCGCCGGCACCAAGGCCTGGATCAGCGCCACACCCGCACCGCCGAGCAACGCCGTGACCAGCAGCGCCGACGCCTGGCCCATCAACCCGCGAGCCAGGCACGCCAGCAGGATCATCATCAAGCCCAGGGCGATGCCGCGCCGTTCGCCCAGGCGGGCCTCCACGCGCACGCCCACCAGCGCCACCAGCCCCATGCACACCACCGGCAGGCTGGTCAGCAGGGCACTGCTCTGGAAACTCAGGCCGGTGGCCTGGCGAATCTCGCCGAGCAACGGGCTGATGGAGCTGAGGATCGGCCGCAGGTTCAGGCCGAGCACCACCAACAGGCCCCAGCCGGCGAGGGATTTATTCAGGGTCATGCAACGCCTTGCGGTCGGTAAATGAGGCGTGAGTATGGCCAGCGCCAAAGGTATTCTGAAATTAAATATAACCATGCCAGCCAGTGGCAAAGGGAATGGTGACGCCGATGTTCGATCCCGTGTTGTTACGCAGCTTTGTTGCCGTGGTGGACTGCGGCAACTTCACCCGCGCCGCCGAGCGCCTGCACTTGACCCAGTCCACTGTGAGCCAGCAGATCCGCCGCCTCGAAGACGCCGTGGCGTGCCAGTTGCTGGACCGCGACCAGCGCCGTGTGGTCGCCACCGCCGAGGGCGAGCGTTTGTTGGCCTATGCGCGGCGCATCCTCGCGTTGCATGAAGAAGCTGCCGATGTGTTGATCAACCAACAGAGCGACGGCGTGCTGCGCCTCGGCGTACCGGAAGACTTTGCGGCGCAGCGACTGATGCCGTTGCTGTCGGCATTTGTGCTGGCCTATCCGCGGGTGCGCCTGGAGGTCACCAGCGGCCTGGGCCCCGAGTTGCAGCGTCAGTACCGCAGTGGTGAATTCGACGTGTTGCTGGTCAAGCAGATGGGCAGCAGCGATGACTGCCTGGCGTCGTGGCCCGAGCCGCTGTGTTGGGTCGACAGCTGCAGCACGCCGTGCCTGGGGCGCGACCCTCTGCCGTTGGTGGCATTCCCGGTGGGCGGCCTGTACCGCAATGAAATGCTGCACCACCTGGAAGTGAGCGGCTGGCGCTGGCGTATCGGCTATTCCAGCGCGAGCCTGGCCAGCGTGTGTTCGGCGGTGGCGGCGGGATTGGGTGTGAGTCTGTTGCCGCGACGGGTCGTGCAGCCAGGGCATGTGGAACTGGGGCCGGGCAGTGGTTTGCCCGTGGTGCAAGGCGTGCGCCTGGCGTTGTATGCCCGTCATGGCCTGAGTGCCGCGGGGCAGTGCTTACAGGCTGAACTGTTCGATTTGTGCGCAAACAGTCCCGTTGATCCATGCCTTAACTGAATATTTTGTATGCCTGAAAAGCATCAAAAAAAACCACCTCGGCGCCAGGCCACGCCGGCCGGGGCTTTGGTGTTTTCAGAGAGATCGTTTATTCAAATTTGATCTATCTATAACTTCAAAGATTACTTTAAGAGATAAGCGTCTAGCCCCGATGATTCAGCCCTCGACGGCCTTCCACGCAGGCCCGTCGGTTTTTTTGTTTCGAAACCGCAGGGAGTCAATCAATGGGCAATGTCCAGACCGCCGCCAGTGCACCCGAGGCGCAATGGCGCCAGGCACCGAGTGGTGAGTTGGTCGACCTTGGCCGGCCGCACCGCGCGCCGTTGGGGCAATTGCGAACGCAGAAAACCCCAAAGCGCTTCTCCAGCCGCCGCGAAGGGATCCTGCTCGGTCTGTTGGTATTGGCCCTGCACGGTGCGGTGATTTATTGGGTAAGCCAGAAACCCACCCCGGTGCTGCCGATTGTGCCGCCGGAGATTCCGCCGATGACCATCGAATTTTCCCAGCCGGCACCGCCCGTGGTGGAACCGCCACCGCCTGTGCCGCCACCACCGCCACCGCCCGTGGTTGAGCCACCGCCGCCGGTGGTGGATGAGTTGGCCGCCAAGCCGGCGCCGCCCAAGCCGATTGCAAAACCCAAGCCCAAGCCGGTGCCAAAGCCTGAGCCCAAGCCCGCCCCGAAACCGGTCGAGCAGGCGCCCACGCCACCGCAACCGGCGCCACCGGCACCCGCGCCTGCTCCGCCCGCGCCCGCCCCGGTGACACCGGCTTCGGCCAACGCCGCGTACCTCAAGAACCCGGCGCCGGAATACCCGTCACTGGCTCAGCGTCGCGGTTGGGAAGGTACGGTGTTGTTGCGGGTGCATGTATTGGCCAGCGGTAAGCCGGGCGAGATCCAGGTCCAGAAAAGCAGCGGTCGCCAGCAACTCGACGATGCCGCGTTGACCGCCGTGAAGCGTTGGAGCTTCGTGCCGGCCAAGCAGGGCGATGTGGCCCAGGACGGCTGGGTCAGCGTCCCGATCGATTTCAAGATTCACTAACTATTGCGCTTCGGTGTGTTGCACACGCCGCGACTTGTACAGAGGGGAAACATCATGGCATTAGCATCTCCACTTGAATCCATCGAAAGCGCGGTGATCTGGCTGCTGGTGGTCTTTTCGGTCGCCACCTGGGGCCTGGCCTTGCTCAAGGGCGTGCAGTTCGGTCGCCTTAAAGCGCAGGATCGCAAGTTCCACAAACAGTTCTGGGCGGCGTCGAGTCTTGACTCGGCCGCCGAGCTGGCCGAAACCCAGCCCGGCGCCGCTGCCCGTGTGGCCCAGGCCGGTTACGCCGCGATCCAGGTAGGGGATGCGCCGCACGCGGCCGACCTGAGCCAGGCGATCAACCATCAGGACCGCCTCGAGCGTGCCCTGCGCCAGCAGATCGTACGTGAGCGCCGCTCCCTGGAAACCGGCCTGGCCGTGGTCGCCAGTATTGGCAGCACCTCGCCGTTTATCGGCCTGTTCGGCACCGTGTGGGGGATCATGGAAGCGCTCAAGGGCATCAGCGCCGCCGGCTCCGCCAGCCTTGAAACCGTGGCCGGCCCGATCGGTGCAGCCTTGGTCGCCACGGGCGTGGGGATCGCCGTCGCGGTGCCGGCGGTGCTGGTCTACAACTACTTCCTGCGTCGCCTGAAGCTGACGGCGGCCGACCTGGATGACTTCGCCCACGACTTCTACAGCCTGGCGCAGAAGAACTCTTTCCGCGTGCTGCTGCATCCTGCCCTGACTAAAAATGCGCCGGGCAACCCGCAAAAAGTGAAGGAGGCGTCCTGACATGGCCTTCTCCACGCAAGACAGTGATGAGGTGTTGAGCGAGATCAACGTCACGCCGCTGGTGGACGTGATGCTGGTACTGCTGGTGGTGTTTATCGTCACCGCGCCGCTGTTGACCAACGCGATCCCGATCAACCTGCCCAAGACCGAGGCCGTGGCGCCGGTGGAGCAGAAGGACCCGCTGGTGGTGAGCATCGACGGCGCCGGCAAACTGTTTATCAACAAGGACGAAATCCAGGCGGACCTGCTGGAGTTCAACCTGCAGGCGGCTAAGGCCAAGGACCCCGATGTGCGGGTGCAACTGCAGGCTGACGATGGCGTGAACTACGGCGAAGTGGCGCGAGCCATGGCGTCTATCGAGCGCGCGGGTATTACCAAGCTGTCGGTGATTACCGCACGTTAGTTGCAAAAGCCTCGACAATTTTTTGGCCGTTTTCCTTGGCAGGGTGCGGCCTTTTTTTTGCCTCCGTTTCAGTAGCATCACACGATCAAAGTGCGCCAACCCCAGCGATTTGCGGATACCGGATTTCAACTTCTTGCTGAAACTTTCTAGCGCTCTCTTTAAGCCAGTCAATCAACCGAGCGATATCAGGTTCCGACTGCCGCCCATTCCTACAAATAACGTAGTACGCCGCCGGCGACATCATCAGCGGGCCGCCTAGTGTGACTAATGCACCTTCTTCCAACCGGTCATACACCAACGCTGTCCTGGCCAGCGCAATCCCGCCACCCTTCACCGCCAGACTGATTGCCAGGCTTGAGTCCGGAAAGCGCGGCCCATGGTGATAAGGCGCAGCTGCCAGGCCCTGGAACGCAAACCAGCTTTCCCACCCTGGACACACTTGATCGTCCACACGGTGAATGAGTGGATACCGCGCGATATCCGTCAGCGAAATATCGCCATTCATGCGTTGAAACTCCGGTGAGCAAACCGGGAACACGGCATCGCGCATCAGAAGCTCGGCATGATGATCCGGGTAGTCGCCGTACCCCATCACAATCGCAACATCGAATTGATGGGCACCGAGATTGGCGCTATTCATATCCGCACTGGTCAATACCAGGTCGAGATTGAATGAAGCGTCGGTGTGGGAACCATGCATTCTGGGGATTAGCCAGGTCGAACACAGGGACGAAGTGCACGAAAGATAAAGGGGCTGAGATTTGCGCGGATTCAGCGAGTGCAACACCGTCTCAAGGGTTTTGAAAAAATCATCGGTCACCGGCAACAAAGCCTGCCCGGCGGTTGTGAGGTTGACGCCCCGCGAATGGCGTTCGAACAACTGAACGCCCCACCACTCTTCCAGACCTGCGATCTGATGACTGATGGCACTGGCGGTGAGGCTCAACTCTGATGCTGCGCGGGCGAAACTGCCTGTTCGTGCAGCACTGACAAAGGCTTGCAGCATGGGTGTAGGTGGCGGACGTTGGCCCATCAGGTGCTCACTTTGATCAGGATGATCCCGCAAACAATGACGAACGCCGAAAGCATCCGCCGCCAGCCGAACCGCTCGTGAAAAAACAGCGCGGCAATAATGGCGCCGATAATAACACTGGTTTCCCGCAACGCTGAGATCTTGGCCACCGCATCCAGCGACAGCGCGAACAGCACCAGGCCGTAGGAAGTGAGGTAAAAAACGCCGCCCATTACGCCGACTTTCCAATGGTTGCGAATGGCCTCTGCGAATTCCAGACGTTTCTTGAAAAACGCCAGCGCCGGAATCGGAATGCTCTGGAATACCGTCAGATAGATGATGTATTGCAGCACCGTCTCACTGGCTCTGACACCTTTGGCATCCACCACTGTGTAGGACGCGATGAAAGCACCTGCGCACACCGCCATCAGAATTGGTTTGAACATACGCGCGGACATCCTGCGCACGAATGTCAGGCTGATAATGCCTACGCAAATCAGCAACACCCCCGCCATGGCATGAAACGATAGCTGCTCGTGCAGCAGGAAATAGGAAAACAGCGCGACTAAAACCGGTGGCACCCCGCGCATGACCGGGTAGACCTGCCCAAAGTCGCCGGTTTCATACGCTTTGATCAGAAACAATCGATAGGCCGTGTTGAGCACCACGGAAACCAGCACGTAGCCCCACACCTGCAGGCTTGGCGTATTCACCAGCGGCAGCGCCGCCAGGCAGATCAGCAACGCCGTACCATCGACCATGGCCAAGGTCATGAAGCGACTGCTCCCCGCCCGGACGACCGCGTTCCAGGTGGCGTGCATGAAGGCGGAGATCAAAACAAGGGTGATCGCGATGTTGGAGTTGTCCATGGGGCTCGGCTTGTGATGGGAATATGAAGTTGTGCCTTATGGCCAGCGAGGGATCATCGTTTGCGCAACCACATTCGTAACATGTATCGATTGAGATCTTTCAAAGAGACTGCGTCATCAATCTCTAAGCGCGGAGCGCTCTTATCGATGAAATGCGTTCGGGTATGGAGAAACTTGTTGTCAGCTGAAATAAGAACCTGCCCTGGTTCAAGCAGCACTCGATGTTGAACTGAAGATTGATCAAGGACTGTATCTAGAAAATCCAATGCATGTATTTGCGCCAGGGTTAATGGCGCTCCCGCTTTGATGTGGGCCGATTCGATATAGACGCGGAAGTACCTAATCAAAGGGATGCCCTCATTTGAAAAGCTCAAGATTGGCGCTTTGAATAATTGTTCTTCCTCCGCCATACCTCGATTTTCAAAATAGAAATCGCACTTAAGTTATTCCAGTACCTCAGGGAATGCCATTAATTCAGCGTATACCGCACTTGCGTCTATCAGAATACTTTCGCCGCCGAGTAAGGCTTTCTGGCCACAAGCCAGAATCAAATAATCGATAGGGAGCGGATCGCTTACGCCATCGTTATGGACATATGCGCCCTGACGGGTCTGATGATATCTCGCACCTTCTTCAATGCTTTTACCTCCCCGGTCATACACCTCAATAACCCTATGGCCAAGATGGTTCTGCACCATTGGCGCTCCCAGCAAAGAGTCGAACGTCCATATCAAAGATTTGAAACCTGCAAGATCATCGACTTTAAATCCATCTAGGATAAGGACGTGTTTTTCGTGATCAACGATTTTTCGTATATTGCGCAGTTCTGCGCTGAGGGTCTGCGAGTGATGGGGGGCGATGTAAGCAGGTTTTGCATCGAATCGATTAGTTTGATCATCCGGTTCGGAGCTGGCTTTTGCGCTCAGTAGTTCGTTGAATGCGGTCTTAGAAAGCCTGACTTTAGAAATTTCGTGGTGGAAAGTACTTATATTTATATTCATTGCGATTCTTTACGGGGTTGGTTGGAGTCAATATTTAACTAACCTCACCACTCTCCGGAAAAGCGAAAAGTCGTCAGCGGAGCCATAAAAAACCGTCATGGAAGATATTTCCTACAAGAAAGTTCATCAGGTGATCGATGCTGGCATTTCGTCATGATTTGTAAAGGGCCAGCAAGCCGTGTCCCTTTAAATTGCAGGACGTTTCCGAGACAATCCCCGCCGCCTTGTGACTGTTGGAATGGATGGCTAGTCTTCGGCCCGTCGCTGGTTTTCAGCGATCGGGTTTAGCAGCCTGAGTTCAATAGGCACACGGTTCACATCCGCGTTTATGGTGGCTGTGCGTGGGGCACCCTCGGGTGCGCTGGTGTTCCTATTGGCCAGTCTGCTAACCCGCGTACAGCTGCCACCTATCGTTTAGCAGCGTTAGTGGTCGCTCCCGTGTTCAATAGGAGTTACACCATGACCAAAGCACTTCCCGACCCACCCGTTGACTGCCTTGTCGCCAACGAAAACCTCAGTTTCGAAGACGCCCAACTTTATATCGCTCACCTGATCCACAGCGCATCGGCCACCGTATGGGACTGTTGTGAGCACCTGCAGCCGCACGACCGCGCGAAAGTCCATGCGGTGTGGCATTTGCTGGAAATGGCCAAGACCGTGGTGGATCGCACCATCGACTGCATGCCTCGTACCAATCACGTCATCTAAAACCACTGCAAATTGAATGTGAAATCGAGTCAATGTGGGAGGGGGCTTGCCCCCGATAGCGGTCCGTCAGCTAAAAATAGGTGGCTGACCCACCGCCATCGGGGGCAAGCCCCTCCCACATTTTGATCTCATGCGGGTTTGAGTTTTTGGTTATTAATAAATAGCTTCTTATTCCTTAACGAATATAACCCTCGTCCCTATACTGTCCTACAACGTTAAACGCTGCAGGAGGGCACACCCATGCACAGCGAGTCGATTCGTTATCTGATCGTGCCGGGCTGGCAAGGATCGCCAGAAGATCATTGGCAAAGTCACTGGCAGAACAGCCTGCCCAACAGCGCACGCGTGGAGCAGGCCGATTGGCTGACGCCGCGCCGCGAGGACTGGGTGGCTGCGCTGGCCGAGGCGATTGCCGCCGACAGCACCCCGGTGATTCTGATCGCCCATAGCCTGGGCTGCATCACCGTGGCCCATTGGGCGGCCACTGCCCCCGTGCAGTTCCTGCGGCAGGTGCGTGGCGCCTTGCTGGTGGCCCCGGCGGACGTCGAACGTCCGGCGTGCTCGCCTGCGTTGCGCAACTTTGCGCCGATCCCCACCGACCTGTTGCCGTTTCCCAGCCAGGTGGTCAGTTCCGATAACGACAGCGCCGTCAGTGCCCCCCGGGCCCTGGAGCTGGCGCGCAACTGGGGGGCCGAAGCCGGCATCCTGTCGGGGGCCGGCCATATCAATGTGAAGTCCGGTCACCAGCGCTGGGAGCAGGGGTTCGCCTACCTGTATCGCCTGCAAAGCCGCCTCGAGCATCACGCCCGGCGCACCGCCTGATATTTTTTCAACGCCCCGTCCCTGAGTGGATTTGGGGCGGGAGCTTGCCATGAGTCTGCATGAAACCTTCGGTCAGCCGTTGCTGACCTTCCCCGACGCCGAAAAAAGCCCGCTGAGCATCCGCGCCAAGGCGCTGGTGTTTGTTGACCCACGCTCGCGGCAACTGCGCGAAGACCTGGAAAACCTCGCCCCGCGCGCCTTGCCCGTATTGATTCGGGGCGAGACCGGCAGCGGTAAAGAATTGCTGGCGCGGCATATTCACCGGGGCAGCGACCGCACCGGTTTGTTTGTCTCTGTGAATTGCGGCGCCATCAGCCCGACCTACGCCGATGCCGAGTTGTTCGGCTATGCCGCCGGCGCCCACAGTGGCGCGGCCAGCAGCCGGGCCGGGTGGTTTGGCTCGGCGAATGGCGGCACCTTGTACCTGGACGAGATCGGCGACTTGCCGCTGCCGATCCAGGTAAAACTGCTCGCCGCCCTGGAAAACCATGAAGTCACCCGCGTTGGCGCCCATCAGCCGAGCCCGGTGGACGTGCGCCTGGTGGCCGCCACCAGCATCGACCTGGCCCAGGCGGTGGCCGCCGGCAAGTTTCATGAGCGGCTGTTCCATTACCTGAGCGAAGGCCGGTTGGACCTGCCTGCGTTGCGTGAGCGGGTGGGTGACATCCTGTCGTTGGCCGAATACTTTCTCGGCATCTACAGCCAGCGCCTGGACCTGCCGGTGCCGTTGATCAGCGACGCCGCCCAGCGTGTACTCGAACACCACAGCTGGCCGGGTAATACCCGCGAGCTGGAGAACGTCATTCACTTCGCCTTGCTGGTGAGCAGCGGCGACGAAATTCTACCCGAACATTTGAACCTGCCGGTGGCGGGGTCGCCGTTGGAACAAGTGCAGCGGATCTTCGCCAATGCCAGCCCGGCTGAGCAGGCAACCTTGCGCAGCTTTCTACATGAACAGGCAGCCACATGAGAAAAATGGAATATCAACGTGAATAAAAGATATTGTTCGGGAATAAAAAATCTAGGTATTGTCCCTCCCACGCCGCGATAGCACTTCGCTGGCACCCCACAGAAGAAACGGTCGTCAGAGACGCCCCGCAATTCCAATAAGGACACTGCATGAAAAAGGTTCTGTTGTTTACCGCACTGGCGGCTGCCCTGACTGCAAGCTTCGCCCAGGCCAACGAGAAACTGGTGGTTGCCGCCACCCCGGTCCCGCACGCCGAGATCCTCGAACTGGTCAAGCCAACCCTCGCCAAAGAAGGCGTGGACCTGGAAATCAAAGTCTTCACCGACTACGTCCAGCCAAACGTGCAGGTTGCCGAGAAGCGCCTGGACGCCAACTACTTCCAGACCCTGCCGTACCTGGAAAACTTCAACAAGGGCAAGGGCACCAACCTGGTCACCGTGGTCGGCGTGCACGTTGAACCCTTCGGCGGTTACTCGAAAAAGATCAAGAATATTTCCGAGCTCAAGGATGGCGCCACCGTGGCTATCCCGAACGAAGGCTCCAACAGCGGCCGCGCCCTGTTGCTGCTGCAGAAGGCCGGTGTGATCACCCTGAAAGACCCGACCAACGCCCTGGCTACGCCGAAAGACATCGCCAGTAACCCGAAGAACCTGAAGTTCAAAGAGCTGGAATCGGCCCTGCTGCCACGCGTGCTGGACCAGGTTGACCTGGACATGATCAACACCAACTACGCCCTGGAAGCTGGCCTCAACCCGGCCAAGGATGCGCTGATCATCGAAAGTGCCGACTCGCCTTACGTGAACTTCCTGGTGGCTCGCCCGGACAACAAGGGCAGCGACGCTATCCAGAAACTGTCCAAGGCCCTGACCAGCCCGGAAGTCAAAGCTTTCATCGAGAAGAAGTACAACGGTGCAGTCGTGCCAGCGTTCTGATGTAAGCCAAAACCCCCTTTAAGGTTTCAACGCCGGCGGCTCACATAGCGTCGGCGTTTTTTATGTGTGGAATTTGGAATGCGGTAAAAACTGTGGGAGGGGGCTTGCCCCCGATAGCCCTAAGTATCTACACATCTTGAGCCGAGCCCCCTGCGCAGCTGTCGAGCCTTGGCGAGGCTGCGTCGGCGGTGTGTCAGACGCGCCGCAAACGCAGCCTCGCCAAGGCTCGACAGCTGCTACGCGTTATCCTACTGAAGTTGTGTAGATACTTATGCCCCGATAGCGGTATGTCAGTCACAGATGCATTGACTGAACCACTGCTATCGGGGGCAAGCCCCCTCCCACATTGGATCTGCGGTGTTTTAGAGATCCCGGCTATTGATCGCTCTGCGCAACGCCATCAACCACTTCACCAGCTCCTGCGGATCAATCGGTTTCGCTTTGTTCATTGTTCATTCCCTCGAAACACAGACCCCCCAACCATAGCCGCCACCCGCCAAACACGCGAATTCCAGAGGGGTGGTGCGACGATTCGACTACCCCCTATGAGGCCGGTCATATCACCTCAATGCTGCCTGCTCCATGCGGATAAGGAACCCTGATCTAAGCTCACAGTCGCATACAAACTGGCACATCGCATCGCGCACAAGGAGTCTGCATGGGCGGTCGTATTTCCATCTGTATTGTCGGCATGGGTTTAGTGGTGTTGCTGAGCGCTTGCGGCCAGGAAAACGCCGAACCCAAGCAGCATTCCCGAGTGTTCGTGCAAACCGTGCAACCCGCGGATTTTGCTGCGGCCGTCACGCTGACCGGGGATGTGCAGGCGCGCGTGCAAACCGACTTGTCCTTTCGCGTGGGCGGCAAGATCATCCAGCGCATGGTGGATGTGGGCGACCGCGTGAGCGCCAAACAAGTGCTGGCCAAGCTCGATCCCAAGGATTTGCAGACCAACGTGGATTCTGCCCAGGCCCAGGTCGTGGCCGAGCAGGCGCGGGTCAAGCAAACCGCCGCCGCTTTTGTGCGCCAGGAAAAACTCCTGCCCAAGGGCTACACCAGCCGCAGCGAATACGACTCCGCCCAGGCCGCGCTGCGCAGCAGCCAAAGTGCCCTGGCCGCAGCGCAGGCGCAGTTGGCCAACGCCCGTGAACAACTCGGCTATACCGCGCTGGTTGCGGATGCGCCGGGGGTGATCACCGCGCGCCAGGCCGAAGTCGGTCAGGTGGTGCAGGCCACCGTGCCGATTTTCAGCCTGGCCACCGATGGCGAGCGCGATGCGGTGTTCAACGTCTATGAATCGCTGCTGGTGGAACCGCCGCCGGATACGCCGATCACCATCAGCCTGCTGGATAACCCCAGCATCAAGGCGGTGGGTAAAGTGCGTGAAGTCACACCGGCCGTGGCCGCCAATACCGGTACGGTGCAAGTAAAGATCGCTCTGCAATCTCTGCCCCCAGGCATGCGACTCGGTTCGGTGGTCAGCGCCACCGCCAATGGCCCGGCCAAGTCGAGCATCGAGCTGCCATGGTCGGCGTTGACCAAAGACCTCAACGAGCCGGCTGTATGGCTGGTGGACGGCGAGGGTAAGGCGCAACTGCACAAGGTCAGCGTGGCGCGTTACCTCACCGGCAAAGTGATTATTGCCGACGGCCTTAAAGGCGGCGAAAAAGTCGTGGTGGCCGGTGGGCAATTGCTGCACCCCGGCATGCTGGTCGAGATCGCCCAGCCAGGAGCCCAGCCATGAAGCGCCTGACGTTCGTACTCGCCGCCAGCCTGTTGCTGATGGCCTGCTCCAAGGAAGAACCGGCACCCGAGCCCGTGCGCCCGGTGCTGTCCATGGAAGTGAAGTCCGAAGACCAGGAAACCCTCGGCCGCTTTGCCGGCACGGTCCAGGCGCGCTACGAAAGCAATTTGGGCTTCCGCGTCCCCGGTCGCATTGCCCGGCGTGCCGTGGATGTGGGCGCTGAAGTGGAGAAGGGCGCCTTGCTTGCCGTCCTCGACCCTACCGACCAACAGAACCAGTTGCGCGCCGCCCAAGGCGATTTGGCGCGCGTGCAGGCGCAGTTCATCAATGCCCAGGCCAATGCCCGTCGCCAGCAGGAACTGTTCAACCGAGGCGTCGGCGCCCAGGCCCAGCTGGATGTGGCCCAGACCGACCTGAAAACCACCCAGGCTTCCCTCGACCAGGCCCAGGCGTCGGTCAACCAGGCCAAGGACCAGCTCAACTACGCCGAGCTGCGCACCGACCACGCCGGCATCGTCACCGCCTGGAATGCCGAGGCCGGCCAGGTGGTCAGCGCCGGTCAGCAAGTGGTGACCCTGGCGCGCCCGGACATCAAGGAGGCGGTCATCGACCTGCCCGCCGGCCTCGCCGAGCGCCTGCCGCCGGATGTGGTGTTCCTCGTCGCCGGGCAACTCGACCCCAGCGTCAACACCACCGCCACCGTGCGCGAGATCGAACCCCAGGCCCAAAGCGCCACGCGCACCCGTCGCGCGCGCCTGACCCTGGCCGAAACGCCGCCCGCGTTCCGCCTCGGCACGGCGATCAGCGTGACCTTGAGTTCGGCCATCGCGCCACGCATCGAACTGCCCCTGAGCGCGTTGCAGGAAGTCGACGGCAAGACCCGCATCTGGATCCTCGATACCCAAAGCCAGACCGTGCAACCGCGCGACATCACGGTGCTTAGCCGTGACGCTGACAGCGTCTTGCTCAACGGCGGCGTCAACGCCGGCGAACGTATCATCACCGCCGGCGTGAATAGCCTGACACCTCAGCAAAAAGTCAAAATCGACGAGGACAGCCCACGATGAAAGGGAGCTTCAACTTATCCGACTGGGCCCTCAAGCATCAGTCCTTCGTCTGGTACCTGATGTTCGTCGCGCTGCTGATGGGCGTGTTCTCGTACATGAACCTGGGCCGCGAGGAAGACCCTTCGTTCACCATCAAGACCATGGTGATCCAGACCCGCTGGCCGGGTGCGACCCAGGAAGAAACCCTCAAGCAGGTCACCGACCGCATCGAGAAGAAGCTTGAAGAACTCGACGCCCTCGACTACGTGAAAAGCTACACCCGGCCGGGTGAGTCCACGGTGTTCGTGTTCCTCAAGGACACCACCAGCGCCAAGGCCATCCCGGAGATCTGGTACCAGGTCCGCAAGAAGATCGACGACATACGCGGCACCTTCCCCCAGGGCTTGCAGGGGCCGTCATTCAACGACGAATTCGGTGATGTGTTCGGCTCGGTGTACGCCTTTACCGGCGACGGCCTGTCGATGCGCCAGTTGCGCGATTACGTAGAGCAGGTGCGCGCCGAGATCCGTTCGGTGCCGGGGCTGGGCAAGGTCGAGATGATCGGCCAGCAGGACGAAGTGATTTACCTGAATTTCTCCACGCGCAAACTGGCGGCCCTGGGCATTGACCAGCGCCAGGTGGTGCAAAGCCTGCAATCGCAGAACGCCGTGACCCCGGCCGGGGTGATCGAGGCCGGGCCGGAGCGGATTTCGGTGCGCACATCCGGGCAGTTTGCTTCGGAGAAAGACCTGGCCGACGTTAATTTGCGCCTCAATGACCGCTTCTATCGCCTGGCGGACATCGCCGAGATCAGCCGTGGCTACGTCGACCCGGCGCGGCCGATGTTCCGCTTCAACGGCAAGCCGGCGATAGGTTTGGCCATCGCCATGCAGAAGGGCGGCAACATCCAGTCGTTCGGCAAGGCGCTGCACACGCGCATGGACGAACTGACCGCCGACTTGCCGGTGGGCGTCGGTGTGCATAAGGTCTCCGACCAGGCCGAAGTGGTGGAAGAGGCCGTCGGCGGCTTCACCAGCGCGCTGTTCGAAGCGGTGATCATCGTGCTGGTGGTGAGCTTTATCAGCCTCGGCATGCGCGCTGGGCTGGTGGTGGCGTGCTCGATTCCGTTGGTGCTGGCGCTGGTGTTCGTGTTCATGGAGTACAGCGGCATCACCATGCAGCGTGTGTCGCTCGGTGCGTTGATCATCGCCCTTGGCCTGTTGGTGGACGACGCGATGATCACCGTGGAGATGATGATCACGCGCCTGGAAAAAGGCGAAACCAAGGAGCAGGCGGCGACCTACGCCTACACCTCGACCGCCTTTCCGATGCTTACCGGCACACTGGTGACCGTTGCCGGGTTTGTGCCGATAGGTCTCAACGCCAGTTCGGCAGGCGAGTACACCTTCACCCTGTTCGCGGTGATTGCCGTGGCGATGCTGGTGTCGTGGGTGGTGGCGGTGCTGTTTGCGCCGGTGATCGGCGTGCATATCCTCAGTGCCAAGGTGAAGCCCCACAACGCCGAGCCGGGGCGCATCGGCCGCGCCTTCAATGGCGGCATGCTGTGGGCCATGCGCAACCGTTGGTGGGCCATCGGTATCACCGTGGGCCTGTTTGTGGCGTCGGTGTTCTCCATGCAGTTTGTGCAGAACCAGTTCTTCCCGTCGTCGGACCGTCCGGAAATCCTTGTCGACCTCAACCTGCCGCAAAACGCCTCGATCAACGAAACCCGCAAGGCCGTCGACCGCCTCGAAGCGATCATCAAGGACGACCCGGACATTACGCGCTGGAGCACCTATATCGGCCAGGGCGCGATCCGTTTCTACTTGCCCCTCGACCAGCAACTGGAAAACCCGTATTACGCGCAGTTGGTGATTGTCAGCAAAGGCCTGGAAGAGCGCGGTGCCTTGATTGCGCGCCTGCAAAAGCGCCTGCGTGATGACTTCGTGGGTATCGGCAGCTTTGTGCAGCCACTGGAAATGGGCCCGCCGGTGGGGCGACCGATCCAGTACCGGGTGTCCGGAAAAGACACCGATCAGGTACGCAAGCACGCCATCGAACTGGCGACCCTGCTGGATAAAAACACCCACCTGGGCGAGATCATCTACGACTGGAACGAGCCTGGCAAAGTGCTGCGCATCGACATTGCCCAGGACAAGGCGCGCCAGCTCGGGCTGTCCTCCGAAGACGTGGCGCAACTGATGAACAGCGTGGTCAGCGGTGCGTCGGTGACCCAGGTGCACGACGACATCTACCTGATCAACGTGGTCGGCCGCGCTGAAGACGCCGAGCGCGGTACGCCGGAAACCTTGCAGAACCTGCAGATCGTCACCCCCAACGGCGCCTCGATTCCGCTGCTGGCCTTCGCCACCGTGCGCTATGAGCTGGAGCAGCCGCTGGTGTGGCGTCGCGACCGCAAGCCGACCATCACCATTAAAGCGTCGGTACGCGATGAGATGCAGCCGACCGACCTGGTCAAGCAGCTTAAGCCGGAGATCGACACATTCAGCGCCGGCCTGCCGGTGGGCTACAAGGTCGCCACGGGCGGCACCGTGGAAGAAAGCGGCAAGGCCCAGGGCCCGATTGCCAGCGTGGTGCCGTTGATGCTGTTCCTCATGGCGACGTTCCTGATGATCCAGCTGCACAGCGTGCAGAAGATGTTCCTGGTGGCCAGTGTCGCGCCGCTGGGGCTGATCGGCGTGGTGCTGGCCTTGATCCCCACGGGCACGCCCATGGGCTTTGTGGCGATCCTCGGCATCCTGGCGCTGATCGGCATCATCATCCGCAACTCGGTGATCCTGGTGACGCAGATCCACGAATATGAAGTGGCCGGCTACACGCCGTGGGACGCGGTGGTGGAAGCCACCGAACATCGGCGTCGGCCGATCCTGCTCACGGCGGCTGCGGCGAGCCTGGGCATGATCCCGATTGCCCGCGAAGTGTTCTGGGGGCCGATGGCCTACGCGATGATTGGCGGCATCATCATCGCCACCTTGCTGACGCTGTTGTTCCTGCCGGCGCTGTATGTAGCCTGGTACAAGATCCGCGAACCAAAGCACGAGCAACAGGAAGAACACGGTTAAAAATGTGGGAGGGAGCAAGTCGAATCGTCGCACCGCCCCTCCCACAATTTGATCTCAGCTGGGCATTTGAGACGTGGGAAACTTCCGGAAGTGACGCCTGTTGTCCTGGCCAACCATTGAGTGCTTTACCCTCCGGCCTCCACCTCTCAACGGTCGCCTGCCATGAACCGTCTGCGTCATACCTTGCTGATCTGCTGCTTCCTGTCGCCCATGGCCTTTGCCGGCACCGTCTTGGAAAACCCGCTGTGGCGAGTCGAACTCGACCCGGCCACCCTCGCCATCCGCGTGACCCCCAGCGGCCAGCCGCAGGTACACGCCTCCAACGGCGTATCGGCCCGTGCCGTCAGTCAACTTGCACAAAACGCTCAACAGGTCAGTTGGCAATGGGATGACGGTGCCTATCGTGTAAGTGCCAGCCTTGAGCAGCGCGACCTTATGCTGTCGATCACCGCGCGGGAAGCCGGTGAACTGCCGATCCTTGTGCAGCCGGCGAGCGCCCTGGGCAAGGGGTTGATGTGGCCGTTGGCCGAAGGGCATTACGTGCCGACCGGCAATGCCCTGTGGAACGCTTTCCTGGTGGAGCAGGGCGACATCAACACCACCCAGGACCTCAGCCTGCCGCTGTGGGGTGTCGATCACGGTGCCTTCACCCTGAACTGGTTGCTGACCAATCCCTATAACAACCGCCTGCGCTGGCAGGGCCAGGCGTTGTCGTTGGCCCATGCGTTCACCTCGCTCGCACCTGCCGCACCCATGACCCTGTTGTTGCACCTGGGCGAAAGTGATCCGCTGGCCGGCGCCAAGCGCTATCGCCAATGGCTGGTCGAGCAGGGCCGCTATGAACCCCTGGCAGACAAGCTGCGGCAAACCCCGGGGGCTGAAAAGCTGCTGGGCGCCAGCCATGTGTACCTGTGGGGCAATGACCTGCTGGCGCCGGAGGACGTGCGTGATTGGCCGCTGTTGCTCACGCGCTTGCGCGCCCATGAGCTCAAAGGCCTGTTGGACAAGGACTCCGCACAAGTGCTGGCGCAGCCCCGCAGGTTGAATCGCTACGAGCAAAGCGTGCTGTTGCGCGGCCTCAACGCCGCGATCAACAGGAAGGCCCGGCAGAGTTGGCAGGTGGCCGAGCCCGATATGACCCGTCTTGCCGCCCGCTACGGTGAATTGCGTCGCGAACTGGCCATGGACTTCGCCGGTGCCCTCGGCGATAACCCCGAAACCTGGGGCAGCCAGACGGTACAAGCGCTGCGCGACGCCGGGTTACCACGCTTGATGCTGACCCTGGGCGAAGGCTGGGAAGGCGGCCTTTGGCACCCCGAAACCATCCGCGCCGGTGTCGACGCCGGCTACCTGATGGCGCCCTACGATTCCTATCAAACCGCGTTGTCCGCCACCGAAAACCCCGACTGGACCACCGCCCACCTGGGCAGCCGGGCCTACCGCGACTGCGCCATCGTGTTGAAGGACGGCACACTCAAGACCGGCTTCCAGCAGTCCGGCCACTACACCGACCCGCGCTGTGTGCGGCCTCTGCTGGAAGCGCGGGTGAAAGCCGTGCAGGCCAGGGCCGGCTTCAATGCCTGGTTTCTCGATGCTTATGCCACCAGCATGGTGCTCGACAGTTACCGCGACAGCGCCCCGATGACCCAGGCGCAAAACGCCGAAGGCAATATCGATGCGTCCCGTTGGTTGAATACCACGCTGCAAGTGCCGACAGGCTCCGAAGACGGCAACGCGATTACCGCCCAGGGCATTTTATTCGCCCATGGCATGCAAACCCCGGTGCTGGGCTGGGGTGATCGCAACATGACCCAGGACAAACAGTCGCCCTACTACGTGGGCAACTGGTACCCGCCGGAGCAACCGGCGGTGTTCTTCAAGTCGGTGCCGCTGAACGAGCCGTTCCGTACGCTTTACTTCGACCCGACGCTGCGCCTGCCGCTGTATCAGGCGGTGTTCCACGGCTCGGTGATCACCACTCATCACTGGCTGTTCGACAGCCTCAAACTGAGCAATGTGCGCGCCGAGAACGAGCTGGCCCAACTGCTCTACAACGTGCCGCCGCTGTATCACCTGAGTGCTGCGACGCTCAAGGCGCGGCTGCCGCTGATCCAGCGCCAGGACCGATTTTTTCGACCGCTGCATGAGCGCCTGGCCACCCAGGCGATGACCGGGTTTCGCTGGCTGACGGCGGATCGACAGGTGCAGGAAACCACGTTTGCCGATGGCACGCGGTTGGTGGCGAATTTTTCCACGGGGTCGAGAGAGGGGTTTGCGGCAAGGAGTGTGACAGCGGTGGTGGATGAGAAATCGGTGGCGTATCAGGTGGAGTAGTGGCGTCCATCAGTCCGTCATCGGGGGCAAGCCCGGCTCCCACAGGGGAATGCATTCCAAATGTGGGAATGGGCTTGCCCTGACTCAAGCCTTGCGCCAAACGCTGGCCAACCAAGGCTGCTGTTCCCGAGGCAATCCCGCCGGCCGGAAGTAATGCTCCAACTCTTCAAAACCCGCCGTCGTCAGCAATGCCTGCCACGCCGCCAGGTCGTGATAGGAGCCATACCGCGGCCCGTTCCAGCCTTCCTGGTTCTCACCCCGTGGATTGGAACTGAACAGCACACCGCCGGGCTTCAGCGCCCCATGCAGTTGCTTGAGCACACGCGGCAGTTCCTGCTTGGGAATATGAAACAGCACCGCGTTGGCAAAGATCCCGTCAAAGCGTTCGGCGGGTAAATCCAGCTTGAGGAAGTCCTGCTGCAACACCTCGCAGCCGCTGTCCTCGCGCGCCATCTGTGCAAACCGCTCGGAGCCATCCAGGCCGACGGCGATATGCCCCATGCGCGTAAAGGCCTGCAAATCCCGTCCCGGCCCGCAGCCGAAATCCAGCACGGTAAAGGGCGCCGAGCCCTGGATATGCCGCAGCAGCGCGTCGATGTTCTGGCTCACATCGTGATCGCGGGTGCCTTCACGGAAGTCCTCGGCCACCTTGTTGTAGTGGCCGAGGGTGGTGGAGGTGATCTGGTCGAGGTCGTCGGGCTTGAGGGGCATGGTGGGCAATACCGGGTATTGAGATGCCCCGACTATACCTTGTGGCGAGCGGGCTTGCCCCGCGTTGGGCTGCGCAGCAGCCCCAGCTTTCAGCGCTTATTCAGCACCCGCGCCAACCGATCACCACCCAACTGGATCACTGCCACCAGAATCACCAGCAGCACAATCACCGTGAGCATGATCTGCGTGTCGAAACGCTGGTAGCCGTAGCGATAGGCGATGTCGCCCAAGCCACCGGCACCAATTGCCCCGGCCATGGCCGACGAGTTGATCATGGTCACCAGGGTGATGGTGAACCCGCCGACAATCCCCGGCAGCGCTTCCGGCAGCAGCACATGCCAGATGATGTGCCAGCGCCGGCAGCCCATGGCCTGGGCGGCTTCGATCAGGCCATGGTCGACCTCGCGCAAACTCACCTCGGCGATCCTCGCGAAGAACGGTGTCGCGGCGATGGTCAGCGGTACGACCGCCGCCCACACACCGTAGGTGGTACCGACGATCAGTCGCGTGAACGGGATCAGCGCCACCATCAGGATCAGGAACGGAATCGAGCGGAACAGATTGACGAACGCCCCCAGCACCCGGTTCAGCGCCGGCGCCTGGTAGATGCCGCCCTTGTCGCTGGTCACCAGAAACACCGCCAGCGGAATCCCCACCAGCAAGGCGATCAGCGATGACACGCCGACCATCAACAAGGTGTCGATGGCGCCCTGCACTAAACGATCAAACCACATAGCCCAGTACCTCCACCTGTTGTGCCCAGTTCGCGGCGCGGTTGCGCAGTTCTTCGGTGTCGTGAGATGAGCCATTCACCGCCAGCAGCAGTTGCCCCAAGGCATGCCCCTGAATCCGTTCGACTCCGCCCTGCAGCAGACGCACGCGCCCGCCGAGGGCGCTGAACAGCGCGGCCAGGTCCGGCTCATCGCTGGCACTGCCGGTGAACTGCAAGCGCAGCACCACCGCGGCGTCGGGCGATTCAGGCTGGGTGTGCAAACGGCTTTGCAGTTCCTCCGGCAGCCCATGTTGCAGCGGCGCCAGCAGGGTCTTGCTGACCTCGTGTTGCGGGTTGCCGAACACTTGCCACACCGGGCCTTGCTCGACGATGCGCCCGTGTTCCAGCACCACCACGCGGTCGCAGATGTCGCGGATCACGGCCATCTCATGGGTGATCAAGACGATGGTCAGGCCCAGGCGCCGGTTGATCTCGCGCAGCAGGCCGAGGATCGACTGGGTGGTCTCCGGGTCAAGGGCCGAGGTGGCTTCATCGCACAGCAGGATCTGTGGGTCGTGCACCAGCGAACGGGCGATGCCGACGCGCTGTTTCTGCCCGCCGGACAGCTGCGCCGGGTAGGCCGTGTGCTTGTCCTGCAAGCCGACCAATTCCAGCAGCTCGCGCACTTTTTGCTCACGCTGGGGCTTGGGCACGCCGGCGACTTTCAGCGGTAATTCGACGTTCTGCCACACGGTCTTGGCCGACATCAGGTTGAAGTGCTGGAAGATCATGCCGATACGCCGACGCAGCGCCACCAGGCGGTCTTCGTCGAACTCGCCGATGTCCACCTGATCGATCAGCACGCGCCCGCTGCTGGGCTGCTCCAGCCGGTTGATGGTGCGGATCAGCGAGGATTTGCCGGCACCGCTGCGGCCGATAATGCCGAACACCTCACCGCGCTGGATCGCCAGGTCGATGCCCTGCAAGGCCTGCACGCTGCCGTCGTAGGTCTTGCCCAGGTTGATAAAGCGCACGTGCGCGCGGTTCAGGTCCGGATGCAGTTCTGTCTGCTCGGCGTCCCTGGGCGGTGACCCCGGGTCGCGCAGTTGAGCGTGGGCGGCGGTCATTTTTTGTCTTCCCAACCGACTTGGTACAACTTGCCAAGGGATTTATCCAACGCCGCGCGCACCACCGGAGAGTGCTGGTAGATGTCGACGAACTTGATCACGCGCGGGTCGGTTTTGCTCTTGGGCTGGATCACGAACTGGATCACGTATTCCGGGTGGTCGAGGCCGTCGAACAGCAGCGCCGACTCGGCATCGAAGGTCTTGGACAGGCGGATGTACGCCGGGTAGCCCTGCACCAGGTCCGCATCGTCATAGGCGCGCACCAGCTGCACGGCCTCGACTTGCAGGATCTTGATCTTTTTCGGGTTGGTCACGATGTCTTCTTCGGTGGCCTTGTAGCCCACGCCCGGCTTGAGGGTGATCAAGCCGGCCTTGGCCAGCAGTTGCAGGCCGCGACCGCTGTTGATCGGGTCATTGGCAATCGCCACGCTGGCGCCCTGGGGCAGGTCGTTGATGCTTTTGTATTTCTTCGAGTACAGGCCGACGTTGTTGATGATGCCCGGCGCGTACGGCACCAGGTCAAAACCGGCGGCGGCCTTGGCATTTTCCAGGAACGGGATGTGCTGGAAGTAGTTCACGTCAATATCGCCGGCGGCCAGGCTGACGTTGGGCGCGATCCAGTCGGTGAATTCCACCAGTTCGACGTTCAGGCCTTGCTTGCCGGCTTCGGCCACCGCGGCTTCCAGGGGAATCGCGAAGGCGGCGGTGGTGCCGATTTTCAGCGGTGCATCGGCGGCGAACACCGCCGAGCTGAACAACCCGAAGGCCAGGGCCAGTGCTTTGACTGGGTGGGAGAGCAGTGTTTTTTTCATGGTCGATTTCCAGTCATAAGGTATTGGTACAAACAGTGGAGATCCACTGTGGGAGCAAGCCCCCTCCCACATTTCTGTTCAGTGGCGGTAGGTGGAACCGGTGTGTTGTTCGGGGAGGCGAGCACTGCCGTGGAAGACTTTTTCCCGTAGCGTGCCGCTCTCATATTCGGTCTTGTACGACCCCCGCTTCTGCAACTCCGGCACCACCAGGTCGATAAAATCCACGTAGCTTTCCGGCGTCACAATGCGCGTGAGGTTGAAGCCATCCAGGCCGGTTTCGCTGATCCAGGATTCCAGCGCGTCAGCGACCTGTTCGGGCGAGCCGACCAGGGTGATATAGCGCCCACCGAGGGCGTGCTGCTCGAGCAATTTGCGCCGGGTCCAGTCGTTGTTTTGCAGGTTCTTGGTGGCCGACTGGATCGCGTTGCTTTTCACGTACTGGATCGGCTCGTCGATTTCGTATTGGGAAAAATCAATCGCGGTGGACGCCGAGAAGTGCGCCACGCCGGCTTCAGCGCTGGCATAGCTCAGGTACTCGGCATGCTTGGCCCAGGCCAGCTCCTCGGTGGCGCCGACGATCACGTTGAGGCCCATGAACACCTTGATGTCTTGCGGGTTGCGCCCAGCCTCGACCGCGCTGGCGCGCACCTTGTCCACCTGCACCTTGGTCGCCGCCTTGTTCTGCCCGCTGATAAACACGCACTCGGCATGGCGCCCGGCGAACAGCAAGCCACGGTCCGAACTGCCGGCCTGGAACAGCACCGGCGTACGCTGCGGCGACGGCTCGCACAGGTGATAACCCTCCACCTGATAAAACTCGCCGCGATGTTCGACCTTGTGCACCTTGCCCGGCTGCGCGTAGACCCGCGCCTGCGGATCGTTGAGCACCGCGTCGTCTTCCCAGCTGCCTTCCCAGAGTTTGTAGAGCACCTCCAGGTATTCATCGGCCTGGTCGTAGCGCCGGTCATGCTCGACCTGTTCGGTGAGGCCCATGGCCTTGGCGGCGCTGTCGAGGTAGCCGGTGACGATGTTCCAGCCCACCCGACCACGGCTCAGGTGATCGAGCGTGGACATGCGCCGGGCGAACAGATACGGCGGTTCATAGGTGAGGTTGGCGGTCAGGCCGAAGCCGAGGTTCTTGGTCACGGCGGCCATCGCCGAGACCAGCAGCAGCGGGTCATTGACCGGCAGTTGGATCGACTCCTTGAGCGGTACATCAATCGAGTTCTGATACACGTCGTACACGCCGACGATGTCGGCGATGAACAAACCGTCGAACAACCCGCGCTCCAGGGTTTGCGCCAGGTCGGTCCAGTACTCGATGCTTTTGTACTGGGTGGACGTGTCCCGTGGATGGGTCCACATGCCGTGGTTGATATGCCCGATGCAGTTCATGTTGAAGGCATTGAGCAGGATCTTTTTTCTCGCTTTCAAAGGCAGCGCCATCAGATCGTCCCCCGCAGTGGCGGGTTTTCATCGTTGAGGTAGTAATTACCCACGGCGTGGTACTTCCAGCGCACCGGGTCGTGCAGGGTGTGCACGCGGGCGTTGCGCCAGTGGCGGTCGAGGCCGTGCTCGGCCAGGGTGGCCTGGCTGCCGGCCAGTTCGAACAAGGTGCTGCCGGCGGCCAGGGAAACCTCGGTGCTCAAGGCGCGCACTTCGGCCACGGCAATCGACGCAGTCGCCACGGTGTCGGCGTTGCTGTCGGCCTGGGCGCGGTCGAGGAATTCGCCTGCACGTTCCAGCAGTGCCTCGGCGGCGTGCAGGCGGATGCTCAGGTGGCCGAAGCTCTTCAGGGTCAGCGGGTCTTCGGTGGCTTTGTCGTTGCCGGAATCGATCCACGGGCGGGTTTTGGTGCGCACAAAGTGCAGCGCATCTTCAAAGGCGGCGCGGGCGATGCCGGTGTCGATGGCGGCGTGAAGAATCTGCGCCAGCGGGCCGACAGTGGTCGGGCGCTCGAAAGCGCTCTGGAACGGGATCACGTCGTGGGCGGCGACCCACACGTTGTCGAACACCACCGAGCCGCTGCCGGTGGTGCGCTGGCCAAAGCCGCTCCAGTCGTCGATCACGCTCAGGCCTTCGCTGTCGCGGGGCACGAAGGCCAGTTGCTGGATGCCGTGTTCATCCACCACCGAGGTGGGGATGCGTTGCGCATAGATCGCGCCGGTGGCGTAGAACTTGCGGCCGGTGATACGGAAGCCGTCGCCGTCGCGGGTCAGTTGGGTGACGCGGTCGTGGGCGGTCTTGGTGCCCAGTTCCGCCAGGGCATTGCCGAAACGCTGCCCGGCGAGCACTTCGGCGTACAGGCGTCGTTGCTGTTCAGGGCTGCCATTCACGCGCAGCACTTCGAGGGCGTAGAAATGGTTTTGCGGAATCTGGCCCAGGGAGGCATCCGCCTGGGCGATGAGGGCAATGACCTTGGCCAGGGTGACGTTGGACACACCTGCGCCGCCGTATGCCTTGGGCACGCTGATGCCCCACAGGCCGGAGCGTGAGAACACGTCCAGTTCGGGCAGCGGCAGGCGGCGTTCGCGGTCGCGCTGGGCACTGTCTCGGCGGAAGTCTTCGGCCAGGTCGCTGGCGACAATAAGGGCTTGTTCGTCGCTGGTGATAACCGCGACACGGTGAGAAAGGGTCATGAGTTTCTCCAGAGGTCTGGTCGGTTAAATCCAGGAGTGGCGAGCCGGCAACGTGCCGTTCAAGCGATAGGCGCCGACGGCGTGATACTTCCAGCGCACCGGGTCGTGCAGGGTGTGCACCCGGGCGTTGCGCCAGTGGCGGTCGAGGTTGAATTCGGCGAGGGTGGCGCGGCTGCCGGCCAGTTCGAAGAGCTTTTCGCTGACCAGCAATGACACTTCGGTGGTGAGCACTTTCGCCTCGGCCACGGCAATCGACGCACGCGCGGCGGACTGTGCGGTGATCGGCGCGGCGCTGACCTGGTCCAGCACTTGCCCGGCCTTGCGCAACAGCGCTTCGGCGGCGTGCAGTTCGATCTTCAGCTTGCCGATATCGGCGATCACGTAGAGGTCATCGCTGGCGCGCTCGACCTTGGCGTCGATCCACGGGCGTGAACGCTCACGCACAAAGGCGATGGTGTCGTCCAGCGCGCCACGGGCGATGCCGGCGTCAATGGCGGCCTGGATCAGTTGCGAAACGGCGCCCTGGATAGTCGGGCTTTCGCCGATGCGCCAGTTTTCAACGACCAGTTCGGCGTCCACTGGCACGCGGTCCAGCAACACGGTGCCGCTGGCGGTGGTGCGTTGGCCGAAGCCCGACCAGTCATCCACGATGCGCAGCCCTTCGGTGCCACGGCGCACAAACGCCATGACCTGCTTGCCGTCGTCGTTCAGCGCCTTCACCGCCACCCAGTGGGCAAACAGCGCGCCGGTTGAATAGAACTTCTGGCCGTTGATTACGTAACCGTCACCGTGGGCAGTGATGCGCGCCTTGAGCTCCAGGGTGTTTTTGGTGCCGCGTTCCGGGCCGCCATTGCCGATGCGCCAGCCGTCGAGGACGCTCTGGAACAGCTGCTCTTTCTGGCGCTCGGTGGCGGCGCCCTGCAACAGGTGCAGGATGCCGAAATGGTTCTGGGGGATCTGCCCGAGGGCCGGGTCTGCCGCGCTGATGATCGCGAAGACTTCGGCCAGGGTCACGAATGAGACCTGTGGGCCGCCGTATTCGCGAGGAATGGAAATGCTGCCCAGCCCACTGCGGGTGAATTGTTCGATCTGCGCCCACGGCAACTTGCGTTGCTGGTCACGCTTGGCGGCTTGCAGGCGTGCGGCTTGGGCCAGCTCGTGGGCAGCCTTCAGCGCCTCTGCATCGTTGCGCAGCACGGTGGCCGGCAACAGCAGGGGAGCAACGTCCAGATCACTCTGGGGGGGTGTTAGAGCCAAGTTAGACATCAGCGCCGCTCCTTGGCTGCACGTAATGCCCTGGCGTTATGCACCGGGGTAATTCTGACCATACCGACCTCGCATTCAATGAAATAAAAACAGAAAAATCAGAGATGTCCGGTGGTCCGGTGTATATACCCTAAGCGTGTTAAATATTTAAATAAACTAACTTTTGGGAATATGCATAGAAGGTCTGTCACCCCGGTTCACAGGGGGAGCCGAGGGGGCGCGGTTGATAGACCCGCGCGGTCCCGGCCGGATGGTCTGGTGCACAGGCGGCAATGCGTAATGTGCGCGTGGGCGCCCAGCGGGAATTGTTGCCGACGCGATCGAGAATGCAGTACGTCACCTCCAGGCGGCTGTCGTCACCTGCCTCGACAATCACCGTCGACGGTACCCATACGTGCACCGCCTGGCCGACTGTCTTGGCCTGGATCTTCGGCAGGTCCATGCGTACGTCACCCCAGCGCAGGGTGATGGCGTCGCCGCTGGACATGTTCAGGTAGGGCGCGATGGTCAGCGGAATGCCACGTCTTACCTGGCGACCGTTGACACCATGGCGACGGATGGTTTCGGGCAAACCGACGGGGGCGAGGTTGTGGTTTTCGTCGCTGTACAGCGGGGAGGGCTGGCCGCCGGGGTATCGGGTCTTTACACGCACCCCGGTCACGGCCGAGCGCAAAGGCGCGCGACCAACTTGCATGACCTGGTAATGCACCTGTGCCAGGCCGTCCTGCACAAAACTTTCCGGCACCCGTAGATGGATCTGCATGCCGACCTTGCATGCGCTCACCCTCCGAGAGGCGGCAAAGCAGTTGTTCCAGAACAGTTCGATCAAGTCGCCCTCATCCATGCCGGGGTAAGGCGCGATGTCCACCTGCAGCTGGCTAGCCGCCAGTGCGTTGATGCCGTGCCGGTTAGCCTGGGGCAAGGTTGGGGCCGTGAGCAGGGCCGGGGTTGCAGTGCGCGTCATAAGTAATCTCCTTGATGCAGCCAGCAGCAATCGTTCCAGCCCTGCGGCGCGGGTGCGCAGGTGGGCTGAAAGGAACGATTCAGTGAGTAGCCGGGATAGGATCCAATCCTCTGGACGCTAGATAAGAGGGTTGGCCGGGGAGCGTCAATGGCGGCAAAGGGCTAAACGGCGGGTTCGCAGATATTCAGAAGGGTCTGACTGGGTGGGGGATTTTTGGATCGGGGAGGCGGGGGGATTACGCGTGGATGGCGAGGATTTCCTGTAGGAGCAGATTTTGTGGTGAGGGAGCAATCTCCCTCGCCACATCAGTGGGCGAGGAACTTGCTCAGGAACTGCCGGGTGCGCTCTTCCTTGGGGTTGGCGAACAACGCCTTGGCGTCGCCTTGCTCCACGATCACGCCCTTGTCGAAGAAGATCACCCGGTTGGCGACATCGCGGGCAAAGCTCATTTCGTGGGTGACGATGACCATGGTGCGGTTTTCTTCGGCGAGGCTGCGGATGGTTGCCAGCACTTCGCCGACCAACTCCGGGTCCAGCGCCGAGGTGGGTTCGTCGAACAGGATCACCTCCGGCTCCATGGCCAGTGCGCGGGCAATCGCCACGCGTTGTTGCTGGCCGCCGGAAAGGCGCCGTGGGTAGGCGTCTTCCTTGCCGGCCAGGCCGACCCTGGCCAGCAACTTGCGCCCCAGGGCGATAGCCTCTTCGCGCGGCATCTTCTTGACCACGGTCGGCCCTTCGATGACGTTTTCCAGTGCCGTGCGGTGGGGGAACAGGTTGAAGTTCTGGAACACAAAACCCACGTGTTGGCGCAGGCGCCGCACCAGGCCTTGTTGCTGGTTGAGCGGTTTGCTGCCGTCGATCTGGATATCGCCCACCTTGATACGGCCGCTGGTGGGTTCTTCGAGGAAATTCAGGCAGCGCAGGAAGGTGGTCTTGCCGGAACCGCTGGGGCCGATGATGGCGACGACTTCGCCTTCCTTGACCTCCAGGTCGATGCCGTTGAGTACCACCTGACCGTTGAATTGTTTGGTCAGTTTTTCAACCACGATCATGCTTCAAGACTCCAGGTCATGCCGGTTGACCCGGTCTTCCAGGCGGTTTTGGAAATGCGCCAGGATACTGATGAGCACCCAGTAGATCAGGGCGGCCGACAGGTACATGGCAAACATTTCGAAGGTCCGCGCAGACACCAGTTGTGCTTGGCGCAGCAGCTCCGGCACTTGAATGGTTGCCGCCAGCGAGGTGTCCTTCACCAGTGAGGTGAAGCTGTTGCCCAGTGGTGGCAGTGCCGTACGCATCGCCTGCGGCAGGATCGCCCGGCGCAGGGTCTGCACACGGGTCATGCCGATACTGGCAGCGGCTTCCCACTGGCCGCGCTCGATGGAGCTGATGGCGGCACGCAGGGTTTCACAGATATATGCGGCCATGTTCAGCGAGAGGCCGATCAGGGCGGCGGGAATCGGGTCCAGTTCGATGCCCACTTGCGGCAAACCGTAATACATCACGAACAGCTGTACCAGCAACGGCGTGCCGCGAAAGAACGACACGTAGACGCGGGCGATCCAGCTCACCAGCCTGATGCGCGAGAGGCGCATCAGTGCCAGGCCGAAGCCCAGCAGAAAGCCGAAAAACATGCCGCCCAGGCTCAGGATGACGGTGAAGTACACGCCCTGCAGCAAGAAGGGCGTGGAATCCAGGACGAGTTGGAGCTTTGCTTCCATTATTGGGTAACGTCAGCGTTGAAGTACTTATCCGATAGCTTCTTCAAGGTGCCGTCAGCGCGCAATTTGTCGAGGGCCTTGTTCACCGCCTCAAGCAGTTCAGGCTCGCCTTTGCGGAGGGCAACACCGGCTTCCTGACGGGAGAAGGCAGCACCGGCAGCGACGGTGTCTGGGGCTTTCTTGGCATATTCCAAGGCGGCCAGGCGGTCGATCAGGATGGCGTCGATACGGCCGATGCGCAGGTCCTGGAACTTGGTAGGATCATCTTCGTAGGTACGGATATCAGCGGTAGGCACATTGGCTTTTACCCACTCCTCGTAGTTGGTGCCCAGGCCCACACCCACCTTTTTACCGGCCAGGTCGTTGGCGGATTTGATGTTGAGCTTGTCTTCGTTCTTTTTCAGGACCAGCGCTTGAATCCCGGAAACGGTGTAGGGCTCGGAGAAGTCGTATTTTTTCTTGCGCTCGTCGGAGATGGTCACCTGATTGATCACTGCATCCAGACGCTTGGATTCCAATGCCGCCAGAATGCCGTCCCATTTGGTGGCCTGCAGCTTGACCTTCACACCCAGTTCTTTGGCCAGCGCTTCGGACAGCTCGACTTCGAAACCCGCCAGTTTGCCTTTCTCATCCTGAAAGCTGAACGGCGGATAGGTGCCTTCCAGGCCGATTTTGATCTCGCCGGCCTTTTTGATGTTGCCCAGTTGCTCGCCGGCAACCGCCTGGCCCAGCCAACCAGCCCCAAGCGCCAGACCCAAAGTGCCAACCAGCAACGTGCGACGGAATACAGAAATAGTCATGAAGAGCCCCTGTGTTTTTTATGTTGAGCGAAGCAGGTGACGCAGTAGGCGTATCCTGCCTTAAAGCGCGTAGCGCGTCTTCGCCTGCGGCGCGATGATAAAGCCGGATTTTAAGACTTGAAAATAATATAAATCTTAATTGATATTCTATTTATGAATATGTGGTGGGTCTAATGTGGGAGCAAGCCCCCTCCCACATTTAGCCCGTGTTTATTCAGTTGAAAACCGAGTCATAGGCAAACAACGCCGGCGCCCCACCGGTATGCAGGAAAATAATCGGCCCGTCTTCAAAGCGCTGACGCCCGATACCGTCGAGCAAACCGGCCATGGCCTTGCCAGTGTAGACCGGGTCCAGCAGCAGGCCTTCCTGGCTCGCCAATAGCTTGACCGCCGAAAGGGTGCCGGCGTTCGGTTCGCCATAACGGGGGCCGAAATATTCGTCCCACAGGATCACCTTGAAGGCGTCGGGGATGTCCACGCCGAGCAGTTCGGCCGTGCGTTCGGCCAGGCCCTGTACTTTCGGGAACTGCGCTTCTTCAGTGCGCGATACGGTAATGCCGATCACGGGCAACTGCGGCAGTACCTCACTCAATGCCAAGGCCAGGCCACTGTGGGTACCGGCGCTGCCGGAGGCCAGCACCACGGCGGCGAATTCGATCCCGCTGTCTTCGATCTGCCCGGCCAGCTCCAGCCCGGCGCGCACATAACCGAGCGCGCCAAGGGCATTGGAGCCGCCGATGGGTACCAGGTAGGGCTTCTTGCCGTTGCTGCGCAGGCGATCGGCGAGGGCGTTGAGTTGGTCGTCGACGTTGTCGAGGTTTTCGACCAACTCTACCTTGGCGTCGAACAGCTCCAGCAGCAGGCGGTTGCCGTTGCCCAGGTAGTTGGGGTCTTCGGTGCCAGTGGGGTTTTCCAGCAGGGCGACGCAGCCCAGGCCGAGCTTGGCGGCGAGGGCAGCGGTCTGGCGTACGTGGTTGGACTGGATCGCGCCGGCGGTCACCAGGGTATCGGCGCCCTGGGCGATGGCATCGGCTGCCAGGTATTCGAGTTTGCGCAGCTTGTTGCCACCCATGGCCAGTGGCGTGGTGTCATCGCGCTTGACGTAGATGTCGCGTCCCAACCAGGTCGACAGCCGTTCGAGTTTTTCCAGGGCGGTGGCGCCGCCCAGCAGTTCCAGGCGGTTAAAACGGTCGAGCTGTTGCTTGATCATGGCTACGCACGGTGGCTAAGGGATGGAGCGACTATAGGCAGGCACTTTTCATCGGGCAACCGTCAATCGCTTATGCCTGATGGTTCTTAGCATCACACCATTGGTTCTTAAGGACGATCAGGGTGCATACCGTAAAGTGATGGCCATTACGTCAGGAGTGAATACCGTGAGTGAGCGTTCCAGCCATTGGCAATTACAGACCATCGTCCGCCAGTTGCGTGGCGCCCGTGACCAGTGGCGAACGCGCAATGGTCGCCTGAGCGGCGAGCATGGCGGCCGCGAATTGCCGTCCCGTGAAGCCGTTGCGCAGATTCTCGAAGCCCTGTGTGGTGCGCTGTTTCCGATGCGCCTGGGGCCCGTGGATTTGCGTGAAGAAAGTGAAGATTTCTACGTCGGCCATACCCTCGACGTCGCGCTGAACGCCTTGCTGGCCCAGGCGCGTCTGGAGTTGCGTTATGCCGCGCGCCAGGGCGGCCAGGATGACAGTCAGATCGATGCCCATGCCATCCGCCTGATCCAGGATTTTGCCTTGGCCTTGCCGTCCTTGCGCAGCCTGCTGGATACCGACGTACTCGCCGCCTACCACGGCGACCCGGCCGCACGCAGTGTGGATGAAGTACTGCTGTGCTACCCGGGGATTCTCGCGGTGATTCACCATCGCCTGGCCCACCACCTCTACCGCGCTGGCTTGCCGCTGCTGGCGCGGATCAGCGCGGAAATCGCCCATTCGGCCACCGGTATCGATATCCATCCCGGCGCGCAGATCGGCCCGAGCTTCTTTATCGACCACGGGACGGGTGTGGTGATCGGCGAAACCGCCATCATCGGCGAGCGGGTGCGTATCTATCAGGCGGTCACGTTGGGGGCCAAGCGCTTCCCCGCGGATGAGGATGGGCAGTTGCAGAAGGGCCATGCGCGCCATCCGATTGTCGAGGATGACGTGGTGATCTATGCCGGGGCGACGATCCTCGGGCGCATCACCATCGGCAAGGGTTCGACTATTGGCGGTAACGTGTGGCTGACGCGCAGCGTGCCGGTGGGGGCGAACATTACGCAGGCGAATTTGCAGCATGATGATGGGACGCAGAAGTAGAGAGCCTGCACCGGTCACCTGTGGGAGGGGGCTTGCTCCCGATAGCGGTCTGTCAGTCACAGATGCACTGGCTGAACCACCGCCATCGGGAGCAAGCCCCTCCCACATTTTGACGGCATTCCACACGGAGGCCGTATTTCATTCAGCAGTCGCTGAACGATTTCCTTTGTTCACCCGTCATACCACTCAGCCCTGCGATTAGTCCCAAACCGCCTATTCATGTTTAACTTGACTGTTCGTTCAAGTTAAACCCGGTGGTTCGCTGCCCGCTCACAACAGGAGGCTTAC
This sequence comes from Pseudomonas sp. SB113, assembly GCF_040754745.1. Classification (NCBI taxonomy): domain Bacteria; kingdom Pseudomonadati; phylum Pseudomonadota; class Gammaproteobacteria; order Pseudomonadales; family Pseudomonadaceae; genus Pseudomonas; species Pseudomonas sp. SB113. The sequence goes on from NZ_JBFMHW010000018.1 coordinate 39,679, forward strand.
CTTTGCTGAGTCCGTTTTATACAGCCACATCCCTCACCCTCGGGGTGCACCGTTCATGAGTGCATCGTCCACCCCATCCAGCGGCCTGGTGCGCATGAATGCACCGGTGTTCTACTTTGCCGCTACCTTCATCTTGCTGTTCGGCATCACTGTCATCGCTATCCCGCAACAGGCCGGTGCCTGGCTGCTGGCGGCGCAAAACTGGGCGGCCAACACGGTCGGCTGGTACTACATGCTGGCGATGACCCTGTATCTGGTCTTCGTGGTGGTCACCGCGCTATCGGGCTACGGCAAGATAAAACTCGGTGCCGACCACGACGAGCCCGAATTCAGTTACCTGTCCTGGGCCGGCATGTTGTTCGCCGCCGGGATCAGCATCACGCTGTTCTTCTTCTGCGTGTCCGAACCGTTGACGCATCTGGTGCAACCGCCTCAGGGCGAGGCCATGAATGCCGACGCTGCACGCCAGGCCATGCAGGTGCTGTTCCTGCACTGGGGCCTGCACGGCTGGGGCGTGTTTGCGTTTGTCGGCATGGCGCTGGCGTATTTCGCCTACCGGCATAACCTGCCGCTGGCGCTGCGCTCGGCGCTGTACCCGCTGATCGGCAAGCGCATCAATGGCCCTATCGGCTATGCGGTGGATGGCTTCGGCATCATTGCCACGGTGTTCGGCCTCGGTGCCGACATGGGCTTCGGCGTGCTGCACCTCAACTCCGGCCTCGACTACCTGTTCGGCATTGCCCACACCCAGTGGATCCAGGTCGGCTTGATCACCTTGATGATGGGCGCGGCGATCCTGGTCGCCGTCGCCGGCGTCGACAAGGGTGTGCGGGTGATGTCCGACATCAACATGCTGCTGGCCTGTGCGCTGCTGCTGTTTGTGTTATTCGCCGGGCCCACCCAGCACTTGCTCAACACCCTGATCCAGAACATAGGTGACTACCTGGGCGCATTGCCGACCAAGAGTTTCGATGTGTACGCCTACGACAAACCCAGCGACTGGCTGGGCGGCTGGACGGTGTTCTACTGGGCCTGGTGGATTGCATGGTCGCCGTTCGTGGGCCTGTTCATTGCACGCATTTCCCGTGGCCGGACCATCCGCGAATTCGTGTTCGGCGTGCTGCTGATCCCGCTGGGCTTCACCCTGGCGTGGATGTCGATTTTCGGCAACAGCGCCATCGACCAAGTGCTCAACCACGGCATGACCGCACTCGGTCAGTCGGCCATCGATGATCCATCGATGAGCCTCTACCTGCTGCTGGAAACCTACCCGTGGAGCAAAACCGTCATCGCGGTCACGGTGTTTATCAGCTTCGTGTTCTTCGTCACGTCGGCCGACTCCGGCACCGTGGTGCTCTCAACCCTGTCGTCCAAGGGCGGCAACGCCGACGAAGACGGGCCGAAATGGCTGCGGGTGTTCTGGGGCGCGATGACGGCACTGATCACCAGCGCGTTGTTGTTTGCCGGCAGTATCGATTCGCTGAAATCGGCGGTGGTGCTGACCTCGCTGCCGTTCTCGCTGATCCTGTTGCTGATGATGTGGGGGCTGCACAAGGCCTTCTACCTCGAGTCACAAAAGCAGATTGCGCAGTTGCACTCGCTGGCGCCGGTCTCGGGCTCACGCAAAGGCACCGGCGGTTGGCGCCAGCGTTTGAGCCAGGCCGTGCATTTCCCGTCGCGGGATGAGGTGTACCGCTTCCTTGAGACCACGGTGCGTCCGGCGATTGAAGAAGTGACGGCGGTGTTTGTCGAAAAAGGCCTCAATGTCGTCACCCAGCCCGACCCGTCCAACGACAGCGTCAGCCTGGAAATCGGTCACGGCGAAGAGCATCCGTTCGTGTACCAGGTGCAGATGCGCGGCTATTTCACGCCCTCATTTGCACGCGGTGGCATGGGCTCCAAGCAGCTCAATAACCGTCGCTACTACCGGGCGGAAGTGCACTTGAGCGAGGGCAGCCAGGACTACGACCTGGTGGGCTACACCAAGGAGCAGATCATCAACGACATCCTTGACCAGTACGAGCGCCACCTGCAGTTCCTGCACTTGGTGCGCTGACGCTCAACTCCCCGCAAAGCCCCGTTCTACGGGGCTTTCTTAAACTTAATTTCATCCGTCAAGGCGCTGTTTTGACGCGTAACTGTCATCTGGTCACTGCGTAATTGTGTGAAGCGTTTGACGCTTTCATTTCAGAACAGTGACGGAGACCGGTGCCCATGAAGACGTTTTTAAGCCCTGTGGTGGGAGCCGCCATGGCGAGCTTTATGCTGTCTGCCCAGGCGGATTTTATCGATGACAGCCACGCCGACGTGTCCCTGCTCAACCGCTATCTCAACCAGCAGGGACGTGACGTGGTCGGCAGCAATGCCAAGGCCCATAGCATTCGGGATTGGGGCCAGGGTTTCGAGTTCAACTTCAAGTCGGGCTACACCGAGGGGCCAGTGGGTTTCGGCCTGGATCTGCAGGCGTTCTACGGCTTGAAACTGGATTCCGGTGGCGACCTCAACGACAAGGATCACCAGGGCCGCTATCCCGGCAGCATGTTCCCGCTGGACAACGGCAAATCCGCCGACCAGTTCGGCGTGCTCAGCCCGACGTTCAAGATGCGCTTTGCCAAGGATGAGTTGCGCGTCGGTACGCTGTACGGCAATAACCCGGTGCTGGCCAACACCGACGGGCGCCTGTACCAGCAGACCAACACCGGTGTGCAACTGGTGTCCAAGGACCTCAGCGACTTCACCTTCACCGGCGGTGATATTTTCAAGACCAAGATCCGCAACGAAACCGGCGACCAGGGCATGATCACCGCCGGCGGGACCAAAGAAAGTGACCGCTTCCTGTTCGGCGGTGCGGATTACAGCGGCATACAGAACACCACTGTCAGCCTGTGGTACTCCAACCTTGAGGATTACTACCAGCAGTTCTTCCTCGGCGCCAAACGCCATGACGCCTTATCGGTGGGGGCGATCGATACCGACGTGCGCGTGTTCCGCAGCCTGGGTGTGGGCGCCAACGCCGACGGGGATAAGGACTTTGCCGCAGCGGGCCTGTACGGCGACGGCGTGAACAAGGGCCGCATCAACCAGTCCACCGTCAGCCTGCTGGAAAGCTACAGCCTGGACGGCCATACCGTCGGCCTGGGCCTCCAGAAAAACAGCGGCGACAGCGACTTCCCGTACCTGGACTCCGGCCTTAACAGCGGTGACGCCCGCCAAGGCCCAGGCTCGGGTGCCGACACCCCGGCGCTGACCAACATGCAGCTGAACAAATTCCAGCACGCCGGCGAACGTACCTGGCTGGCGCAGTACAAATATGATTTGGGCAAACTCGGCCTCAACGGCCTGACGTTCTCCGCTGCCTACGCCCACGGCGATGACATCCGCACCGCCCAAGGCACCACCAGCGAATGGGAGCGTAACGTGGCCGTGGCGTACCAAGTGCCGACCGGTACCCTCAAGGGCCTTGGCGTGACCTGGAAAAATGCCCACGCCAGCCCGGATATTACCGGTGCCACCGTGCAGGATGAAAACCGCTTCTATGTCAGCTATGTCGTTCCACTCTGGTAGGAAATTGCTGTAAAACGGAAGGGCAGACTTAAGCGATTCAGCTGGTTAAAAGGCCTGGGAATATCGTTATTCCCAGGCCTTATTTGCCTACGTCCAAGAGAGGATTCGATGACTTACATTGCTGCCGAAAACCGCTATGAATCTATCCCGTATCGCCGCGTAGGCCGCAGTGGGTTGGTGCTGCCGGCACTGTCCCTGGGGCTATGGCACAACTTTGGCGACAGCACCCCGATCGACACCCAGCGCGCCCTGCTGCGCACCGCGTTCGACCTGGGGATCAACCACTTCGACCTGGCCAACAACTACGGCCCACCCTACGGCAGCGCCGAGATCAACTTCGGTCGTTTGCTGCGCGAAGACTTCAAGCACTACCGCGACGAATTGATCATCTCCAGCAAGGCCGGTTGGGACATGTGGCCGGGCCCTTACGGCCAGGGCGGCGGCTCACGCAAATACGTGCTGGCAAGCCTGGACCAGAGCCTGCAACGCCTGGGCGTCGATTACGTGGATATTTTCTACTCCCACCGGTTTGATGCCGACACGCCCCTGGAAGAAACCGCCAGCGCCCTCGCCACCGCCGTGCAGCAGGGCAAGGCGTTGTACATCGGTATCTCGTCTTACTCCGGGGTGAAAACCCGCGAAATGGCGGCACTGCTCAAAGAGTGGAAAGTGCCGCTGCTGATCCACCAACCGGCCTACAACCTGCTCAACCGTTGGGTGGAAAAAGACCTGCTGGACACCACCGAAGAACTCGGCGCCGGAGTGATCGCCTTCACACCGCTGGCCCAGGGTTTGCTCACCGACAAGTACCTCAACGGCGTGCCGGCCGACGCACGGGTCAACCGCCCGGGTGGTGGTTCGTTGCAGGCCAAGCACCTGTCTGAAGCCAACATCGCCCACGTACGTGCACTGAACGAAATCGCCCAGCGCCGTGGCCAAAGCCTGGCGCAATTGGCGCTGGCCTGGACCTTGCGCGACCCTCGGGTAACCAGCGCGCTGATCGGTGCCAGCCGGCCGGAGCAGATCATCGAGAATGTCGGGGCGTTGAAGAACCTGAGCTTCAGTGCGGAAGAACTTGCGGAGATCGATCGGTTTGCGCAGGAAGGTGGAATCAACTTGTGGGAAAAGCCGTCCAGCGCTGAATAACCTGACACCACTGGGTCAATGTGGGAGGGGGCAATCCCCTCCCACATTTGATTTGCAGTGTGGTTTAGAACGGCACATCCCCAAGAATCGTCGCCCGATGCATCACCCGCCGCTGCGGCCGGTAGTCATCCACCGCGTAATGCTGGGTCACGCGGTTATCCCAGAACGCCACGTCGTTTTCCTGCCAGCGCCAGCGGAGGGTGAATTCCGGGCGTGTCGCGTGGGCGAACAGCAGTTTGAGGATCGCTTCGCTTTCCGCCGGTTCCAGCTCATTGATCCTAGTGGTGAACCCATCACTGACAAACAGCGACTTACGCCCGCTCACCGGATGCGTGCGCACTACCGGGTGCGACAGCGGTGGGTTTTTCCTGCGGGTTTCTTCCCAGCGCGCCAGGTCTTCGGCGCTGTTGCCAAAGCGTTCCAGCGGGAAGGATTTGGTGAAGTCGTGGGTAGCCGTCAGCCCATCGAGCAACCGTTTCAGCGGTTCGGACAGCGCCTCATACGCCGCGATGCCACTGGCCCACAGCGTATCGCCACCAAACGCCGGCAGCAGCTTGGCGCTGAGTACCGCGCCGAGGGCCGGGGTGGGCAGGAAGGTCACATCGGTGTGCCATACGGCATTGTCGCGTACGTCGGTGACGGCGGTGTCGAGGATCAGCACTTCGGGCTGTTCCGGCACGTTGGGGTAGATCGGGTGGATATGCAGGTCGCCAAAATTCGCCGCGAACCGTGCCTGTTGCTGCGGGGTGATCGGCTGGTCACGGAAGAACAACACCGAGTGGCGGAGTAACGCCTGCTCGATGGCATCGCGGTGTTCGGCGCTCAGCGGCTGGGTAATGTCGACGCCGCTGATCTGGGCGCCCAAGGCGACGCTGAGGGGGGTAACGGTCAGGTTGCTCAATTTAAGTTCTCATCACTCAGTGTGCCTGGCCATGCCAAGGCACCAGTTTGCGCTGCAGGGCGCGCAGGCCCATTTCCATGGCGAAGGCGATCAGGGCGATCACCAGGATCCCCAGCACCACCACATCGGTGACCAGGAACTGCGCCGCCGACTGCACCATGAAACCCAGGCCGCTGGTGGCCGCGATCAGTTCGGCGGCGACCAGGGTCGACCAGCCCACGCCCAGGCCGATACGCACACCGGTGAGGATGTCGGGCAGGGCGCTCGGCAGGATCACATGGCGAATCAGTTGGGCACGGGTGGCGCCCAACGACTGCGCCGCACGCAGCTTGGCCGGGTCGACGGTGCGCACACCGGTCGCGGTGGCGATAGCAATCGGGGCAAAGATCGCGAGGTAAATCAGCAGCACCTTGGACAGCTCGCCGATACCGCACCAGATCACGATCAACGGCAGATAAGCCAGGGGCGGAATCGGTCGGTAAAACTCGATCAGCGGGTCGAGAATGCCACGGGCGATGCGGTTGGAGCCGATGGCAATCCCCACCGGCACGGCGGTCAGCACCGCGAAGCCCAGGCCCAGGCCGATCCGGCTGAGGCTCGCGCCCAGGTGCTGCCATAAGGTGGAATCCATATAGCCCGTGGTCGCCAGCAGCCAGCCTTTTTGCAGCACGGCGGAGGGTGGTGGCAGGAACAACGGTTCGATCAGGCCGCTGGCGGTGACGGCCCACCAGAGGGCCAGCAAGGCGACCAGGGTCAACAGGCTGATCCAGCGCGTGCTCAGGCTGCGCCGCGCCGGTATCACGGCGTGCGCCACCGGTTTGGTAGCGGTGGCGGGAAGTTCGTAGCTGCTCATGCGGACACCTGCCGTTGCGAGAACACTTTGCCCAGCACGTGCTCACGGGTTTCGATAAAGCGCGGGTCGGACTTGATCGCCCGCGCCGACTCACCGGCCGCGTAGCGCTGGCCGAAGTCCAGATGCAGGCGTTCGACGATCTGCCCCGGGTTGGGCGCCAGCAGGATCAGGTCGGTGGCGAGGAACACCGCTTCTTCGATGTCATGAGTAATCAGGAACACCGGCTTGGCCGTGCGTCGCCAGACTTGCAGCAACAGTTCCTGCATCTGTTCGCGGGTGAAGGCATCGAGGGCGCCGAAGGGTTCGTCCATCAGCAACACGCGCGGGTCGGCGGCCAAGGCGCGAGCCAGGCCGACGCGTTGCTTCTGGCCGCCGGAGAGCTGCCAGATGCGGCGATTGTCGAAGCCGGCGAGGTCCACCAGCGCGAGCATTTCACGGGCCCGCACTTCACGCTGCGCCTTGGGCACGCCGGCGAGTTCCAGGCCGAAACCGACGTTGGCCAGCACGTCCTGCCAGGGCAGCAGCGCGTCGTCCTGGAACACCACACCGCGTTCGGCGCTGGGGCCTTTGACCGGCACGCCATCGAGGGTGATGCGCCCGGCAGACGGTTCGACAAAGCCGGCTATCAGGTTCAACAGCGAAGTCTTGCCACTGCCGGACGGGCCGAGGGCCACCAGCAATTGCTGGGGCCCCAGGTCGAGTGAAATGTCAGACAGTACCGGTTCTGTGGCGCCTGGGTACTGTGCGCTGATGCGCTCCAGTTGTAGCAAGGCCATCGCGATGAACTCCTGGATCAGTGGGTGATGAACTTGGCGCTGACGTAAGGGGCGTAGTCCGGCAGCACGGCGTCGACCTTGCCTTGTTCCTTGAGGAACGCAGCGGTATCGGTCACGGCCTTGGTGGTCGGTGCGCCCAGCAGGGTTACCTGGTCAGCGGCCAGCGGGTAGACGTTGCCTTGCAGCAGCAGTGGGATGTCACTGGCCTTGGCACCGGAGAGTTTCACCAGTTTGTCGACGTTGCCTTTGTCGGCGAGCCAGGCTTGTGGGTCTTTGCGGTAAGCGGCGTAGGCATCCAGGGTGACTTTGGCGAAGGCTGTGACGATTTCCGGGTGTTTCTCGGCGAAATCCTTACGCACGATCCAGGCATCGAAGGTCGGTGCACCGAACTTGGCCAGCTCGCCGGAGGTGATCAGCACCTTGCCGTTTTCCTTGGCCACGCCCAGGGCCGGGTCCCATACGTAAGTGGCGTCGATGTCACCACGCTTCCAGGCCGCGATGATCGCCGGCGGGGCGAGGTTGAGGATGGTCACTTTCGATGGGTCGATGTTCCAGTGCTTCAGCGCGGCCAACAGGCTGTAGTGGCCGGTGGAAACGAAGGGCACGGCGACCTTCTTGCCTATAAGGTCCTGGGGGCTGTTGATCCCCGAACCGTTGCGCGCCACCAGGGCTTCGGCACCGCCGATCTGGGTGGCAACCAGGAAGGTTTCCACCGGCACTTTGCGGGTGATCGCAGCGGTCAGCGGGCTGGAGCCGAGGTAGCCGATCTGCACGTCACCGGAGGCGATGGCGGCGATGATGTCGGCGCCATTGTCGAATTTGCGCCAGTCGATCTTGGCGTTAGTGGCTTTTTCGTACGCGCCGTCGGCCTGGGCAACTTTGGCCGGGTCTACGGTGGTCTGGTAAGCGATGGTTACATCCGCCGCCTGGGCAAACAGGCTGACACCGGCCAGGGACAACGCCGCCAGGAGGCGCAGTGGGGTTAAACGTTTCAAGGGGAAGCTCCTCAATCAGGCGGCCGAGGGTCGGCGTGGGAGGAGACTAAATGATCTAAGAATCCGAAAATAAATAACATTTTCGAATTAGCTTATGGGCGAAAGGTTGAAGCGAATCTTGAGCTGGATGAAGGCAAATGTGGGAGGGGGCTTGCCCCCGATTGCGGTAGATCAGTCACTGATGGGTGGCTGACACTCTGCTATCGGGGGCAAGCCCCCTCCCACATTTTGAGCCGGGTTCGGCTTCAGTCAGTTGCTGATGGCGAGGATGCTTGCCTGGTACGACCCGACAAACACATCAAAGTCGCCCACTTCGTTCTGCTCCAGTTCCGCCTGTTGCGCCAGCGACTTGCGCGCCAGTTCCTCAAAGCGTACCTGTTCTTCGGCGGGCAACGGCTCGCGGCGGAAGTACTCGGCATGCACCTCGCTCTGATGCAGGGAGAACTGCGCAAAACTCTCTTTACGCTCGGCCATCGCCGCCAATACCTGCGCCGAAGGGGTCAGGGACGGGTCCTTGACCTTGGCCAGTTGGGCGTCCAGCGCCTGGCTGTGTTCGGTGATGCCGTGGCTTTCATCAAGCAGCGCAGCCAACGGAGCAATCTTCTCCAGCAGCTCGGTGGCCCATTCCTTCATGTCCACGGCCTGGCCCTTGCGCTGCAATTGCAGGCCTGGGCGCCGCCCTTCCTTGACCACGCTGAGGAAGTTGGACGTGGCGTTGCCGCACTCGTTGTCGGCGAACAGCGGGCTGTCGTTCAGCGCGCAGTACAGCAGGAATGCGTCGAGGAAACGCGACTCCGGCAGGTCGATGCCCATCGGCAGGAACGGGTTGATGTCCAGGCAGCGCACTTCGATGTACTGGATGCCGCGGGCCATCAGCGCCTGGATCGGCCGCTCGCCGGTGTAGGTCACGCGCTTGGGACGGATATTGGAGTAGTACTCGTTTTCGATCTGCAGGATGTTGGTGTTGAGCTGTACCCACTCACCGTCCTTATGGGTGCCGACTTCGACATAGGGCGCGTAGGGCGTTGCCACCGCTTCGCGCAGGCTGTCGGTGTAGCTGCTCAGGTCGTTGTAGCACGGCGTCAGGCCGGCCTGGGCGTTGCTCTGGTAACCCAGGTCGCTCATGCGCAGGCTGGTGGCGTACGGCAGATACAGGGTGTCGGCGTCGAGCACTTCCAATTGGTGCGAGCGACCGCGCAGGAAACCCGCGTCCAGGGCCGGCGAGGCACCGAACAGGTACATCAGCAGCCAGCTGTAGCGGCGGAAGTTGCGGATCAGCGCGATATAGGCAGTGGACTGATAATCGCGGTCGGTGCCGACGAAGCCTTCAGTCTCCTTGAGCAGCGGCCACAACTGTTCCGGCAGGGAAAAGTTGTAGTGGATGCCGGCGATGCACTGCATGGTCTTGCCGTAACGCAGGGCCAGGCCCTTGCGGTACACGTACTTGAGCTGTCCGATATTGGAGGTGCCGTAGTAGGCAATCGGAATGTCTTCCTCGGCCGGCAACGGGCACGGCATCGAGGGGCTCCACAGGTATTCACTGCCGAGCTTGGTGTAGGCAAAGCGATGGATCTTGTCCAGGCTGCTCAGCGTATCGGCCGGGTTGGGCAGGGCCGGAGTGATGAACTCCAGCAGCGATTCCGAGTAGTCGGTGGTGATCTGTTCATGGGTCAACGCGGCGCCCAGGGCTTCGGGGTGCGGCGTTTGCGCCAGGCGACCCTCACCGGTGACACGTAGGCATTCACGCTCGATGCCGTGCAAGCACTGCTCTAGCAGGGAGAGGTGTTCGCGCTTGCCGAGCAGAGCCAGGCGGCGGTTGAGAAGTTCGCTCAAGTTGGATTCCTTCACGCGTCAGTCGCCCCAATATGGGGGTGGGCAGGACGGTCTACAAGGGTGAAGTTAAAACTGGCGTGATCGCCTGGTTTTGAGTCGATTTGACCCGCGTTAAAAAAGCCTACTTCACTCCATGAATTGGGCTATGGCGCAGCAAGAAAATTCCGACGCTGTTATCGCAGCGCCGAAATTAACTCAAATCGGGGGTGTGGAGCTATAGGACAGCGAACGTGCCCTGTGCTTTTGCGACAAGCCTTTCGTCCTGATACACATCGGCTTCGACCACCAGCGTGCGCCGGCCGGCGTGGATCACCCGGCTGGTGCACATCACATCACCGTCTTCCACGGCGCGGATGTAGTTGATCTTGCATTCGATGGTCGCGCTCTGCTGATCAAAACCATGGGCGCTGGAACACGCCAGCCCCATGGTGATGTCCACCAGACTGAAAATCGCCCCGCCATGGAGCTTGCCCGCGCGGTTGCGTAGGTGCGGCTCCAGGGTCAGGGCCACTTCGGCAACGCCTTCTTCGAGGCGTTGCAGGCGGCAGCCGATCAGTTCGCTGAACGCGCTCTGGGTCAAACCGGCGGGGATTTCCATCAGCGTTTCTTCAACTGCTTGGCGTTGGCGAACAGCGAGGCCATGGCGTTGTTGCTTGGCGCTGCGGTGGCGGTTTCCTTGCGCGGTTGACTGTTTTCAGAGCGGTTCTGCGACTGGCGCGGCGCCGAGCCAGGACGTGCACCACGGGCGCCGTCGATTTTTTCGCCTGGGGTATCGCTCATGCGCATCGACAGGCCAACGCGTTTGCGCGGGATGTCGACTTCCATGACCTTGACCTTGACCACATCACCGGCCTTCACGGCTTCGCGCGGATCCTTGATGAACTTCTCCGAAAGCGCAGAGATGTGCACCAAACCGTCCTGATGCACGCCGATGTCCACAAACGCGCCGAAGTTGGTCACGTTGGTGACCACGCCTTCGAGGATCATGCCCAGTTGCAGGTCCTTGAGGTCTTCGACGCCGTCCTGGAACTCGGCGGTCTTGAACTCGGGACGCGGGTCGCGGCCAGGTTTTTCCAGCTCTTGCAGGATGTCGGTGATGGTCGGCACGCCGAAGGTTTCGTCGGTGTACTTCTTTGGGTCCAGGCGCTTGAGGAACGCGGCGTCACCGATCAGCGAGCGGATGTCGCGGTCGGTCTCGGCGGCGATGCGTTGCACCAGCGGGTAGGCTTCCGGGTGAACGGCGGACGAATCCAGCGGGTTGTCGCCGTTCATGACGCGCAGGAAGCCGGCGGCTTGCTCGAAGGTTTTTTCACCCAGGCGTGCGACTTTTTTCAGCGCGGCACGGGTTTTGAACGCACCGTTTTCGTCGCGGTGAGTGACGATGTTCTGCGCCAGGGTGGCATTGAGGCCGGAGATACGCGCCAGCAGCGCCACGGAGGCGGTGTTCACGTCCACGCCCACGGCGTTTACGCAGTCTTCCACCACCGCATCCAGGCCACGCGCCAGTTTCAGCTGCGACACGTCGTGCTGGTACTGGCCGACGCCAATGGATTTAGGATCGATTTTCACCAGCTCGGCCAGCGGATCCTGCAGGCGACGGGCGATGGACACCGCACCACGGATCGACACGTCGAGGTCCGGGAATTCCTTGGAGGCCAGTTCCGATGCCGAGTACACCGAAGCACCGGCTTCGGAGACCATCACCTTGGTCATCTTCATGGCTGGGTATTTTTTGATCAGCTCGGCGGCCAACTTGTCGGTTTCACGGCTGGCAGTGCCGTTGCCGATGGCGATCAGGTCCACCGAATGTTTGGCGCACAGGGCGGCCAGGATGGCGAGGGTCTGGTCCCATTTGTTGTGCGGCACGTGTGGGTACACGGTGGCGTGGTCCAGCAGCTTGCCGGTGGCATCGACCACGGCAACCTTGCAGCCGGTGCGCAGGCCCGGGTCGAGGCCCAAGGTAGCGCGCGGGCCGGCCGGCGCGGCCAGCAGCAGGTCATGCAGGTTGTGGGCGAATACGTTGATCGCCTCGGTTTCGGCACCGTCTCGCAACTCGCCGAGCAGGTCGGTTTCCAGGTGGGTGTAGAGCTTGACCTTCCAGGTCCAGCGCACGACTTCACCGAGCCACTTGTCCGCAGGACGATTCTGATTCTGGATGCCGAATTGTTGCCCGATCATGCCTTCGCACGGGTGCATGGTGCCCGGCAGTTCGTCGCCGACTTTCAGCGCGGAGCTGAGAATACCTTCGTTGCGGCCGCGGAAAATTGCCAGCGCACGGTGGGACGGCATGCTTTTCAGCGGCTCGTCGTGTTCGAAGTAGTCGCGGAACTTGGCGCCTTCTTCCTCTTTGCCGGCAATGACGCGGGCGCTGAGGATGGCTTCCTGTTTCAGATAGCTGCGCAGTTTTTCCAGCAGGTTGGCGTCTTCGGCGAAGCGCTCCATCAGGATGTACTTGGCGCCTTCGAGGGCGGCCTTGACGTCGGCAACGCCTTTTTCAGCGTTGACGAAGCGCGCGGCTTCGGTGTCCGGGGTCAGCGAGGGGTCGTTGAACAGGCCGTCGGCCAGTTCGCCCAGGCCGGCTTCCAGGGCGATCTGGCCCTTGGTGCGGCGCTTCTGTTTATACGGCAGGTAAAGGTCTTCGAGGCGGGTCTTGGTGTCGGCGAGCTTGATGTCGCGTTCAAGCTGAGGCGTCAGCTTGCCCTGTTCCTCGATGCTGGCGAGGATGCTGATACGCCGTTCGTCGAGTTCTCGCAGGTAGCGCAGGCGTTCTTCCAGGTGCCGCAGTTGGATGTCGTCGAGGCTGCCGGTCACTTCTTTTCGGTAACGGGCGATGAAGGGCACCGTGGAGCCTTCATCCAGTAGAGCGACGGCCGCTTCGACCTGTTGTGGGCGTACACCGAGTTCTTCGGCGATGCGGCTGTTGATGCTGTCCATAAAACCACCTGAAATTCTGAAAAGCAGCCCGCAGGCCCGGAAAACAAGGCCTTGCGCGGCTGGTTGAGCGGCCCGACTGGCGCCGCTACCTGGGTCAAGAGGCAGCCTATTGACCCTCGAAATCGAAAAAATCACGACAAGCGGGTGAAAAAAACCGGCAGTAAACGGCAACGATCTGACGTTGCCCTGCACGAAGGCGCCGCATTATAACCAGCGTTCTGCCCTTGGGGGGTACTGCGCCCGTGGTTGGAAGGCGCGCGTTCGCTGGCAGTAGAGGAAAAATCTGCTAACAATGCACACGGTGCGTATAACGGCAGCTACGCCATAATGCGCGCCGAGATAAGAGGAGCATCCAATGAGCAGCACTGCACAAACTGCTGAAGGCGAAAAAATTCTCATCGTTGATGACGATCCGGGGCTGAGCAGCCTGCTGGAGCGTTTCTTCAATTCCAAGGGCTATCGTGCGCGCGCGGTGCCGAACACCGAGCAGATGGACCGTCTCCTGGGGCGCGAAGTGTTCAACCTAGTCGTACTCGACCTGATGCTGCCCGGCGAAGACGGCCTCACCGCCTGCAAGCGCCTGCGCGGCGCGAACAACCAGATTCCAATCATCATGCTCACCGCCAAGGGCGATGAGCTGAGCCGCATCAAGGGCCTCGAGCTGGGCGCTGATGACTACCTGGCCAAGCCGTTCAACCCGGACGAGCTGATGGCGCGGGTCAAGGCTGTATTGCGTCGTCAGGCACCGCCGGTACCGGGCGCGCCGGGCAGCGAAGACGAAAGCGTCACCTTTGGCGACTATGAGCTGTCGCTGGCGACCCGCGAGCTCAAGCGTGGCGATGAAGTGCACATGCTCACCACCGGTGAATTCGCCGTGCTCAAGGCCCTGGTGATGAACGCACGTCAGCCGCTGACCCGCGACAAGCTGATGAACCTGGCCCGTGGTCGCGAATGGGACGCCCTGGAGCGCTCCATCGACGTGCAGATTTCCCGTCTGCGCCGGATGATCGAGCCGGACCCGTCCAAGCCTCGGTATATCCAGACGGTCTGGGGTGTGGGCTATGTGTTTGTGCCGGATGGCACCGCAACCAAGTGATCGATGATTTGCAGGGCGGGCATCCTGGCGTTTGACTCCATGAGGGTCGACGGGATGCCCGGCGTCTGCAATTCTGCGAGCGCCGCTCGTTCCTGCAAGGTGTCCAGCTGTCATCTATGAAAACCCCGCTGTGGTTCCCACAAAGTTTCTTCTCCCGCACCCTTTGGCTGGTGCTCATCGTCGTTCTGTTTTCCAAGGCGCTGACACTGGTTTATCTGTTGATGAACGAAGACGTGCTGGTGGACCGGCAGTACAGCCACGGTGTTGCCCTGACACTGCGTGGTTACTGGGCGGTAGATCCCGAAAACCGCGAAAAAGTAGCCAAGGCGTCGACGTTGACCCGCGTTGACGGGGCCGGCGTCCCTGAAGGTGAGCAACATTGGCCTTACAGCGAGATCTACCAGCGCCAGATGCAGGCCGAGCTGGGCGAGGACACCGAGGTGCGATTGCGCATGCATGTTTCACCTGCGCTGTGGGTGAGGGCGCCGAGCCTGGGCGATGCCTGGATCAAGGTTCCGCTGTATCCACATCCTTTGCGGGGGCAGAAGATCTGGAACGTGTTGGGCTGGTTCCTGGCCATCGGCTTGCTTTCCACCGCGTCCGCGTGGATTTTCGTTCGTCAGCTTAACCAACCGCTTAAACGCCTGGTGTTTGCCGCCCGCCAATTGGGCCAGGGGCGCAGCGTGCGCCTGCCGGTCAGCGATACGCCCAGTGAAATGACCGAGGTGTATGGCGCCTTCAACCAGATGGCGGAGGACGTCGAACAGGCTGGGCGCGAACGCGAGCTGATGCTGGCGGGGGTGTCCCATGACTTGCGCACGCCATTGACGCGATTGCGCCTGTCCCTGGAGCTGATGGGCAACCATAGCGACCTCACCGACGACATGGTTCGTGACATCGAAGACATGGACGCGATTCTCGACCAGTTCCTGGCGTTTATCCGCGACGGGCGTGACGAGGTGGTGGAGGAAGTTGATCTCACGGACCTGGTGCGTGAGGTTGTCGCACCCTATAACCAGAATGGCGAGCAAGTGCGCATGCGCCTTGAGCCGATCCAGCCGTTTGCGTTGCGTCGGGTGTCGATGAAGCGCCTGCTGAACAATCTGATCGGCAACGCTTTGCACCATGCCGGTTCGGATGTGGAAGTGGCTGCGTATGTGTCTGGCGACAGTGCTGCGCCGTACGTGGTGCTGAGTGTGATGGACCGTGGTACGGGGATCGATCCGGCGGAACTGGAAGGTATCTTCAACCCGTTTACCCGTGGCGACCGTGCTCGGGGTGGCAAGGGTACTGGCCTGGGGCTGGCGATTGTGCGGCGGATTGCTTCGATGCATGGAGGCAATGTTGAGCTGCGCAACCGCGAGGGTGGTGGTCTTGAGGCGCGGGTGAGGTTGCCGCTTGGGCTGATGCTGCCAAGGGACGCGGTATAGAAAAAGCCGCAAGTTTCAAGCTTAAAGCCGCAAGAGAAAAGCAGACAGTTTTTGCCCTTTCTTGCAGCTTATAGCTTGAAGCTTAAAGCCGCGTCTCTAACCCTTGCCTTTGGTCCTGGTCATATTCGGTCCACCATTCTTCTCCAGATGCTGAATGATGATCCCCGCCACATCCTTGCCTGTGGTGGTCTCGATTCCTTCCAGGCCCGGCGACGAGTTCACCTCCATCACCAGCGGGCCGTGGTTGGAGCGCAGGATGTCGACCCCCGCTACGGCCAGCCCCATCACCTTGGCCGCCCGCAGCGCGGTCATTCGTTCTTCAGGGGTGATCTTGATCAGGCTGGCGCTGCCGCCACGGTGCAGGTTGGAGCGAAACTCCCCAGGCTTGGCTTGGCGTTTCATGGCTGCGATCACCTTGTCGCCCACCACGAAGCAGCGAATATCCGCACCGCCGGCCTCCTTGATGTACTCCTGGACCATGATGTTCTGCTTGAGGCCCATGAACGCCTCGATCACGGATTCCGCTGCGGTCGCGGTTTCACACAGCACCACACCGATGCCCTGCGTGCCTTCGAGCACCTTGATCACCAGCGGCGCGCCATTGACCATTTCGATCAGGTCGGGGATGTCGTCGGGGGAGTGGGCAAAGCCGGTGACCGGCAGGCCGATGCCCCGCCGCGAGAGCAGTTGCAACGAGCGTAATTTGTCCCGCGAGCGTGCAATGGCCACGGATTCATTGAGGGGGAAAACCCCCATCATTTCGAACTGGCGCAACACTGCGCAGCCATAGAACGTCACCGAGGCGCCAATACGCGGGATCACCGCATCAAACCCTTCCAGGGGCTTGCCGCGATAGTGGATCTGCGGCTTGTGGCTGGCAATGTTCATATAGGCACGCAACGTGTCGATCACCACCATTTCATGGCCGCGTTCGGTGCCGGCCTCGACCAGGCGGCGGGTGGAATACAGACGCGGGTTTCGCGACAGCACAGCAATCTTCATGCAGCACCTGGGGCAGAAATAGTAGAGACCGGGAACACCGGCTTGTCTTGAACGTACTTGACGCCGGGATTGACCACCAGATGGCCGTCAATCAGCGCCTTGGAACCCAGTAACAGGCGGTAACGCATGGCCTTGCGGCAGGCCAGGGTGAACTCCACCCGCCATACCCGATCACCCAGCGCCAGGGTGGTGCTGATCACGTAGCGCACCTGCGCATGGCCATTGGAGCTCTTGATGGTTTTCATCGCCACCAGGGGCGCTTCGCAGCGGCGGTGGCGCAGTTGCACCACGCTGCCCAGGTGCGCGGTAAAGCGTACCCACTTCTCCCCGTCGCGCTCAAAAGGCTCGATGTCGGTGGCATGCAGGCTGGAGGTGCTGGCACCGGTGTCGATCTTTGCGCGCAGGCCTGCCACTCCCAAGTCGGGAAGTGCCACCCACTCACGCAGACCTACAACGGTCAAATGGTCAAATGTCTTCAATATGGGTAACCGATCAATTCGCCCAGGCTTTCGGTGAAACCTCGGCCAGGGCTTTGAATGCAGGCTTGGCGAACCAGTAGCCTTGCATCAGAAATATTCCACAGTCAGACAGAAAGTCGCGTTCGCCGGCACTTTCGATGCCTTCGGCGATGACAGTAACGTTCAACTGCTCACAGATTGTGACAATCCCCTGGACGATCACCTGACGGACACGATCCTGGTCGACATCGCGGATCAGCGCCATGTCGAGTTTGATCAAGTCAGGTTGGAAATCAGCCAACAGATTCAGCCCCGAATAGCCCGCGCCGAAATCATCGATAGCGGTCTTGAAGCCGAATTCGCGGTATTCACGCAGAATATTCGTCAAATGGCGATAGTTATCTACATGCTCGCTTTCCAGTGTCTCGAAAATCAGTTGATCCAGCGGAAAATTGTGCGCGCGCGCCGCCTCCAGGGTGCTGCGGATGCACAACTCCGGACGGTACACGGCGTTGGGCATGAAGTTGATGGAAAGGTGGGTTTGCATCCCCAAAGCTGCAGCACCGGCAATCGCCTGGGTGCGGCAGCGCTGGTCGAAGCGGTAGCGGTTGCTGTCGTTGACCTGGTCCAGCACCGACGACGCCCCTTCGCCTTGTGTGCCGCGCACCAAGGCTTCGTGGGCAAAAATCGAATGGTCCCGAAGGTCTACGATAGGCTGGTAGGCGAACGCAAAATCGAAACCCAGGGGTTCGCTTTGTTGGCAGCCTACGCAACGCTGGTCGGGCGAGGTGAGTGAAGAGGGAAAGTCGGTCACGGCGTATCCTCGCGAAAACAGGGTGCTACCTGGCGTATCTTAGGTGAGCCTTGAGGTTTATGCGTCGAAGGGTTTCAACGTTACAGTTGCGACATTTGTCAGAGCGAGGAATTCAAGTGGCTCAAAAGCAGGAAGAGGAAGAAAAGGTCCGTCTGGACAAGTGGCTTTGGGCGGCGCGTTTCTTTAAAACACGTGCCTTGGCCAAGGCGGCGATTGAGAGTGGCAAGGTGCATCACCGAGGCGAGCGCTGTAAACCGGGCAAAGAGCCACGTGTCGGTGATGAGTTGCAGATTCGGATAGGTTTTGACGAAAAGACCGTCGTGGTTCAGGCACTTTCCATCGTGCGCCGTGGCGCACCCGAAGCACAAGCGCTGTACACCGAAACCGAAACCAGCATTGCCAAGCGCGAAAATGCGGCAGCCATGCGCAAGGCGGGCGCCACGGGGATGACCACCGATGGCAAGCCGAGCAAGAAGCAGCGCCGCGACCTGTTCAAGTTCCGCGGCAGTGGCAATGATGACTGATTGCGCAGAGCCCCAGTCCAATGTGGGAGGGAGCAAGCCCCCTCCCACATTTGGCCGGCAGCGTTAAGGGGATGTGCGCACGACGCTCAATCCACCGATCACCGGCAGCTTGCCAAGTAACCCGAAGATCGGCGTGGTCACTTGTAGCAAAACCCCCGACACCTTCGCGGCAAACGGCGTGTAATACCCCCAGCCCAACGCCAACAGCGCCAGCAAGACCCCGCCGATATAATCGTCCTGCCCCCAATGCGCACCTGCCACCAGCCGCGGCATCATAAACAATAGCGCCAGGCCCCAGATCACCAGCACCTGGCCGATGCGCTTGGCGAACACCGTCATGAACATCGCCCAGATCAACAGCACCGAAGCATGATCCCCCGGAAAGCTCTGGCTTGAGCGGTCCTTCAACTCCCAGGTCTTCTCCAACCCCGGGAAATAGTCACTCATTTGAATCGCCCCGCCGATCACCATCGATGGGCTGCTGTGCTGCCAGCCCATCTGCGCCGCGAGTTTGGAAAACAGCATGCGGATGAACAACAACAGCAACAAAATGCCGACAAAACCTAACAGTGCCTGGCGTGCCTGCGCGGCTTTGAACACCCAGTCGCCGCGAATCAGCAGCGTCAGCAGGATCACCCCGACCACCGCATCAAACGGCCGCAAACTGGCCACGGCCCACACGTGCAGCCATGTTGCGTTGCTCGCCAGCGGGTCGTTGAGCAGGTGAAACAGCCACTCGTCGAAAATCACACACAGCATCTGCCCCGTGGGCCACAGCCAAAAACACAGCAGCCCGATAGCGAGTAGATTGCACAGAGCCCATCGCCGGAGGTTCCACTTGGCTTGGAACAAACCCGGATTGTTCATAAACTGTCCCTCTTCGCTCTATAGACGCTCTCTGTTTCCAGGAGAGAGCCGCACCAATATGGTGCTAAAGCGTTTAATTTTATAAATCTTGTAACCAATTTGTCATCAATTCAGATACCCAGACCTATGACTGATCTACCGGATACCGACTTCACCCAACGCTTCATCTTCGACGAGAGCGACGCCCGCGGCGAAATGGTTTCGTTGGAGCGCAGCTACGCCGAAGTCCTTGCCAAACACCCCTATCCGGAGCCGGTCGCGCAACTGCTCGGTGAGCTGATGGCAGCTGCTGCGTTGCTGGTGGGCACCATGAAGTTCGACGGTTTGCTGATTCTGCAAGCCCGTTCCGAAGGGCCGATTCCTCTGCTGATGATCGAGTGCTCCAGCGAGCGCGAAATCCGTGGCCTGGCCCGTTATGAAGCCGACCAGATTGCCCCGGACGCCGCCTTGGCCGACCTGATGCCCAACGGCGTCCTGGCGCTCACCGTTGACCCGACCGTAGGCCAGCGTTACCAAGGCATCGTCGACCTCGATGGCAAAACGCTTTCGGAATGCTTCACCAACTATTTCGTGATGTCCCAGCAAGTGGGCACCAAATTCTGGCTCAACGCCGATGGCCAGCGCGCCCGTGGCATGTTGCTGCAACAACTGCCGGCCGACCGTATCAAGGACGACGAAGATCGCGCTGAAAGCTGGCGGCACTGCATTGCCTTGGCCGATACCCTGAAAGCCGAAGAACTGCTGGGCCTGGACAACGAAACCATCCTGCACCGCCTGTACCACGAAGACCCCGTGCGCCTGTTCGACGCGCAAACCCTGCACTTCCACTGCAGCTGCTCTCGCGAGCGTTCATGTAACGCCTTGGTCAGCCTGGGCCTGGAAGATGCGCAGAACCTAGTGGTGGAACACGGTGGCAATATCGAGATCGACTGCCAGTTCTGCAACCAGCGCTACCTGTTCGACGCTGCCGATGTAGCGCAATTGTTCGCCGGCGCAGGTATCGACACGCCTTCCGACACCCGCCACTAAAACGTTTAAGCACAGGTAAATCACCTGACAAATGTCGGATTAGAGGTGTTCTGACGGGAGGGCCCTACTATTTTTGGGCTTTTCTGGCATAATCCGGCCCACTTTTTTCGCGGTAGTAGTGCGCAACTTTCTACTACAAAACGTTTGGAGCACTCGGCCATAGGCCGACGGGGAACCTCATGACGCAAGCCAATAACGCCGTATACACCGATCTGAGTGTTGACGATCTGGTCAAAGAAGCCCTGCAGCGCGGTGAAGGCGTGCTTGCCGATACCGGCGCGCTGGTCGTAGAAACCGGTCACCGTACCGGCCGTTCGCCAGTCGACCGTTTCATCGTTGAAGAGCCTTCCACCCAGGATTCCATCGCCTGGGGCCCGATCAACCGCAAGTTCCCGGCCGACAAGTTCGATGCACTGTGGGCGCGCGTCGAGGCGTTCAACAACGCGCAGGAGCACTTCGTTTCCCATGTTCACGTAGGGGCTGCCGAAGACCACTACCTGGCCGTGAAGATGACCACCCAGACTGCCTGGCAGAACCTGTTCGGTCGTTGCCTGTTCATCAACCCCGCCCAGTACAACCCGGCCGACCGTGACGAGTGGCAAGTGCTCAACGTGGCCAACTTCGAGTGCGTGCCTGAGCGTGACGGCACCAACTCCGACGGTTGCGTGATCCTCAACTTCGCCCAGAAAAAAGTGCTGATCGCCGGCATGCGCTACGCCGGTGAAATGAAGAAAGCCATGTTCTCGGTGCAGAACTACCTGCTGCCGGCTTCCGACGTACTGCCGATGCACTGCGCCGCCAACATTGGCGAAGCAGGCGACGTGACCCTGTTCTTCGGCCTGTCCGGCACCGGCAAGACCACCCTGTCCGCCGACGAAAGCCGTTACCTGATCGGTGACGACGAACACGGCTGGGGCGAAGGTGTGGTGTTCAACATCGAAGGCGGTTGCTATGCCAAGTGCATCGACCTGTCCGAGAAGAACGAACCGGTTATCTGGAAAGCCATCAAGCACGGCGCCGTACTGGAAAACGTCGTCATCGACGACGCCAAGCACGCCGACTATGCCGATGTCAGCCTGACCCAGAACAGCCGTGCCGCCTACCCGCTGGAGCACGTTGCCAAGCGTTCCGAGAAGAACCTGGGCGGCGAGCCAAACGCGGTGATCTTCCTGACCTGCGACCTGACCGGCGTACTGCCGCCAGTGTCCATCCTCAGCGAAGAACAAGCGGCCTACCACTTCCTGTCCGGCTACACCGCACTGGTGGGCTCGACCGAAATGGGTTCGGGCAGCGGCATCAAGTCGACCTTCTCCACCTGCTTCGGCGCGCCGTTCTTCCCACGCCCGGCCGGCGAATACGCAGAGCTGCTGATCAAGCGCATCCGCGGCTTCGGCTCCAAGGTCTACTTGGTCAACACCGGCTGGACCGGCGGCGGCTACGGCGTCGGTAAGCGCTTCAACATCCCGACCACTCGCGGCGTGATCGCAGCGATCCAGAGCGGCGCGTTGATCGGTGTTGAAACCGAACACCTCGACACCATCAACCTCGACGTGCCATTGACCGTACCGGGCGTTGAGACCGGCCTGTTGAACCCACGTAACACCTGGGCTGACAAGGCGGCTTACGATGAAGCAGCGAAGGCGCTGGCCGGTCTGTTCATCGAGAACTTCAAGAAGTTTGAAGTGAGCGACGCGATCAAGGCTGCGGGTCCGAAGTTGTAAGATTCGAAAGCGGTTAAAAAGCCGCCCCTTGTGGGCGGCTTTTTTGTGCGTGAAAGGTTAGTCGACGATATGCAGGACCACCGCCCCGACTAGCACCAGCACAACCCCCAGCACTTGCACCGCCGACAACCGCTCCTTGAAAAACACAAACCCCAAAATCGCCGCAATCCCCCCTGATAACGTACTGATCACCGTCACCACCGAAACCGACCCCGCCATCGCTCCCCACGAAAACGCCGAAAATCCCCCCAGGTTCATCAGGCTTGCCCCTGTCAGCGTGGCGCAGTTTTTCAGCGGCGGAATCTTCAGGCCGTCCTTGATCTTCAGCACCATCACCACCAGCACGCACAGCCCTACCAGGTAGCCGAGCCAAAGCATGGTGATCGGCCCCAGCGCGGGCAGTGTGTAGCGACCTTGTAGCCAGAAGCTCGTGCCGTATAGCAACGCGGCAAGCATCGCGTAAGCGATGGAGCGGTTTGAACTGCTGTGCGGGATGCCATTGTCCTTGTGGAGGCTGGAAAGGATCACGCCGATGACGCACAGGGCGATGCAACCGAGTTGGATCAGGCTGATGTGTTCGCCGCTGGCCCAGGACAGCAGTGTGGTGACGACGCCGTAGGACGTCACCAGCGGCGCCACGATGGCGGCTTTGCCCAGGGCGAAGGCCTTGGACAGGGCAAGGGCGCCGGAGACGGTGAACAGTGCGGCGGCAATGCCCAGCAGCCAGACGCTCATCGAGGCGTTCAGGGATTTGAAGAGCAAGGCGGGGAAGATGATCAGCAGCAAGGTCATGATCACGAAGCCGAGGGCCTGGCCGAAGTACACCGCGCGCTTAACGCCCACGGCCCTGGCGTTGAGACCCACGAGGAAATCCGTACCACCCCAGAGCAGGGCGGCCAGCAGGCCCATTGTTACGTCCATGTAAGGTCCTTAGTTGTTTTGAGTGCGGGGCCGGTGTTCGCTCAGCTGAGGTTTTCCAGTGTCTGTGTGTCCCAGCTGTGGGTCTTGATGGCCAGGTAGAGCATGCCGATGGTCAGCGGGACCTTGTCGCCATGCCCCTTGCCCCGGCGTTTGAGGAACACGTCAAAAACCGGTGGGTTAAAGTAACGATAAGTGTCGTAGTCGCCCAGGTCGAGGGCGAATTCCTGCTCCAGCGCTTCCATGAGTTGCTTGGCTTCACTGCCGTCACAGCCCAGGTCGAAATTGAGCGAGGTTTGCAGGCGGACGGTCTTGTGTTTCGGCAGGCCGATTTCTTCGTGCAGCAGTTGCAGGAGTTGCTGCATGACAGGGTCTTCGGGGACGTTGGGGGCGAGGTTCATGGTGGGGGCACGCTGGAGTGGATGAAGGGGCTGGTTGCGTTGGAGGCGGTATTTGTTTCGAGTGATGAAGAGCGCCAAGCCTATCAAGAATACAAAGACAGGTAGGAGGGGCATTCTGAGGATCACCGCTACATAGGGTAGTAGGAACGTCAAAATAAGACCTGTTGTAAGGCATGTGACTGCGAAGTGCTTTCTGAGCATTGGGTCTGTGATTTGGTAGTGCAGCACCAAATAGATAATGAGAAAGGAAGCGGATTGAAGGTAAAGGGCCATGTCACTAAGACTCGTCCGAGTAGACATGCATTGAGAGTGTTGACCGCTGAGGCCCTATGTCTCCTCTCACACTGGCATCCAGACCGATAATGATGTCTCCAGCGTGATATCTACGAAGCTTGCCGGAAATCGTATCTCCAACGAAGCCCGCGGTTACGGTTGAAATGGCAATCCCCGGTGCTTTAACCGCTCCGGAGATTATTTGTTTGATGAGCACGTTTTGGTCGTTTAACCGATCGGCCTGATTCCGTCTCAAAGGATGGGAAATCGCGACCGCCATTTCGCATGGCAAATCGCTGGCCAGCATTTTTTCGTACAGCCTACGTATCTGATCGCGCACTTGTCGCGCTGCCGTTTTTGTTTCAAGCAGGCATAGATTGACCAAAGCATGCCGATTGTCAGGCACAACAGTGAAGCGAATCTCTGTGAAGATGACGTCATAGTGGCCGATGTGTTGAGTCCTTTCGATGTTCACAGGTTTCTGCCGAGAAAGTTGAGACCGCGCTATTTTCATTCAGCTACGGGTAACTTCTGTAGAGGGTCAAGCGGGTGTTTGGAGCAGTTTGGGAAGGGGATGTCGCGGTGTTTGGAGGTTTCCTACGGCCGTTTCCGGCATTTGTGGCTTGGCAGTGATTTAACAAGCAAAGCGGGTCGGTTATAGGAGCGAACTTGTTCGCGAAAAACTCAAGGACGCCGCGTTTGTTCTGGTTTACCGCGTCATCGTTGATGATGTTCGCGAGCAAGCTCGCTCCTACAAAGGGTGTTGCTTAGATTTCAGATCGTTCCCACGCAGAGCGTGAGGAACGATCACTGCCCGGCAGGCCTGCTGATACACCGCTCAAAAATCGCCTCCAAGCCCCGATAATCACACGCCACCGCGTCAATATTCGCCGGTATCCATGCCGCGTGTTTGACCAGCCACCAGTTCACCGAGAACCCCGCGTTCACGATGATCTGTTCAAACAAAATCCGCTGCGCCCGGCCGTTGCCCTCGCGGAAAGGGTGGATGACGTTGAGGTCGCCATAAGCTTCGGCAATCTTGCTCACCAACTCGGTTTGGCTGGCGCCGACAAACCAGTTGGCCTCGGCCATCTGCCGGATGATCTTCGCGGCTTCCGGTGGGATGCGTTCCGGGGTGCAGAACAGGGTGTCGCCCTTTTGGATGTTGACGCTGCGTAGCTCACCGGCCCAGTCGTAGACGTCACCGAACAGCGTGCGGTGGATGTGTTGCAGGCGTTCGAGGTCGTAGGGCGGGGGGAAGAGCGGGAGGCTGCCTACGGCGATTTCGGATAATTCCCGCTCAGCCTGGTGCAGGCGAGTTTCGTCGAGCAAATCGAGGCGGTTGCGCAGGACGCTGCTACCGGGATAGCAGTACGGATCCTGACCCACCCCGTATTTGTCGAGCATCAGCGTGGCGTGTTGCGGTACTTGGCAAGCACGGTTTCGCGGGTCGGCAGGGGTTTGTCGACGTCGGCCGGTTGGGTGTCGAACCCTTCCAGGCGCAGGCTGGCCAGGTAATTGGAACGGCGGATCTTGTGGTAATGATCCTGTTTTTGCTCAAACGTCAGTTCGCTCATCGCAGCGCACTCCTGGGTAGCAAGGTTTGATTGTAGCGCAATGCTTCAACGGGAAGGCGGGATAAAAACCACGTCACATTCTGTACAAAAAATCCGCCGACACTCGGAATTCAGCGTATGTTTCACCGCAAAAATCTTGTAGGGCGATTTCCGCCCGCTACTTAAAGGGAGTTAAGCATGGGTTTGCTTCGTGTTGCTTCGGCGATGTCATTGTGTGCGGTGGCTTTTTCGGTCCAGGCCGGGCAGTTGCCGATCGAAGTGCTCAGTGCGGTGGTCAAGGACCAGAAAATCGCTGATGCCGAAGTGCTGCTGCAACGTAACGGCGCACAGAATGTGGTGGGCCGCACCAACGCCCAGGGCCAAGTGACGCTGACCAGTGAGGCCGCCGATGATGCGAGCAACCTGCTGATCATCAAGAAACCTGGCTACTCCAACCTGGTGGTGAAGTGCCCATGCGCGGGCATGACCTACGCCATCAGCCCGGTGATGGAAAACCTCGATGGCCTGCGTGTGGTGCTGACCTGGGGCAAGACGCCGAGTGACCTCGATTCCCACATGATTTTCCCCGGCAATAACATCTACTTCGAGAACCAGAAGGGTACCGACGCCGAGTTGGATGTGGATGACACCGACAGCTACGGTCCGGAAACCATCACCCTGCAGAAAAAGCACTACGGCGAAAGCTACGTCTATGCCGTGCACGACTACAGCAATGGCGGCAACCCAGGCTCGCGCCAGTTGTCCGACAGCGAAGCCAAGGTGTTCGTGTACATGGGCCAATCGCTGGTGCGTACTTACTACGTGCCTAAGAACCGCAGCGGCAACCTGTGGACGGTGTTCCGCATGACCGGCAGCGGTGACTTCCAGGACATCAACACCTTCAGCGGCGTGACAGTGAATGCCGCCAATGTGCTCAACGAAGTCAAACCGCTGCTGGATGACAGCGTGGCGGTCACCGCAGTCACCGTCAGCTCTTCCGTACAAACCGATGCGAAACGTCTGAACCTTCAGGGCGAAGCGGCCTACCAGGCCGGCAAACTTGACCAGGCCATCGACCTGTTCCGCCAGGCTATCGAGCTGGACAATGGGTTCGGCAAGGCCTACGGCAACCTTGGCCTGGCGTATCAGAAAGCCGGCAACACTGCCGAGTCGATCTGGGCCAACCGCAAGGCTATCGCCCTTGCCACCGGCGCCAATGCTGCCACCGTGCGTGCAGGTGCCTACTACAACATTGCGCGGATCTACGAAGCGGCGGGGCAGTTCGCGGATGCGTTGCGTCACTACCAGTTGGCCAAGGAACAGAAGGCCAATCCGGTGTATGACACGGCGATTGAGCGGGTGCAGAACCGCTGATTCAGCTGTAGCGCAGTTCTGAAATGTGGGAGGGGGGCAATCCCCCTCCCACATTTGGTTTGTGGTGTTCCTACATCCACAGTCGAACTTGTCGAATTTGGCCCAAGGCCATTGCTGCACCCTGTGTATCATCCTGTCTCTTTTTTCCATGCGACCTTTCTCGATTCGCTGAACTTACTGGGCTACGTTTTTAAGCCACTTTCAGCGGTCAATGGAGTGACAGCCTATGCACGACACCCTCCAGCAGGTCTTTGGTTATCCACAGTTTCGTTTGGGCCAGGAAGAAACGGTCAGCGCCGTACTGGCCGGTCGTTCGGCTGCGGCCATTTTTCCTACGGGGTCGGGCAAGTCCCTGTGTTATCAGCTGTCGGCGGTGTTGCTGCCGCACCTGACGCTGGTGGTGTCGCCGCTGTTGGCGTTGATGCAGGACCAGTTGGGCTTCCTGCAGCGCCACGGTATTTCGGCGGGCAGTATCGATTCGGCGCAAAGTCGTGAGGACGCCAATGACGTGATGGCTCGTGCGCGTTCGGGCGAGTTGAAAATCCTGATGATTTCCGTGGAACGCTTGAAGAACGAGCGCTTTCGCAACTTCCTGCAAAGTGTGCAGATCTCGCTGTTGGTGGTGGATGAGGCGCACTGTATTTCCGAGTGGGGTCACAACTTCCGCCCGGACTATTTGAAGCTGCCGGACTACCAGCGCCAGTTCAAGATCCCACAAGCGCTGCTGCTGACGGCTACGGCCACGCCCAAGGTGATTGCCGACATGCAGGCCAAGTTCGCCATTGCACCGGACGACGTGGTCACCACGGGCTTCTACCGGCCTAACCTCAACCTGTTGGTGGAGCCGGTCGCCGGTGCGGACAAACGTCGTCGCCTGGTGCAGTGGATGAACGAGCGGGCCAACCAGCCCAGCATCGTCTATGTCACCTTGCAAAAAACCGCCGAGCAGATTGCCGAGCATCTGAACCGCAACGGCATCCAGGCCGAGGCGTATCACGCCGGCTTGCCCCACGACAGGCGTGAGGGCATCCAGCAGCGCTTCATGGGTGGGCGCTCCAATTGCATCGTCGCCACCATCGCGTTCGGCATGGGCATCGACAAGAGTGACATCCGCAATGTGGTGCATTTTGACCTGCCCAAATCCATCGAGAACTACAGCCAGGAAATCGGCCGCGCGGGGCGTGATGGGCTGCCCTCGGACTGCCTGGTATTGGCCAACCGCGACAGCCTCAATGTGCTGGAAAACTTTGTGTATGGCGATACGCCCGAGCAGGACGGTATTCGCCGTGTGCTGGAGGAGCTACAGGCGGCGAGGAGTGACGGCCAGTGGGAGTTCTTGCTGCGGTCGTTATCGGACCACAGCAACATTCGCGAGCTGCCGCTGAAGACCCTGTTGGTGCAACTGGAGCTCAAGGGCGTTATAGCGCCGCGCTACGCGTTTTATGCCGAGTACCGCTTCAAGTACCTGATCGAACCCGAGGCGTTGCTGGCGCGTTTTTCCGGCGAGCGCCAGCAGTTTGTCGCGGCGATTATCCAAGTGTGCAAGCGCGCGAAAACCTGGGCGACCGTGGATTTCGACGCGCTTTACCAGCAACACAATGCCGAGCGCAGCCGCGTGGTGAAGGCGCTGGATTACTTCCAGGAGCAAGGCCTCATCGAGTTGGAAAGCAAGCAGATGACTGAGGTCTACAGCCTGCTGGATACCGACTTTGACCCACAGGTGTTGAGCGTCGAGTTATACACAGGCTTCAAGCAACACGAGGTGACGGAAGTGGCGCGGATTCACGCCATGCTTGATCTGTTCGCCACTGAGCATTGCCTGGGGCAGCGGCTGGCCGGGTACTTCGGCGATGAAAATGCACCGCAGCGCTGCGGGCACTGTTCTGTGTGCCACGGCCATGTCGCGCATTTGCCGGCGCCGCCGAGCCTGCCGCCGCTTGTGGATAAAAACTTCATGGGGCTGTGCGGTGATTTTATCCACAGGCATCATGAGCACACCGGCCAATTGCCGGGCGCTGAGCGGCTGACACGTTTCCTGGGCGGTATCAGCGTGCCGTTGTTTACCAAGTTGAAGGCGCGGGGCATTCCCGGTTTTGCTGCGCTGGAGGACTACCCCTACGCCGATGTGCGTGAGTGGGCCCAAGCCCATTTGAATGACCTGTAACCCTACTTTCATGAGACGTGCCCATGCCTGACTCAATGCCGCAACGCGCCGATTACCGTCACTTCCAGCCAATCATCACGCGCTGGCACGACAACGATGTGTACGGCCATGTGAACAATGTCACGTACTACAGCTTCTTCGACACGGCGGTGAATACCTACCTGATCGAACAGGGTGGGTTGGATATTCATGAGGGTGAGGTGGTGGGGTTTGTGGTGAGTTCGGCGTGCGATTACTTCGCATCGATTGCCTTTCCCGACCGCGTGGAAATCGGCCTGCGGGTGGGCAAGTTGGGCAACAGCTCTGTGCAGTACGAGTTGGCGGTGTTCAAGGCAGGCGAAGAGGATGCCTGTGCGGCGGGGCGCTTTGTGCATGTGTTCGTGGATCGGGGGACTAACCAGCCGGTGACGATCCCGGGGTTGTTGCGCGAGGCGTTGCAGCGGTTGGTGGTCTGACTTCGGCCTGCAGGCACCACGGAACTCAATGTGGGAGGGGGCTTGCTCCCGATAGCGGTGGGTCAGGCAGCACACGAGTGGCTGACTCTCTGCTATCGGGAGCAAGCCCCCTCCCACATTGGTTTTGCAGTGTTCTTTAGCGCTTACCGGTGACGGTAGTGATGCTTGTTCTTGCGATGCCCGTAGGCATGGCCGCGGCCGCGATGGTCATCGCGGTCATAACGGCGGCTATCACGACCACGACGATCATCGTCATCACTCTTGTTGCCCATGTAGTTGCCCAGCGCACCACCCGCGCCACCACCGGCCGCTGAACCGATCAGTGCTCCGGTGCTGCCGCCGACACTGCGGCCCACTACGTTACCGCCGGCTGCGCCCAGTGCGCCACCAATGGCTGCTTCACCGCGGCTGCGCTTGTCGGCGCCGACCGCGCTACCGCCTGCGCCACCCAGGGCCGCGCCGATGGTCGAACCGGTGTTGCCGCCCAACTGCTGGCCGACAACCGAGCCTAGAACCCCGCCCAATGCGCCGCCCACACCGGCTTCGGTGGTGCCGCCGGCCATGGCTGCGCCACTGACCAGGCCAAGGGACAACAAGAGAATCGAGGAGAACTTCATAGAGAGACCTCAAGAGGATGACGGCGCGATCCTGAGGCTGTATTGACATGGTTACAATAGAAATCCGACCAGTAACACGAGTTGTACACAATTCTATAAGTTACTGTTTTAACTGGGGAACTTAAGTGATTTTTGCGAGTCTTTAGCTACTTCGGAACGGCCGCTTTTATGCAAAAGCGGCCTTTTTTGTGCCCGAAATGATCAGTCAGGCCGAACGCGCCATGATCAGCCCATTGTCACTCGCAGCTTCCAAACGTATCGCCACGAACTTCGACGTCGGTGTATGGCTGCCGTCCCCGGTGCTTTCCAGCGGCACCAGCGGGTTCACTTCTGGGTAGTAAGCCGCAGCCTGCCCCGCCGGAATATCAAACGCCAACAAGGTGAAGCCCTTCACCCGACGCTCACGACCGTCTTCCCAAAGCGACACGATGTCTGCCTTCTGCCCCGGCTTGAAGCCCAGGCGGATGATGTCGGCTTCGTTGACGAACAGCACGTCACGCTGGCCTTTGACCCCGCGATAGCGGTCGTCCAGGCCATAAATAGTGGTGTTGTACTGATCGTGGGAGCGCATCGACTGCATGATCAGGTCCGGAACGCGGCCCGTGGCGTGAGTGCGCTCGTGGATCAGGTCCTTGGGCAGGATGTTCGGGCGGAAGTTGGCGCGGCCCGAAGGCGTGTTCCAGCGTCGTGCACCGGCGGAGTTGCCCAGGTAGAAACCACCGGGGTGTTTAAGGCGCTCGTTGAAGTCCTTGAAGCCTGGGATGGTATCGGCGATCAGGTCGCGAATGCGGCTGTAATCGGCCACCAACCAGTTCCAGTCCACCGGTTTGCTGCCCAAGGTCGCGGCGGCGATGCCGGCGAGGATGGCCGGTTCCGATTTCATCAACTTCGACAGTGGCTGCAGTTGGCCGTTGGAGTCGTGGACCATGCTGAACGAGTCTTCCACCGTCACCGCTTGCGGGCCTTCGGCCTGGATGTCGATGTCGGTGCGGCCCAGGCACGGCAGGATCAGCGCGTCTTTGCCGTGCATCAAGTGGCTGCGGTTGAGCTTGGTACTGATCTGCACGGTCAGGTCGCAATTGCGCAGGGCTTCGAAGGTGCGCGGGCTGTCCGGGGTGGCTTGGGCGAAGTTGCCGCCCAGGCCGATAAACACCTTGGAGCGGCCTTCGAGCATGGCGTGAATAGCTTCCACCACGTTGTGCCCGTTGGTGCGCGGCACCTGGAACTGGAAGCGGCGCTCCAGGGCGTCGAGGAACGCCACCGGTGGACGTTCGTTGATGCCCATGGTGCGGTCGCCCTGCACGTTACTGTGGCCACGCACCGGGCACAGGCCGGCGCCGGGGCGGCCGATGTTGCCGCGCAGCAGCATCAGGTTGGCGATTTCCTGGATGGTCGGCACCGAGTGGCGGTGCTGGGTGATACCCATCGCCCAGCACATGATCACGTTCTTGCCCTTGGCGTACATGCGCGCCGCTTGCTCGATCTCGACCAGGGGCAGGCCGGACTGGGCGACGATTTCATCCCAGGACGTATCGTCGATCTGGCCCAGGTAATCGAGCACGTTGGCGGTGTGTTCATTGAGGAAGGCGTGGTCGAACACGGCGTCCTTGCCTTCGGCTTGAGCCTGGCGTTCCCACAGCAGCAGGAACTTGGCCATGCCGCGCAGAATCGCCATGTCACCCCCCAGCGCCGGGCGGAAGTACGCGGTGTTGGTCGGCTTGTCGCCGTTGGTGAGCATTTCCAGCGGGTGCTGCGGATGCTGGAAGCGTTCCAGGCCACGCTCTTTGAGTGGGTTGATACACACCACCTGGGCGCCGCGTTTCACCGCTTCACGCAGCGGTTCAAGCATGCGTGGGTGGTTGGTGCCGGGGTTCTGGCCCCACACGAAAATCGCATCGGCATGCTCGAAGTCATCAAAGGTCACGGTGCCTTTGCCGACGCCCACGCTCTGCGCCAGGGCCACGCCGCTGGCCTCGTGGCACATGTTCGAGCAGTCCGGGAAGTTGTTGGTGCCGTAGGCGCGCACGAACAGCTGGTACAGGTACGCCGCTTCGTTACTGGCACGGCCCGAGGTGTAGAACTCCGCCATGTCCGGGCTGGGCAGGGCGTTGAGGTGTTTGCCGACCAGGTCGAAGGCCGCCTCCCAGCTGATGGGGGTGTAGCGGTCGGTTTCAGCGTCGTAGCGCATTGGCTCGGTCAGGCGGCCCTGGTACTCGAGCCAATAGTCGCTTTGCTCCAGCAACGCGGTGACGCTGTGTTTGGCGAAGAATGCCGCATCGACCCGGCGCTTGGTGGCTTCCCAGTTGACCGCCTTGGCGCCGTTCTCGCAGAACTTGACTATGCCGCTTTCCGGCGAGTCGCCCCAGGCGCAGCCCGGGCAGTCAAAGCCGCCGTTCTGGTTGGTCTTGAGCATCATGCGCAGGTTTTTCAGCGCGTTGTCGCTGGTCAACCACGCCTGTGCCACGCTGATCAGCGCGCCCCAGCCGCCAGCCGGGCCTTTGTAGGGCTTGTAGCGCGGGGTTGGGGTTTGGTCGGCTTGATGATGATTGCTCACGGCTGGTTCTCCATCGCAGGGCTGTAGACCCGCGGCGCACTTTTCTGCGGCAGGTGGATGAGATTGAGGTTATGCCGGCGGGCCCATTGCAGGGCCAAGCCGGTGGGCGACGACAGGCTGACCAGGGTCTGGATGCCCGCGCGCAGGACTTTCTGGATCAATTCGAGGCTGCAACGGCTGGTGACAATCGCCAGCCCGCCGTCGGTCGGGATCTGTTGGCGAATCAGCGCGCCGATCAACTTGTCGAGGGCGTTGTGCCGGCCGATGTCTTCACGGCCCATCAGCAATTCACCCTCGTTATTCATGAACACGGCCGCATGCACTGCGCCGCTGTACTGGCCCAAGGGCTGGAACGCACTGATGCGCTGGCGCAGGCCGTCGAGCCATTCGGCAGGCGGCAAGGGCGCGCCGGGCAGCACTTTAAGGTCCGGCAGGGCCTGTTCCACTGCTTCCACTCCGCACAGGCCGCAGCCGCTGGTGCCTGCCAATTGGCGACGCTGCTGCTTGAGGTTCCAGAACGCACGGCTGGAGATCTGTACCTGAGCGTATTGGGTCGAGCCCGAACCGCTGAGTTTCAGATCATAAATGTCGCTAACGTCGGCGATAATGCCGCTGCCGATGCTGAACCCAACAATAAAGTCTTCGAGGTCCGTCGGCGTGACGAGCATGACTGCCTGGCTGATGTCGTTATAGGCAATCGCCAACGCCACTTCTTCCGCCAAGGCTGTGCTGGCGACTTCGGTGTGTTCAAGGTTGCAAAACTGGTAGCTCTGGCTGGCGACGGGCGCGGACGTTTGCGGAGCAGGCGCCGCGCAGACTGGGCGCTTGGCGTTCATGGGGCAGTACCACCGGCGGATTGATCAGTGTTTAGACTAGGCGCGACAAAGCGTCGCGTCTAATTGCCAGTACTGATCTACCGATAGATGACGTCGATCAAGACTCTGTTTGCGATTTCTGAAACAGCGCGAAACACGCCTCCGCCAGCGCCGAGCGAGGCGCGCTGCGCCGCATGATCAAGCCCAGGCGCGCCAGGGTGTGGGCGTCTTCGATAGGTTGCAGGCGCAAGTGTTCGGTGAGGGCGTCGAGGCCGCCGTCCAGCGGCATGACTGCGCAGCACAGCCCGCCATGCACAGCTTGTAACAACTGATGGACGGCGTCGGTTTGTAACAGGGGCTGCGGGTGCAGGCCCCGGCTGTGAAAGTTGTGGTCGATGGACTGACGGAAGTGCATGCCACTGGTGAGCATGCCCAGGGGCAGTTCGATCAATGCCTCCCAGCTCAGCGGCTTGTCGCCAAAACTGAAATAGCGCTGGTCGTAGAGCAGGCCCATGCGGGTTTCGCCGAGGGCCAGGGAGTCGAAGCGTTCGTTGTCCAGGCGGTCGAGGTAGGACACTCCCAGGTCCAGGCGATTGCTCGCCAACTGTTCGAGGATCTGCTCGGAACTGAGGGCCGAGAGCTCAAAGCGCAGGCTCGGATGCTCCTTGTGCAGTTGTTGCATCAATGCCAGCGGATCAAAGCTCGACAACGGCACCACACCCAGGCGCAGCGTCCCCACCAGGTTGCCACGACAGGCGGCTGCTTCGGCCTGCAAGCCGTCATAGGCCGCCAGCACCGTGCGTGCCCAGGCCAGCACCCGTTCGCCAGGGGCGGTAAAGCCTTCGAAACGCTGGCCGCGATTGACCAGTGGCAAGTCCAGCTCTTCTTCAAGGCTGCGTAGACGCATCGACAGGGTCGGCTGGGTGATGTGGCAACGCGCCGCGGCCTGGCCGAAGTGACGGGTCTCGTCGAGGGCGATGAGGAATTTCAGCTGCTTGATGTCCATCTTCGCTCCAGGGCTTATTCCAATGGCGGGGGGATTCTAGCGCGTTTGGGTCTTTGGTCGGGCTGGAACCCAAGCGTTTAGGGTTGGTCTAGTCTTTGGCATCTGGAAATCAAACATCAAGGAGAGCGCACCATGAGTCTTTTGAGCTTTGTAAAGGAAGCCGGCGAGAAGTTGATCGATCTGTTGACGCCGGGTAATGCAAACGCCAGTGAGCAGTTGAAGGAACACGTGGCGAAGGTGGGTCTGGGTAATCCGAATGTGCAGACCACGGTGGATGGCGACAAAGTGACCGTAACCGGTGAAGTCGCGACCCAGGAAGAGAAAGAGAAGATTCTGCTGGCGCTGGGCAATATTGCCGGTGTGGCCAGTGTGGATGACCAGATCACCGTATCCGGCCCGGCGGTTGCCGCCGCCCGTTTCGTCGTGGTGAAAAAGGGCGACACCCTCAGCGCGATTTCCCTGACGGTGTACGGCAATGCCAACCTGTACAACAAGATCTTCGAGGCCAACAAGCCGCTGTTGTCCCATCCAGACAAGATTTACCCAGGGCAGACGCTGCGTATTCCTGAGTAATACACGGGCGAAAAGGTGGGAGGGGGCTTGCTCCCGATGACGGCGTGTCAGTCAAGGAAGCTTTGATTGACACACTGCCATCGGGAGCAAGCCCCCTCCCACATTTGATCAGAGCCCGACAATGAGATCCCGGTAATCCTCGACTGCTGCAAATTCCCCGGTGTCCTTCGGCCCTTTTTGGCTGTCCGGTTCTTTCACCGCCAGCAAATACCCCACGCCAAACGCCTGTGCACTGCGCAGGATCGGTAAGGTATCGTCGATAAACAGGCTGCGGGCCGGGTCGAACTGGATGTCGGCTTGCAAGGCGTCCCAGAACTGTGGGTTTTCCTTGGCGAAACCATAGTCGTGGGAGCTGATCAAACGCTCGAAATACGGCGCCAGTTCAATGCGTTCCAACTTCAATGACAGCGAATCACGATGGGCGTTGGTGATCAGGATCACGCGCTTGCCCGCCTGTTTGATTGCCGCCAGGAAGGTATCGGCATCCGGGCGCAGGGCGATCAGGTGGGCGGTTTCCAGTTTGAGTTCGCGTACCGGGATGTTCAGTTCCGCACTCCAGAAATCCAGGCAATACCATTGCAACTGTCCGGCGTTACGCTCGAACAGAGGCTGCAACTCCATCTCGGCCATGGCCTGGCTCACCCCGTGCAGCTCGGCGTAGCGCTGGGGCAGGTGCTCCATCCAGAAGTGGTTGTCGTAATGCAGGTCGAGCAGGGTGCCGTCCATGTCCAGCAGGACAGTGTCGATGGCGTGCCAGGGCAAAGAGGGCATGGGGCGGTCTCATGTAAGTAGAAATATCCGACACAGACAATCGGAAAAGCCACGGTATAGTAACCCGATCACGCCAAGGAGCCGCTTATGCGCCAGAAACCCACCGTCCTCGCCCGCGAAATAGTCGCCAGTAGCCGTTTGTTCCGCGTGGAGGAAGTGCAATTGCGCTTTTCCAATGGCGTTGAACGGACCTACGAGCGCCTGGTGGGCCGCGGTGCCGGCTACGGCGCGGTGATGATCGTGGCGATGATCGACGAAGATCATGCATTGCTGGTGGAAGAGTACTGCGGCGGCACCGATGAATATGAACTGTCCTTGCCCAAGGGCCTGATCGAACCCGGCGAAGACGTGCTGGCGGCGGCCGACCGTGAACTCAAGGAAGAAGCCGGCTACGGCGCACGGCAGTTGGAACACATTACCGAGCTGTCGCTGTCCCCTGGCTACATGAGCCAGAAAATCCAGGTGGTGCTCGCCACCGAACTCTATGAAGAACGCCTGGAAGGCGATGAGCCCGAGCCGATGCGCGTGGAGCGGGTCAACCTGCGCGAGCTGTCGCAGCTTGCGCAACGCGAGCAATTCAGCGAAGGCCGCGCCCTGGCGGCGTTGTATCTGGTACGAGATTTGTTGATTCAGCGTGGAGCGTTTACCGCATGAGCGAACTGTTTTTAGGCCACCCGTTTATCGCCCCTGTGATCGAGCTGGCTCGCCAGGCGGGTGAAGTGATCCTGCCGTACTGGCGCGCCGATGTGGCGGTGACCTCCAAGGCCGATGATTCGCCGGTAACGGCGGCCGACCTGGCCGCCCACCATCTGATTCTCGCAGGCCTCACCGCACTCGACCCGAGCATCCCGGTGCTGTCCGAAGAAGACGCCGACATCGACCAGAGCGTACGCGCCGGCTGGCAGCGTTGGTGGCTGGTGGACCCGCTGGATGGCACCAAGGAATTTATCGCCGGCAGCGAAGAGTTCACCGTCAATATTGCCCTGATCGAACAAGGCCGCGTGGTGTTTGGCGTGGTGTCCATGCCCACCAGTGGCCGTTGCTACTTCGGCGGTGCGGGCCTGGGGGCGTGGCGTTCCGATGTGAACGAAGCGCCCAGGCAGATCCAGGTGCGCGAGGCGCCGGCAGTGGGTGAGGCGTTTACCGTGGTCGCCAGCCGTCGGCACACCAGCCCCGAGCAAGAGCGTTTGTTGGATGGTTTGAGCGAAGGGTTGGGGGAATTGAAGCTGGCGAATATCGGCAGTTCATTGAAGTTCTGCCTGCTGGCTGAGGGCAGTGCTGATTGCTACCCGCGCTTGGCGCCGACTTCGCAGTGGGATACGGCTGCGGCGCAGGGCGTATTGGAAGGGGCGGGCGGCGAGGTGCTGGAGTTGAGCGGAGAGCCGTTCAGCTATCCGGCGCGGGCATCGTTGTTGAATCCGTTTTTCCTGGCGTTGCCGGCGAAGGCGGCGTGGCGTGAGCGCTTGCTGACCTTGGCCCGCTCTTAAGACCTCAGCCGATCTAAATGTGGGAGGGGCGGTGCGACGATTCGACTTGCTCCCACATTTGTTTTGTGTATTGGCTTCTAGCGGTGCAGGACGTATTGGCCGGTGAACGTAACGGCCCGCTCTTCACTGCCCTCATTCACGATCCACGTGTCCAACGCCAGCCGCGCCCGGCCATAGCGCTTGTAGGTGGCTAAAAAGCGCTTCCACACCTTCTCCTCCGGCGCCGCGCAAATGGCGGTCGCGTCTTGCGTCACCGGCAGCGGATAGCTGATCTGCCCTTCTTGAATCACGATATGCCCGTCTTCAATCCCTTCCTCGCGCAGTTGCAGGTGCATCCAGCCCCAACCCGCCAGCACCGCGCCGCAGTAGAGGCTGCCGCCGAACATGGTGCTCTTATGGTTGATATTGGCTTGCAAAGGCAGGTGCAGCTGCAGTTGCCCGTCTTGCCAGTCGAGTACCTTGAGGCCCATTTCGCGGGTCAGGGGGATGTCGTGGTGGAGGATGGATTCCAGGTAACGGCTGTTACGGCTCATGGGGGCCTCTTGGTGGGTGGGCAGGGTCATTCGTCGTCAGCGCTTTGGTTGGCGAAGTTCAGGCCGTGCTTGCGCAGTTTGTCGTGCAGGGTCTTGCGCGGTACGCCAAGTGCTT
Source organism: Pseudomonas sp. SB113 (assembly GCF_040754745.1). Classification (NCBI taxonomy): domain Bacteria; kingdom Pseudomonadati; phylum Pseudomonadota; class Gammaproteobacteria; order Pseudomonadales; family Pseudomonadaceae; genus Pseudomonas; species Pseudomonas sp. SB113. Next base: position 77,234 of record NZ_JBFMHW010000018.1, read on the forward strand.
CGGCGAGGCTGCGCATGGAGCTGTGGGGGCGGGTCAGTTCGGCGGCGATCAGGCTTTTTTCGAACTGCTCGACCTGCTCGCTCAAGCCGCCCGGTGTGGAAGTCAGCACGCCGCTGGCGGGACTGTCCGGCGTGTTGTCCAGCGCCAACTCCAGGCCCAGGGCAAAGCGCTCGGCGGCGTTCTGCAATTCGCGCACATTGCCTGGCCAATTGTGGCGTAACAGCAGCGCGCGCTGACCCGGTTGCAGCTCGTGCAACGGCAGGCCATGGCGGCTGCTGGCTTCGTCGGCGAAGTGCTGGAACAGCATCAACGCATCTTCACCGCGTTCGCGCAGGGGTGGGATGCGCAGCGGCGCGACGTTGAGGCGGTAGTACAAGTCCGCCCGGAAACGGCCCTGGTCGGCGGCCTGGCGCAGGTCTTCCTTGGTGGCGGCGATGATGCGTATATCCAGCGGGATCAGTTGATTGCCGCCGAGGCGCTCCACCACGCGCTCCTGCAACAGGCGCAGCAGCTTGACCTGCACATCCAGGCTCATGCTCTCGATTTCATCGAGGAACAACGTGCCGCCGTTGGCGAATTCGAACTTGCCGATGCGGCGTTTCTGCGCGCCGGTAAAGGCGCCGGGCTCATGACCGAACAGCTCGCTTTCGACCACCGACTCGGCCAGCGCTCCGGCGTTGATCGCTACAAACGGCCCGCTGCGCCGGCTCGACAGGTCGTGCAGCGCCCGGGCCACCACTTCCTTGCCGGCGCCGGTTTCGCCGAGGATCAGCACATCGGCGCGGGTCGCGGCCAGGGCGCCGATCTGCTCGCGCAGGCGCAGCATTTGTGGCGAGTGCCCCACCAGGCGGGTGCTCAGTTGCTGGCGGTCACTGAGGGCCAGGCGCAGGCTGCGGTTGTCCAGCACCAGGCGGCGCAGGGCCAGGGCGCGGCGTACGCTGTCGAGCAGGGCGTCGCTGGCGAAGGGTTTTTCGAGGAAGTCATAGGCCCCCGCGCGCATGGCCTGCACCGCCAACGGCACGTCGCCGTGGCCGGTGATCAGCAGCACCGGCAGGTCCGGATCCTGGCCGTGCAGCTCGGCCAGCAGCTCCAGGCCGTCCATGCCGGGCATGCGGATGTCGCTGACCACCACGCCCGGCCAATCCCGCGACAGGCGCGCGGTGAGGCCGGTGGCTTCGCCCAGGGTCAGGACGTTCAGCCCGGCCAGGTCCAGGGTCTGGCACAGGGCCTGACGCAGGTGTGGATCATCGTCGATCAACACCACCTGAATCTGGTTATCGATACTCATACACTGCGGTCCTCGGACGGTTGCAGACTGACGCCCGGCGAGCCGGCGCGCAATTTCAAGGTTAATAGCGCACCCCCTTCCTTGTGGTTGGCAAACAGCAGTTCGCCGCCAAAGGCACGCATCAGGGTCTCACAGATCGCCAGGCCCAGGCCCAAGCCCTGGGTGCGCGTCTTGGTGGTGTAGAACGGTTCGCTGGCACGGCCCAACGCTTCCATGCAAAAGCCTGGGCCATTGTCGCGAATGTACAGGTTGACGCCCTGGGCGGTGGTTTCGGCACTGAGCCACAGTTTGCGCGGCGGGCCTTTTTCGGTAAGCGCGTCGAGAGCGTTGGCCAGCAGGTTGCCCAGTACCTGGCGCAAGCGGGTTTCGCCCGCCTGCACCCACAGGGTCGCTTCCGGCAAATCGCGGATCAGCTCGACTTCCATCGACCGCCGCCGCTTGGCCAGCAGGGCCAGCGCATCGTCCAGCGCTGGTTGCAGGGCCACGCTCTCCGGGGCATGGCGATCGCGTCGGGCGAAGGCGCGCAGGTGGGCGATGATCGAGGCCATGCGCCCGGTCAGTTCGCTGATCAGCTTGAGATTGCCCCGGGCATCGCTGGTGCGCTCGTGGTCGAGCAGGATCTCGGCGTTTTCCGCGTAGCTGCGAATCGCCGCGAGAGGTTGATTGAGTTCGTGGCTGATGCTCGCCGACATGGTGCCCAGCGCCGACAATTTACCGGCCTGTACCAGGTCATCCTGGGCGCGCACCAGTTCCTGCTGGGCGTGCTCGCGCTCCAGCACTTCCTGTTTCAAGCGCCGGTTGAGGCCTTCCAGGTCACTGGTGCGCTCCGCGACGCGCATTTCCAGCTCGCGGCGGGCCTTGGCTTCGAAGGCGATGCGTTCCAGGTAGTGGCGACGGCGCTGCATCATCAGGCCCAGCAGCAGCATCAACACCAGCAACGTGGCGCCGCCCACGGCAACCACCGTGCGCACCGGGCGGCTGATCAAGGATTGCGGTGCCAGGATTTCCACATTCCAGCCGGTCTCGGCGATGGCGGTGGATTGGCGCAGCCATGCGCTGTTGCTCAGGCTCAGGGGTTGCGGGTCGCGTGTGGGGTAGGGCTGGATGGCAATGATGGCCTGGCGTTCTTCGGCGGTCAGCGGCCGGGTGGCACGGAAGCGCCATTGCGGGCGCGACGTAAGGATCACCACGCCGTTATGGTCGGTGACCAGCAGTTGTTCCGGGGTATTGCCCCACAGGCTTTCGGTGTGGTCCAGGTCGACCTTGACCACCAGGACGCCGATGATCGTGTCGCCATCGCGCACGGCGGCGGCGAAGAAATAGCCGCGCTTGGCCGAGGTGGTGCCCAGCCCGAAAAACCGCCCCAGGCGCCCGGCCATGGCTTCGCTGAAATAGGGCCGGAACGAGAAGTTGCGTCCGACGAAGCTGTCCTGTTTGTCCCAATTCGACGCGGCGAGGGTCTTGCCGGTGGTGTCCATCAAATACATCACTTCCACCCCGGCCTGGGCGGCGACGTCCTTGAGCAGCAGGTTGGCGTTGACCAGGTTGGTGCTGACTTGCGGCGCACTCAGTGCCGTGCGCAGGGCCGGCAAGTCGCCGAGGATCTGCGGCAGCACTTCATAGCGATGCAGGGTGCCCAGCAGGTTGGCGACGTACAGGTCGAGGGTCTGGCGGTTTTGCCCGGCCAGTTCGCTGCGATAGTAGCGCTCGGCCAAATGCTCCAGCGGCCACAGCAGCGGTGCCAGGCACAGGGCCAACAGGGCGAGGCTGCGCCAGCGGGGTCTTCGCGGAAGGGGTGGAGTCATGGGAGTCGTGCGCCTGTGGGTACAGGCGCATTATGCCTAGTGCTGCCCGGCAAGACACTCGCGCAATGCGTCTTGCCACAAGGGCTGACTGACGTGCCATTGCTGGCGCAGGTGGCTGCAATCGAGGCGTGAGTTCAGCGGGCGCCGGGCGGGCGTCGGGTAGGCGCTGGATGGGATCGCCTCCAGTTCGGCACAGGCACGGCCGCTGGCGCGCAGATGCTCGCCAATCGCTTGGGCAAAGCCGAACCACGACGTTTCACCCTCGGCGGTCAGGTGGTAGATGCCCCAGTTCCCGGCCTCGCCCGCTTGCCAACGCTCGATCAGGGCGAGCGTACTGCCGGCAATGGTCCCGGCCCACGTCGGCGCGCCGATCTGGTCGGCGACGATGCGCAGGTGGGTTTTTTCTTGCAGCAGGCGCTGCATGGTCAGCAGGAAGTTCTTGCCGTGGTTGGAGTAGACCCAGCTGGTGCGCAGGATCAGGTACTGGCCTCCCACGGCGGCAATCGCCTGTTCACCCGCCAGTTTGCTCTGGCCGTAGACGCCCAAGGGGTTGGGCGCGTCAGCTTCGATGTAGGGCGCAGGCTTGCTGCCGTCGAACACGTAGTCGGTGGAATAGTGGATCAACGGGATGCCCAGGGCCTTGGCTTCCTCGGCAAGAATGCCGGGGGCGATGGCGTTGATGGCGAAGGCGGGGTCCGGTTCACTTTCGGCTTGATCGACAGCCGTGTGGGCGGCGGCGTTGATGATCAGGTCGGGGCGATGGGCGCGTACCTGTTGGCGGATGTGCTCGGCGTTGACCAGGTCGAGTTGCTCGCGGCCGAGCACAATCAGTTCGCCCAGCCCCTGAAGCTGCTGTTGCAGCGCCTGGGAGACTTGGCCATGTTGGCCGGTGATTAGGATCTTTAAAGGGGTCGTCATGGGAACAGATCGGCTTCCATCAGCAGTTTTCCAGCCTGGTCCTTGGCGGACAGTTGCGGTGGTTCGCTCAGTTCCCAGTCGATGGCCAGCGTCGGGTCGTTCCACAGAATGCTGCGTTCCGCGCTGGGCTGGTAGTAGTCGGTGGTCTTGTACAAGAACTCGGCGGAGTCGCTCAGCACCACAAACCCATGGGCGAAGCCTTCCGGTACCCACAACTGGCGATGGTTCTGTGCCGACAGGCGCACGCCCACCCATTGCCCGAAGTTCGGCGAGCTGCGGCGAATGTCGACAGCGACATCCAACACTTCACCGGCGGTAACCCGCACCAGTTTGCCCTGGGTGTGCTCCAGTTGGTAATGCAGGCCCCGCAGCACGCCTTTTTGCGAGCGCGAGTGGTTGTCCTGGACAAACTCGCGCTTGAGCCCGGTGGCCTCTGCAAAGGCGCGAGCATTGAAGCTTTCGTAGAAAAAACCACGCTCGTCACCGAACACTTTGGGCTCGATGATCATTACGCCGGGGAGTGAGGTGTCAACGACGTTCACCGGTTGTCTCCAGCCAGGGAATACAGGTATTGGCCATAGCCTGTTTTGCCGAAGTATTTGGCGCGTTCGAGCAGATGGTCGCGGTCGATCCAGCCGTTCCCGTAGGCGATTTCTTCGAGGCACGCCACTTTGAGGCCCTGACGGTGTTCGATGGTCTGCACGTACTGTGAGGCTTCCAGCAAACTGTCGTGGGTGCCGGTATCCAGCCAGGCGAAACCTCGACCGAAGCGCTCCACCTGCAAGTCACCGCGTTTCAAGTAAGCGTTGTTGACGTCGGTGATTTCCAATTCGCCACGGGCGGAGGGTGTGACGGCCTTGGCGATGCTGACCACGTCATTGTCGTAGAAATACAGGCCCGTGACGGCATAGCTTGATTTGGGGGTGGTCGGCTTTTCTTCGATGGACAGGGCGCGGCCTTCGCTGTCGAAGTCGATCACGCCGAAGCGCTGCGGATCCTTGACCCAATAGCCAAATACTGTGGCGCCTTTGCCGCGCTTTACCGCCGCATGTAACTGCTCGCTGAAACGCTGGCCGTGGAAAATATTGTCGCCCAGGATCAGGCACACGGGGTCGTTGCCGATGAACTGTTCGCCAATCAGAAAGGCCTGTGCCAAACCGTCCGGCTGCGGTTGTTCGGCGTAGCTGAAGCTGACGCCAAACTGGCTGCCATCGCCCAGCAGGTTGCGGTATTGCGGTAAGTCCAACGGGGTGGAGATCACCAGGATTTCTTTGATGCCTGCCAGCATCAGCACCGAGATCGGGTAGTAAATCATCGGCTTGTCATACACCGGTAGAAGTTGCTTGGACACGCCCAGGGTGATGGGGTGCAAGCGGGAGCCGGAGCCACCGGCCAATACGATTCCTTTCATCATGCAATCAGATCCCTCGTGTCGGTATTGCCTAAGCGTTGACCCTGATAACTGCCGTCCTGGACCCTGCGGCACCATTCCAGGTTATCGAGGTACCACTGCACGGTTTTGCGCAGCCCGGTTTCAAAGGTTTCTTCGGGTGCCCAGCCCAGTTCGCGTTCGATCTTGCTGGCATCGATTGCGTAGCGTTGGTCGTGGCCTGGGCGGTCCTTAACGAACGTGATCAGGTCGGTGTATTGCTCCACCCCGTGGGGATGTTGCGGGGCCAGTTCCTCCAGCAGGGTGCAGATGCTGCGCACCACGTCGATGTTCTTCTGTTCGTTGTGGCCGCCGATATTGTAGGTCTCGCCGACCACGCCTTGTGTCACGACGGTGAGCAGTGCCCGCGCATGGTCTTCGACAAACAACCAGTCGCGAACTTGCAGACCATCACCATAGACTGGCAATGACTTGCCTGCGAGGGCGTTGAGGATGACCAGCGGGATCAACTTCTCGGGGAAGTGGAAGGGGCCGTAGTTGTTGGAACAGTTGGTCAGTAGCACGGGCAGGCCGTACGTGCGTTGCCAGGCGCGCACCAGGTGGTCGGACGCGGCTTTGCTGGCCGAGTAGGGCGAGCTGGGCGCGTAGGGCGTGGTTTCGCTGAACAAGTCGTCCACGCCGTGTAGATCGCCGTAGACTTCGTCAGTGGAGATATGGTGGAAGCGAAATGCGCGCTTGTCTGGCTCGGCGAGTGTTTGCCAATAGCCACGGGCGGCCTCCAGCAGGCTGTAAGTGCCGACGATATTGGTCTGGATAAAATCCGACGGGCCGTCAATCGAACGGTCGACATGGGATTCGGCGGCGAGGTGCATGATCGCGTGGGGCTCGAAGCGCGCGAGCACTGCGCTGACGGTGGCCTGGTCGACAATATCGGCTTGAACGAACTCATAACGGCTATTGGACGCGATGCTGACCAGCGACTCCAGGTTGCCGGCGTAGGTGAGTTTGTCCAGGTTGAGCACCTCGTGCCCGGTGTGCTGAATCAGATGACGTATCAAGGCAGAACCGATAAAACCGGCGCCACCGGTAATGAGAATGCGCATGTCGGGGGCCCTTTCCTTAGACGTACGTTTAGCGAGTGCAGCATAGCCTGTGTTGTGGCGCCGGGCAGTGCGGCATGTGTGTGGGGGTTGCGTAAAGCCCCTGAAAAATGGCGATATACACCTCTAAAAAATCGAGGCCATCCCCCATGCTGCTCGCTACGTTGATCCACCGCGCCAGTCTACCCTGCCCGCAAGTAGGCCCCGACCAGGCGGCTCAACTTCTCATGCAGCATTACGGGCTTACCGGCGCGTTGCAGTCACTGGGCAGCCAGCAGGATCTCAATTACAAAGTCGACAGCACTCGCGGCCGGTTTGTTCTGAAAATCTGCCGGGGCGATTATGCCGCGATTGAGCTGCAGGCCCAGCACGCGGCCCTCAACACACTGCAGGCCGTGCGCGTGCCCAAGGTCATCAAGGCCCTGAGCGGTGAAGAGCTGCTGACCGTGACGGTCGACGAGCAGCCCCTGCACCTGCGGTTGCTGGACTACATCGACGGCCAGCCGTTGACCCATCTGCCGCATTTGGGGCGCGACGTCATCGCAGGCTTCGGAGACCTGTGCGGGCGCATGAGCCTGGCGCTGGCTGACTTCTCCCACCCTGGACTGGACCGCACCCTGCAATGGGACCCGCGCCATGCCAGGGAACTGATCACCCATTTGTTGGCCACCCTGGAAAATCTGCCCCACCGCGCCGCACTGGAGCAGGCGGCCGAGCAGGTTGAAGCGCGCATTCGCCCCCTGGCCGACCGCTTGCCCTGGCAAGCGGTGCACATGGACATCACCGATGACAACGTGGTCTGGCAGCGCGATGCGCAACGGCACTGGCAACTGCAAGGCGTTATCGATTTCGGCGACCTGGTGAACACCTGGCGGATTGCCGACCTGTCGGTGACCTGCGCTGCGCTGTTGCACCATGCGCAGGGCGACCCCTTTGCCATCCTGCCAGCGGTCCAGGCCTGCCACGCCGTGACCCCGCTGCAGCGCGAGGAGTTGCAGGCGTTGTGGCCGTTGATCGTCGCCCGCGCAGCAGTGTTGGTGCTGAGCAGCGAACAGCAGCAACGCCTGGATCCGCACAACACTTACCTGTTGAAAAACGCCGAACACGAGTGGGAAATTTTCCATGTGGCCACCTCGGTGCCGTTTGAACTGATGGAGGCGGCGATTCTCAGCAGTGTCGGTGAGACGCTGCCGTCGGTGGCCAGTCAGGACTTCGCGCCCTTGCTACCCGGCCTGGTGGGGCGGGAGTTCGCGCTGATCGACCTGGGCGTGCTCAGTCCGCATTTCGAAGCCGGCAACTGGGAGCTGCCCGGCATTGACCGGCATCTGCTGGATCAGGCGGCGGCGGTGCATGGGCTGGCGGCGAGTCGTTATGGCCAATATCGGCTGTCGCGTACGTGCCCGGACAGCGCCACCGAACCGCACACCTTCCCACTCCACGTGGAGCTGCATTTGCCCCATGGCACGGTGTTGGAGGCACCTTTTGCCGGCACGCTGCATCAGGACACCGACGGCCTTGTGAGCGTGCAAGGGGTCGAGCTGAGCGTGCGGTTGTGGGGCGTGAACACCCGGTTAAAGCCCGGTTCATTGTTGGTGAAAGGGCAGGTTCTCGGTGAGGTCCATGGGCCGCTGACCGTGCAACTGTGTCGTGCCGACCTCGAACCGCCACTGTTTTGCACACCGTCCCGGGCATCGGCCTGGCAAGCCTTATGTCCATCGCCTGCGGCATTACTGGGGCTGGCCTGCGATGCCGAACCGGAACTCGATCCCCACGCCCTGCTGGCCCGGCGTGACGCCAGTTTCGCCCGCTCGCAGAAACACTATTACGTCGACCCGCCACGCATCGAACGCGGCTGGCGCAACCACCTGATCGATATGCAGGGCCGCTCTTACCTGGACATGCTCAATAACGTCGCCGTGCTGGGCCATGGCCACCCGCGCATGGCGGCGGTGGTGGCGCGGCAATGGTCGCTGCTCAATACCAACTCGCGGTTTCACTATGCGGCTATTGCCGAGTTTTCCGAGCGTTTGCTGGCGCTGGCGCCGGCGGGTATGGATCGGGTGTTCCTGGTCAACAGCGGCACCGAGGCCAACGATTTGGCCATCCGCCTGGCGTGGGCCTACAGCGGCGGGCGCGACATGCTCAGTGTGCTGGAGGCTTACCATGGCTGGTCGGTGGCGGCGGATGCGGTGTCCACCTCGATTGCCGACAACCCCCAGGCCTTGAGCAGCCGCCCGGAATGGGTCCACCCGGTCACCGCGCCGAACACCTATCGCGGTGAGTTCCGCGGGCAGGACAGTGCGCCGGACTACGTACGAAGCGTGGAACATAACCTGGCGAAAATCGCTGCGAGCAAGCGCCAATTGGCCGGGTTTATCTGTGAGCCGGTGTATGGCAACGCCGGCGGTATCTCCCTGCCGCCGGGTTACTTGCAGCAGGTGTACGGGTTGGTACGTGCCCAGGGCGGCGTGTGCATCGCCGATGAAGTGCAGGTCGGCTACGGCCGCATGGGGCATTTCTTCTGGGGCTTTGAAGAGCAGGGCGTGGTGCCCGACATCATCACCATGGCCAAGGGCATGGGCAACGGCCAGCCACTCGGCGCGGTGATCACCCGTCGCGACATCGCCGAGGCATTGGAGGCCGAGGGGTATTTCTTCTCATCGTCAGGGGGCAGCCCGGTGAGTTGCCGGATCGGCATGGCGGTGCTGGATGTGATGGAAGAAGAAAAACTGTGGGAAAACGCCCAAGTGGTCGGCGGGCATTTCAAGGCGCGGTTGGAAGCCCTGATCGACCGTCATCCCCTGGTGGGTGCGGTTCACGGTTCCGGTTTTTATCTGGGCCTGGAGCTGGTGCGTGACCGGCAAACCCTGGAGCCCGCCACCGAAGAGACCACCCTGTTGTGTGATCGATTGCGGGAGTTGGGGATTTTCATGCAGCCGACTGGCGATTATTTGAACATCCTCAAGATCAAGCCGCCGATGGTAACGTCCAGGCGCAGTGTGGACTTCTTTGTCGACATGCTGTCGAAGGTGCTGGATGAGCAGTTGTAAATAATCGATTGTTATCGGTTATTGGCTGTCATATTTTTCAGCTAGCCTGTTTGTTCGCTTTTAAAGCCGATTTTTATCCGTTATAAAGTCGGCCTTTACCCCCATTCGGAGTCCTGATCGCCATGACCACCCTGCACAGCACCCCCCGCGCCGATGGCTTCCACATGCCCGCCGAATGGGCGCCACAGACCCAAACCTGGATGGTCTGGCCCGAGCGCCCGGACAACTGGCGCCTGGGCGGCAAGCCCGCGCAGGCCGCTCACGTGGCCGTGGCCAAGGCCATCGCACGGTTTGAGCCGGTGACGGTGGCGGTTTCTGCCGGCCAGTACGAAAACGCCCGCGCCCGTCTGGATGTGCCGAATATTCGTGTGGTGGAAATGTCCAGCGATGACGCCTGGGTACGCGATACCGGCCCGACTTTCGTGATCAACGACCGTGGCGAAGTGCGCGGCGTGAACTGGGATTTCAACGCCTGGGGCGGCTTTGACGGTGGCCTGTACTCGCCGTGGAACCGTGACTCGCAGGTGGGCGGCAAGATCCTCGAAATCGAGCGCGCACCGCGTTACCGCACGGAAGGCTTTGTGCTGGAAGGTGGCTCGATCCACGTCGACGGCGAAGGCACCCTGATCACCACCGAAGAATGCCTGCTCAACCGCAACCGTAATCCGCACCTCGACCGTGCCGAAATTGAAGCGGTGCTCAGCGCCAACCTGGCTGTGGATAAGATCATTTGGCTGCCAGATGGCCTGTTCAACGACGAAACCGACGGCCATGTGGATAACTTCTGCTGCTACGTGCGGCCGGGCGAAGTGTTGCTGGCCTGGACCGACGATCCGCAAGACCCTAACTACACGCGTTGCCACGCCGCCATGGACGTCCTGCAAAGCAGCACCGACGCCCAGGGGCGCTCGTTCACAGTGCATAAAATGCCGATCCCGGGGCCGTTGTATGCCACTGAGGAAGAGTGCGCAGGGGTCGATCCGGTAGACGGCACACAGGAACGTAATCCGACCGTGCGGTTGGCGGGTTCCTACGTCAACTTCCTGATCGTCAACGGCGGCATCATCGCGCCCAGTTTCGACGACCCGTTGGACGCTGAAGCCAAGGCCATCCTGCAGAACCTGTTCCCGCAGCACGAAGTGGTGATGGTGCCGGGCCGTGAACTGTTACTGGGTGGCGGGAATATCCACTGCCTGACCCAACAACAGCCGGCCCCGCATAAAAACTGAGTGCAGTTGTAACAACGCCTTTCCTGCAAACCAGCGCTACTCAGTTTTAGCCTCTACAGCAAGCCCACGACCCAGCACGGTCGTGGGCTTTTTTGTGTCCGTACACCTATAAACACGCGACATTGGCATAGCTCTTGTATCGGTGTTGCGACAGTAACCCAGGGTGATGACTGCACCGTTCTGTCATAAACCTTGAGTAAGTTAGCCGCTCACGCAGTAGGAGAGAGCGCCGAAATGAATGCCAATATCAACCCGATGTACACGCGCACCTTCCACCCTTTGCGGGTTGACAGTGATGCGATCCATGCGCTGGGGCTTTGGTTGAAGGAAAACGGCTCGCGCCAGGCCAGGCAGCGGCCGGATTTGCGCAGTGTGATGAGCGAACGCTACCCGGTGGGGTTGTTCAGCGAAGATGAATTGCACGCGTTGTGTGAGTTGATTGAAAACTGAACAATCACCTCTGACGTCGTAGATACCGTCTTATCCAACACCGCGTAAATCCGTAGCAGCTGCCGAGCGCAAGCGAGGCTGCGTAGGCCGCGGCTCGATTCTGAATTGGGGCAGCGCGCCTGACGCAGCCTCGCTTGCGCTCGGCAGCTGCTACGGGGGGCGTGGTGTTGTTTGAGACTGCCTCTACGGGTTTATCGAGTTAGAAGCTGTAGGTCCCTGTCACCACCAGGTTACGCGGCTCGCCCGGCTGAATCTGCGCCACGCTGGTCGCCGATTCGTAGTAGGTCTTGTCGGCGATGTTGTTCAGCGCCGCGCGCACGTCCCATTCTTTCTGCCGGAAGCCGACCAACGCGTCCCAACTGCCATAACCCGGCAGCACCACGGTGTTGAGGCTGTCGGCGTAACGGTCGCCCACCAGCGTCAAGCCGGTTTCCGCGTACCAGCCCATCTCCGGTTTCCAGGTGACAAACAGGCTTGCATTGCGCTTGGCCACGTCGCTGACGCGCTTGCCTTCAAAGCCGTTGTTGTCCTTCTCGACCTTGGCGTCCTGCAGGCCGACACCACCGCGTACGTACCAGTTGCCGACGATCTTGCCGGTGGCCGTCAGCTCCACGCCGCGCGAGCGCTGCAGGCCGCTGAGCAGGGTAATGGTGCGGTCCAGCGGGTCGCTGGTGCGGCGGTTGTAGAGTTCCAGTTCGTACACCGCCAGGGTGGTGCTCAGGCGGTCGTCGAGCCAGTCGCTTTTCACGCCGATCTCTTTTTGCTTGGTCAGCTCGGGGCTCAGGTCGTTGACGCTGCCGGCGGCGTTCGGGGTGATGCCGATCAGGCCGCCACCCGCCGGGGAGAAAGTCTTGCTCCACGAGGCATAGAACGAGTGGTGTTCCAGGGGCGTCCACACCAGGCCAAAGCGCGGGCTGGTGCTGTGGCTTTTGACGTCTTGTTGGGTATTGAGCAGTTTGTTTTTGGTGTCCACTTCGAAACGGTCGTAACGCAGGCCGGCCAGCACTTGCCACTGATCGTTCAGGCGCAGTTGGTCTTGCACATACAGGGCGCGGCTTTCGACTTCGGTGTGGTTGTTACTTGATACGCTCATGCGCCCGGTGTGGCTCAGGCGACGGTTGGGCTGGTTGAGGTCCAGGGCTGGCACGGCCGAGGCGGGGGCGGTGTACAGCTTTGGATCGCGGCGCTGGCTGCCCAGCTCCACGCCGGTGAGCAGGCGGTGTTCGAGGCCGAAGGTGCTGAAGCCACCTTCGAGCTCGACGTTGTTGAAGACGTTGAGGGTGGTCAGGTCTTGCTGCCAGCGTTGGCGCGTCACCCGATTGGTCGAGGCAACGTAGGCGGTCTGGTAAGTGTTGTCGAAATCGCTGTCGAGCTTGAACACGCCCAGGGTCTGGCGCAGTTGCCAGTTGTCGTTGAGTTCGTAGGCCAGCTTGGAGCGCAGTGACTGGCTTTTGTCGTCGATGTAATCGCGGCTGTCGCCGTAGGTGGTGCTGCGACTGACGTCGGCGGGGCGGCCGTTGACGCCGGGGATGCCGCGATCCGGCGTGCGGTTGTAGCGGCTGTACTCGTATTGCACCAGCCAGTTCAGGTCCGGCGTGAGCTGCCAGCTCATGGACGGCGCGAACAGTTGGCGATTGCCGCTGACGCCGTCGCGGAAGCTGTTGTTGTCCTGGTTGCCCATGTTCAGGCGCAGGCTGATGTTATCGGTGGGGTCGGTGCTCAGGTCGGCATACACACTGCGCAAATCGTTGCTGCCGCCCTGGGCTTCGATGCTCGACTTATGCCCGGCCGTTGGCAGTTTGCTCACGCGGTTGACGATCCCACCCTGGCCGCCGCGCCCGTACAGCACGGCGGCCGGCCCTTTGAGCACTTCGATACGCTCGATGTTGTGCAGGTCGCGTACGTACTGGCTGTCGTCGCGAATGCCATCGAGGTAGAAGTCATTGCTCGCGTCGAAGCCTCGGATGCGCAAACTGTCGAAGCGCGTGTCCGCACCACTGCTCACGTTGGGGATGCCGCTCAACGCCCGGCCCAGGTCGTTGGTGCCGTAGGCGCGCAGGCTTTCGGTCTTCACCGAGTCGATGGCCTGGGGCACATAACGCACGGGTGTGGCAGTGCGGGTAGCGGTGCTGGTTTCCTTGACGCGCGGGTCGTCTTCGTCAGCTTCGGCGCTGATCGAAGTTTCGGGCAAGGTGGTGGCCGCACAGGCAAAACCGGCAGACAGCAGAACAGAAAGCCCAAGGGTCATGGGCGTCAGGCGAAGGGCAGGCATGGTGGAATGCATCCAAAGTGTTTGGCAGGAAAAAAGCGCGCTAATGGTAATGCTTTGCATTTGCGAGCGTTATCCATTACCAAACGTGTCGGCTTTGAAATTTGTTACGAAATGTGTTTTTGAGGTCGCTAAACACAGGATTAGGTCGTTTTCAGAAAGGCCGTAGGCCATTGCTTAGAATTATTTCGCCTAAATACAGACGATTCACGAAATTGACACATAGTTCAACGCGCGACTAGGATTGCGCCCAACGCCTGTGGCTAACAGCCATGACTCATCCAATAAGAAAAGGCCCGCGGCATGTTCAGTCGTCCGCGGGCCTTTTTTTTTTGGAGAAAGTCGACACCAGAAAAGCGACATGGAGCCCGGTGTCATAGCGCGTACTCAACCCGTAATAAGGAATACAAAAAAATGTTGAAGCAACGGATGAGTCTGATCGCTCTGGGGATTTTGAGCGCATCGACAGCAATGGCAAACGACCAGGAGCAATCCAAGGGTTTCGTTGAAGACAGCCATCTGAACATCGCAGCACGTAACGCCTACATCAGCCGCGACTACAAAAACGGCAAGCAAGACAAAGCCGAGTGGGGCCAGGGCTTCATCGGCAAGTTCGAGTCCGGCTTTACCCAAGGCACCGTCGGTGTGGGTGTGGACGTGATCGGTCAATATGCGATTCGTCTGGACGGTGGCCAAGGTCGCGCCGGTGCGGGCGGTATCGACTTCTTCAAGCAGGGTAATGGCACCACCAACCCTGATGGCACGGCAAACCCTGGCTCGGCACCCCACGACCTGGCCAAAGGTGGCGCAGCCGTCAAGTTCCGCGTCTCCAACACGGTGCTCAAGTACGGTGATCAGTTCCCTAACGTTCCGGTCCTGGCCTACGACAATTCCCGTCTGCTGTCCGAAACGTTCACGGGTACGTCGATCGTCTCCAAAGAAATCGCCGGCCTGCAACTCGACGCCGGTCACTTCACCAAGGAAGCTCGCAAGAGCGCCGAAGGCACCGACAGCGGCCGTCTGAAAAGCATCGACTACGTCGGTGGTAGCTACAAATTCACCGAAAACCTGTCGGCCGCGCTGTACGCCTCCGACATGCAAGACGTGCTGAAGAAGCAATACGTCAACGTCAACTACGTACTGGTGCTGCCAGAGAAACAGTCGCTGACCTTTGACTTCAACGGCTACAAAACCAAGCTGGACAAGAGCTTCGCCCTGGAAAACCAAGGCAGCGAAGACGCTCGCGACAACAAGATCTGGAGCCTGGGCGCCACGTGGGCTGTTGGCCCGCACAGCTTCACCGTCGCTCACCAGCGCAGCACCGGCGACACCGGCTACCTGTACGGCGGCTACCGCAACGCTGGCGGCATCGGCGACGGCGGCAACACCATCCTGCTGGCCAACTCCTACTGGTCCGACTTCAACGGCAAGGACGAGCGCTCCTGGCAAGCCGGCTACGGCCTGGACTTCAGCACCTTCGGCGTGCCTGGCCTGACCTACAACGTTGCCTACGTTCGTGGTACCAACATTGACGATGGTTCCAACCGTGGCAATGGCACCGAGCGTGAAATCTTCAACCAGTTCAAATACGTCGTGCAGAGCGGTCCGGCCAAAGACCTGAGCCTGCGTGCGCGTGCGTCCTGGTTGCGCGTTTCCAGCAATGCCGACAAGTACAACGTCGGCGGTAACGAAATCCGTCTGTTCGCCGACTACCCGATCAACGTTTTCTAATTGATCGCGCGTAGCGCCTGATTCCAGGCGATAAAAACCCCCGGCTGGTTCGGGGTTTTTTTATGGGCGTGGATCGCACGGTTCACTCCGTGGCCGGTAGGCAGTTCGGCTTCGATTTTTTCCGGACGCGAGAGGGCTGTCTGCACGCTGAATTTTTCATTGATCAGGTCGACCATCGCAGGGGTGGCTTCGTCAGCCCGCTGACGCTCCCAGCCACCGAGGGCGGCCAGCAACAGCGGGAAAACGACCCGCAGTCAGATCAGTTTCAGAGCGTTCATGAGTCTGCTCACGACGCGGGTAGGTGGGTTATACCGAAAAAAGCGCCCCAGGCCGAGGCGCTTAAAGTTGGCAGCTAACCACCGTCTTACCCAACACCACGCACATCCGTAGCAGCTGCCGAGCGCAAGCGAGGCTGCGTTGCGGTGTATCAGGCAGCCCGCAAACGCAGCCTCGCTTGCGCTCGACAGCTGCCACGCGGGGCCGATTAAAACCGCGACGACCCCCAACCACCATAGCCCTTCCTATAGCTCGGTATTCCCAGGCGACTCCAACACCTTCACCACATCATCAATCACCGCCTTGCTCATCTCCTGCAAATAATGCGACGCCCAGGCATAACGGTCCGTCTCCTTGGTCATCGCTGCATCTTCGGCGAGCAGCTTGGCAACGTGGAGCAAGTCGGAAACGTGATGCAAGGCTTCATGCAGGGAAACACCGCTGTTGACGCGGAACAGAGGTTGGTCGGAGTGAAAGGAGAACGGGGTGACGCCGAGGGTGGTTAACGCAGAGGGATGTGTAGCGGTCATCGGTAAAACTCCCATATCGAGTGAGAGCTACCACGTTCGTTCTCAGGCGAATGGGTGGCAGCTGTGCGCAGGCTGAGAAACCGGAGATACAGGAACCCGGCAGACCCGAAGGTCTCCCACGCACAGCCGCCATTGCACGAATTTTCAGGCGAAAAAAAAACGCCTTCAAAATCGGGTGTTGGGGGCGCTTTGTGCGCCTGCATCTTGCCGGGTTCTCAGGCCCGATCGCTGAATTGGCAGCGACGGGGGGAGGTTAGCGTGGTGAGCGGTGAGGATCAATCGGGAAAATGGATTGGTTGATTTTTCAGCTCTTCCTGAAAGGTTGCGACTAGGCGTTGATGCCATTATTTGTTTTATGAATACGCCGTAATTATTGGCTACCCATAATTCAGCATAAAGGATGAAATCTGGAGTTTTGGCCCGAAAAGAGGTGATTCAACAGGAAGGGGGGTGAGGCGGGAAAGGGTTGATCGAGGATGAATATCCCAGAAACAACAAAGCCCCTGCATTTCTGCAGGGGCTTCGTCTTATATGGTGCCGGCACCAGACGAACGGTAGTGGTCGGCGGGGCTAGGTTTTCTGCGGGTCTGGAATTCGGTGGAAAATTTGGCGTACCCCGATAGGTAACTATAAATAAATCAGCTAGTTATGGAGGTCAGTGGAATCGAACTCGGGCGCTTACGTACCTATCCTCCAGGGCAATCTGGCTATTGATCGACACCTAAAGCTTCCCTCAAATCTACTGTGCGAAGCACTCTTTAATACTTTGTCCTATGGACGCGATAAATGTCCCTTCTATGTGCGTTGTAGGATGCATCTTAAATGAAACGCTGATTAGGCAGCGGATAATGCGGCTACCTTTTTCAGTCATTCGCAGCTTAGAAGCACGTACGTAATCTGTTTCGGTTGAAGCGTGCCAAGGCCTAATGGATTCGTGTAGATTCGTGTCTAGTGGTACCCGTTGAGTGCGAGCAGGGAGCAGAGGGTGTCAATGATTGAGTACCCGATGCACCGCTGAATTGTAAACACCAGTCGAAGGTGAATGTATGGATGCTGTAAAGGCCGCGCAATGGGAAAAAGATTTCGCCGGGAAGATTATTGGGAACTGGTGTGTAGGGGCACTTATAGATAACGGAAAATCTGCTGCCGTATTTGAAGCGTTTGCAGATGACGGCCAGAAGGTTGCGTTGAAGATATTCGATGATGAGTTAATTCAACGTTATGGAGATCGGGTTCAACTGGCTCGAATTGAGAGAGAGTTGCAGTTGGTTGGTGTGCATCATCCTAATATGGTAGCGGTGATAGGCGGCGGCTTCGATCACGAATCATGTAATCATTATTTGGTCATGGAATATTTGTCAGGGGAGAATTTAAAGCGAGTTCTCGATAAGGTACCACTTGATAAAGTACCTACTTTGATAAGCCAGCTTGCAAGCGCTGCTCAGTTTCTAGAAAGTCGGAATTTAGTTCATCGGGACATAAAGCCTGAAAATATTGTTTTGCTTGATGATTATAGCCGACTGGTGTTGCTTGACTTTGGTGTTATTAAAGTGGTGGGTGAGGCCGGCTTAACTGATGGTGATGGTATTCAGCAGTTTGTTGGAACTTTACAATATAGCTCGCCAGAGTTTTTGTTAAGAAATGAATCTCACGATATAGCGGGGTGGCGAGCACTCACTTTCTATCAGATAGGCGGAGTAATGCATGACCTGATCATGCGTCGGAGGCTGTTTGAGGAAAGTACTATTCCATATGCGCGGCTTGTTAACGCGGTCCAAAACGAAGTTCCTGTCATCGAGGGACCTGAAACCCTCCATCGATTAATACACGTCGCAAGATGTTGCCTTTTAAAGAAGCCAGAGTTAAGGCTGGGATGCTTGACTTGGGAAGACTTTTCTCTCGAAAAGCTTTTTCCGGCTGAAGGAGTATCTGCAAAACAGAAGGTCCTAGATAGGTTGTCTTTCAAACGCGCTCAGGGATTGGAACGAAGAGAGCAGCGAGCCGAAACGGAGGCGGATAAAAATTTCTTTTTTGGTGAGGCAAAAGATTTTATATCGGTAGGTATTAGAAATATAAGAGCGGATGTGTTACCTCCGGTTAGTTTTTTGGGTAATAAAAAATGCTCTAGATGTATTGTTGTAAAGTTCGCCGCTAGCTCAGACTTCGGGTTGGATGATGGGTTGGTTTTTGTCGTCCATATCTTGATCAGAGATGCAGTAGAGAGAGCTCTCACGTTATCTTTTGAAGGTTTTCGTGATGCGATTCCTGGAGGCATAGATTGTTCTGGATTCGAAGATTTTTATGACGGTGTTTTTGACGCTGGCGGAGTTATGAGTGCGTTAGAGGATGCGCTATTTAAGTGCGTTGATAAATTTCAGGAATAAATAACTGTCAGAGGGTTTTATGGAAGAGACATGGTGGGCAGATATTGAAAAGCTTGACGATAACCAGAAGGAGGTAATCTCCCTCGACATGAACGGAAATTTTTTAGTTTTAGGACCGCCTGGCTCAGGGAAGACGAACCTGTTAGTTATGCGGGCGAAATATTTGCATGCGAATAGCTTAAAGAATTTTTCTGTGCTAACCATTGGTAGAGTATTGCGTGAATTTCTGGTGATGGGGGCAGATCAGTACACCTTTCCTCCTGAGCGGATACAGACATATGTTTCATGGGCCCGAGGTTTACTAGAGTCTAATGGTATCGAAGTTGATTCGGAAGGCGACTTTGATGATGTTCGGGACGCTATCCTTCAAGGGTTGAAGTCCCTATCTATGCGAGGGAATTTAGAAGATCGGTTTGACTGTATTTTACTCGACGAAGCCCAAGACTATTCTGCAGATGAAATAGAGGTCATTTCGTCCTTTGCAGATCGTATATTTGCTGTCGGGGATGAGCGCCAACGCATATACTCTCAGAACGGTGGTTTGGACGCACTAAAGGCATTCTGTGATGATGTAAAAAGTTTGCCGCATCATTATCGTAACGGTCTAGAGATATGTAAAGTCGCCGATGGTATTCGCAATCACAATGGTACAGACCTATCGCTGGAAATTAATTGTAATTATGTGGAGAGTGATAATCCCTCTACCGTAGAGGACTTTTCTGGTCTATCGCTGGAGCAGCAAATAGCAAAATGCATCGACTCCGTTCGTGATCAGTTACGGGCATATCCGCTTGGATTAATTGGTGTTCTGTGCCCTAAAAATGCGGATGTGACCGAGGTCGCCAGGGTCTTCGGGTTGTCTGATATTAACGGTGATACCCAAGTCCAAAATAGCACACTTGGATATCACTCATTTGAGCCAGAGAAACGTATTGTAATAACGACAATTCATGGGGCTAAGGGCCTTGAGTTCAGAGCGCTGCATCTGCTGGCCATGGACAAAGTGACCAGATTTAAGGCGCAAAAAAACATGTCGTTCACCGCTGTATCTCGAGCAAAAACATCGCTTGCTATTTATTCGGAAAGGGCGCTGCCTGGGTATATCCAGAAAGGAATCGCTCTCTTGACTGTTAACTCGCAGCATCCTGTTTCTGCTGCTGAATTATTTAAGGCTAGAGGCTGAGATGTATACATTATCTATGGGTCGAAAAGACTTCGTATCTTGGCTAGGGGATCGAATTACGCTCCCTGCTAGAGATAATACCGCTAAGAGCGAGATTCTGGATGTGCAGAGTGGGGAGGTTCTTCTTGTTTGGAGTAGAAAACCTACGCTGAAAACCCCAGAGCCTCCTCTAATTATAGTTCCAGACGCGGATTTGGTAGATTTTTTTGCTTTTGTGAGTACGTATGTCGGATCGTATAAACCATTTTCAGCTTTCTTTAACGTTATAGGCCTTGGGGTCGCGCGTAGGATATTTAATAAGGTACAAGGGCTACCTGAAGATATATTGTCTCGCTTTGTCGCAGTCGTAATTGCTGAGGCATATGTCCAAATGGGTGGAAAAAAAGCCGGAGTTGCAGATGTACCTGTGTCTGCTTGCTTTGGTACATTTTCTGACTCAGTAATTCAGATGGTAAATTATGATGATAAAAGCGATCAGATTGATGAGTTGGCTGATCGTTGGTCAGAGGCAAGGGATTTGCTTGGTGGCGAAATGCTACCTCTCTCAGTTGAAGAGCTTATTGGTTTTTGGAAGCTAGTTCTTGATAGCTTGACATATAATAGTAAATCTTACTCGTTGCTACAGGAACCATCAGCCCCTGGTACGCTTGATTTTATAGGTGCAGTTTTACTCGGGCGGAAATCAATTACATTAGAGTGGGAACTTATTACCGAAAATCTACCAGCTTCGCGAAATGCGTTGAAACTCATGGATGGTAGTAGAGAGGCACGGGTAAGAGCCTTTGATGAAGCAATAACTGAAATACTAGTATCGGGACGCGGCACTCAGAGCTCAAACTCCATTATTGCAGGGTATTTGGCTGCAAGAGTTGGAGGCGGGTCATTGCAGTATTTGTCTCTGGCGTATGATTTGTTCCCGAAACTAAAACTTGCACCACTTTGGTTTGCTCTTTTTTCCGCCTTCACTCCAGGCTCCGACTATATATTTATTGGGGACAGCCTTGGTCGTAGACTTGCGCGTGAGCGTGTTGGGCGGCGAGGTTTCTGGGAAACTAGTCAGTCAGATATTTCGTTAGATGAATTGCGAGTTGTTAGTATTGATGATGTGGGCGTGCCGCGTACAAGAAGATTGCGGCAGAGCACAATTGAGGTCGAAATTTTTCCTAAAGTTTCCGCAACTTTCAGAGTTGGTCGAAGAAAGGTTAACGATGATCATGAGGTTGTTTTAAAAAATAGGAATAAAGAGATTCGCTATTTACTAGATAAAATATCCAGTTTGTTGGAGACTAAAGACGATCGTGATCTTCATGCTGATCGTAGTAGAGAAAAATATTCAACTGGAAGAAAGGTGGGCAGGCAGAAAGAGTTTTGATTTAGTATTCCTCTCCCAAATTTTTATAAAGGCGGGAGAGGCTTGGCCCGACAGGGAGCGAAAGTCGCGAAAAGCGTACAGATTTATTTCTAGATAAGCTTTGAGGTCTTGTCTTAAAAATAAATCTGTCCCTCTTTGTTCTTTGCCGTGATTAATACTCGAGTTATCTGCTGAGTTAAAAGTGTTAATAATCTAACCAAACCGTTATGTTACGCCCACACCGGGGCCGTTGCGGCATCAAAGAAATCCACATTGAGCCCAGGCCGGTGAAGGTATGCGTGCGCATTTGCCTTAGCTCTTGTATTCGCCTCACTATACTCATTGCCGTAAATACTCACGAACACTTTGCTTATCTGACTGCTCTTAATCTGACTGAAAATGTGTTTGTCGTTCTCATCCATTGAGTGTCCGTATATAAATAGCGTCCCTTTGAGATTTCTTAGTTCCTGAAAGCAATAGTTCAGGTACGGATTGTGTTCGATCTTCTTGAGCTTACCCTCATGACCGGGCTCGGAAACAAATAGGGGAAACTTTCCCTGCTCAAGATTTTGTCTAACCTGCTCGATAATTGTTTCTCCATCCTCAGTAAAGGCATGTTTTTTTATGTTTGAGCCAGTATCGTATATATGGAGTCCTCCATGCAAAAAATGAACTTCTTGATTTGTGCTATGCCCTGCCCATCGCTGCTGGGCTCGAAACCCATCGTCAGTTCTATAATTGTGCGGTGGTAAATCATTTTTATTTCTAGACCAGTAAAGCAGCAGGTCGTAGTTAACAGTGAATATTTTGTTGAAGCCGGAGATAAATTTACGCACGAAGGTATATTGCGCATCCGAGACTTCATTCGGCACATGTGGATGGGTATTCGAAATCGCAGTTATTAAAGCTTGTTTCAGCTTCTCCTGATCTTGCTTTATTTGATTAATGGTTGCCTGTTCTACCCCATATGCTTTACAAACAATCTCGGCTGCGACCAATTGCCTCATGATTGCTTCAAAATCATAGGTATTCAAATTTGTGAATAACGATCTAATTATCGCGTCTCGTTCACCGAAGTTCGCAGCTTCAAGAAGGTTTGCGTAGTTAAATATTTGCGCATTCCAAGCTTGAGAAAATCCGTTCGCTAACAAAATCGAGGGCGTTTCTTCTTTATCAATACTATTTAAAGCTTCTTGAAAGGTCAGCACTTGGTAGCTCCAATTGCATAACATGAAATAGACCCCAACTGTTGTAGGCAACACCCAGTGGGACGAGGTGGACAACATTCCGAAGATGGAGCACAGAGCAGCTCTGCCGTGTGGCGTTTGAGAGCATGAGGGGAAAAGCAGCTATACACCATGACATCAAGTCCCTTTGCGCGTGGTATTGAGAAGGGATGAGGTTATCCGTGAAAATATTAGGATGCAATTGGGATTACATCCGCTTCTGGTCGAGGTTGTGTAAAAACGTTTTTCAGCGCGATTTGAGCCCGGTGTTGGGCTGGAAATCGCATTTCTATGCAAAATCCAGATCGGCTGAGTAGCCGATAATTTTCAGATTTCGCATAGACGCGCAAACATCAATTTTGACGAAGCGTTTTTACATACTATGGGCCGTTTTCTGACCTTCGCTTAACGGTTGAGCTGCCAGGGTTTCCCTAGGCGATGAGTGAGTAATTGCATGGTCAGCAAATAGTAATAGCGCGTCGATTCAGTGTGCTGCTTTAGGTGGTGATTCAAAAACCACGCAAGGTGTTTTCTCTGCCAAGTCCATGGATTGTCGCGTTGCCAGCGATCAGCGATTGTTGCTTGGATAGTCTTTGCCTGACTAAGGTGGCGTTGGCGTGTGGTATGCGAACCGGTCAGGACGCCTGACAGGAACAGCTCCATATCGAATGCCATGCTCATGCTCGACCACCAATGTAAGCCGACACCACGTCGATACGGCCGTGCCCCAGTTCATAGCTGATTTGTACTCGGGCATCCTGATCTAGGCGTCGGTCGAGTTGATAGCAATGGCCACCGTTGATGGGGGCGAGATGGTGCGTGATTTGCTTATAGCGTTCGCACGCATAGGCTGCCCGCAATTCGTGGAAGCCTTTGAGGTCGTGCTTATGGATGATGTCCCGTGCGGGGCGGACGGTGTCCCGCAGAAAGTCCTGGTAGCTTTCGTTCGGAGCAAGCAGGTTGCGGCTACCGTCGGGCGAGGCCTGTTCGGCAAACCTAAGTGCGTCACGAACATGATCATCTACCGTAATCCAGCGAGGTGCCGATGCACCTGAGCGGCCACCTTTGGTGCCGTCCTGGATGTTGATTCTGCCAAGTTGCTCTGCTTCACGTTGCAATCGGGACAGGTCGGCCAAAATGGCCTCGCGCATGCGCATGCCGGTGGTTCGCGCTAACTGCACGATGGCTGCGGCGCGCGGCTGCTGATGTTCGCAAAGCACGTCGACGATCCGTTTCACCTGTTCGCGGTCTTGGCCTTGCGGAACCGAGCAACGAACACTGGTGCGCCGCATTCCCAGCGCCTTGCTCGGGCTCGGCACTTTCACATACTGATCACCGCGAAGCGCGGCCATGGTTCGGTTCACGCTGGACAATCGGTTTTGCGCAGTGGCGATGGCGAGGTCGCCTTGTTCAACTTGCTGACGCAGATGCCCGGCATAGTCCAGCAAGGTCTGCCGATCAATCTGTCGAGCATCGTTGTATCCGGGCCCATCTTCGGATCGGCACCAGAGCACAAACGCCTGCCAGCGATCACTGTGCGCCTTGACCGTGCCGTAATGCCCGTCGCCAAACAGATCGCGCAACGCCTGTGGCCCGGCATAACTCAATTGCCGGCCATAGCCAAAATTCCGCCCGTCTCGTCTACCGACCAATGCCATGATCAATCTCCTCTCGAAGCCAAAACCTTTGAAACCTTCCCCACGTCATCCCGCCAAGAATGTTGAGTGTTATCAGGGATCAAGGCCCCTGCGACCTGTGAGGGTTGTCCACTAACGCGGGACTGGCGGCTCTTTACGACCGGGAGCTTGGGCATCTCAAGATCTGGCCTCCTGAACACTTCCGAAGAGGTGGGCGGGTGGAGGTTGCACTGGCTGACGAGATCAGCGCCGCGAGATCCTGAGTCGGGTGAAGGCAGTGATGAGATGACCGGGGCATGCCTGACTGTCAGTCAGGTACAGCCCATTCCTTGGGCTGCGGCACCATCATCTGCATCGCTGTTGCTGGTGACTTCGGTGTTTGTCACGCCGATTGTCACGAGGGGAAATGCCGCAAAGCCTTGTACGAGGTGGGCTGCAGCAGCGGTAGGAGCGCCCGTCTCTTTCCGGAAGAAAGAGACGGGCGCAGGTTGGCGCAATGAAATGGCCAAGCGGATAGGTTGCTGCAGGGCAGCTATAAAGGGGTATGAGTTGCCGCAGTGGGCACTCTGGTAGAAGTAGGCATCCATCACATCGCTGTGACCGTGCGAGCCGCCGGACGCTAATCGCACTTTGGGAGAACCACCACGGTGTGGCGTAGCCTTAAAGGTTCTGGCTACCTGGGTTGCTGTCAAAGACAGCGCTTTGCCCGATCTTTTCTACGCCTGTGGATAATTTGGGTCAAGGCTCGAATTTTCGGGAATTCTGCGGCTGTGGATGAAATTATCCACCGGTGGAAATCTATGGTTTTCCACAGACAATTTGCGTGGGCTTTAGATTTTTTAAATGAGGTCCATCCAAGCAGGGCGGCTTTGCAGCCCCGCTTGGATGGACCCGCGTGGAAGGGCGGACAACGGTGATCTCACAGGCTTACCCACGTTTGGATGCGCCACGGCTATTTTGTAGGACTGTGATGTTGTCGCCGACTGGGTGAGCGAATTCGTGGGGCGTCACATGCCCATGGCGGTTGGCGTCGATGTAGTTACTCCACCACGCCATGATCAGCCTGCGCTGTTCGAGGAATTCGGCCTTGTGGATATACGCGGCACGCACACGGTTGCGTTCCTTATGGCTCATTTGTCTTTCGATGGCTGCGTCGGTCCATAACCCGGACTCAAGCAGGGCGCTACAGGCCATGGTCCTGAAGCCGTGGCCGCACACGTCCTTGCTGGTGTCATAGCCGACGTTGCGAAGCATGGTGTTCACCGTGTTCTCGGACATGGGCTTCCAGTACTTGTGGTCGCCCGGTAGCACTAACTCTGAAAAGCGACTGAGGCTGCGCAGGCGCTCCAGTATTTCGATGACCTGCGGCGATAGCGGAACCATTTGAATGTCGCCATTCATCTTGGTCCCACGTGTGGAGTTGCGTACCCCTTCAATCGGTGCGCGTGTATCGGGGATTTCCCACATGGCGCGTTGGAGGTCGAACTCACTCCATCGCGCGAAGCGCAGTTCGCTGGAGCGGACGAATACATGTAGCGTGAGCAGGACGGCAAGGCGCGTCAGCTCGCGGCCATTGTAGTTGTCGATACGGTGTAGCAGTTCGGGTAGGCGGTTGAGGGAGAGGGCCGGGCGATGGACTGTGCGCGGCGCGTGAATCGAGCCTGCCAGATCCAGTGCAGGATTCATGGTGATCTGCCGAGCCCTTTTGGCCCCGCGCATGATGGTGGATAAGTAGTTCTTTACCCTTAACGCCACATCCATGGTGCCGCGTTCCTTGATGCGCTGGGTGATCTCTAGCAGGTCATGGGTATCGAGTTCAGCGATGGGTCGTTGGCCGATCAGCGGGAAGACGTGGGTACGCAGTCGGCTCATCACGGTTTTTGCGTGTCCTTCGGTCCAGCGACGGGACATGTCGGCGTGCCACTCCAGAGCAACGGTTTCGAAAAGCAATGCCGCCCGCTGGGCTACGATCTTGGCTTTCTTTTTTTCTTCCATTGGGTCGAGGTTGTCTAGCAGCAACGCCTTGGCTTCGTCTCGCTTACGCCGTGCGACGGAAAGGGTAACGATGGGGTAATTGCCGATGATGAGCGTACCTTCCTTGCCGCTGGGCTTGGTGTACTTCAAGCGCCAGGTCTTCACGCCATTGGGCTTGACGAAAAGGTACATGCCGCCGCCGTCGAACAGTTTGTAGGCGCGTTCGCGGGTTTTGGCCGTGCGGCATTGCAGGTCGCTGAGGGGGATCGCTAGACGTGGCATAGGGGTACGCGCTCCTGGCCGGAAAATCGCAGTACCCCTAACATACCCTCGGGGAAGGGGGATTTTGTTGGATCCCGACAGAGGGTCCTGGAACGAAAAAACCCGCCAAAGGGCGGGTTTTCGGGGCTTCCAGAGCATTCGGTGGAATGCAATGGAGCCTAATGTGGTGCCGGCACCAGGAGTCGAACCCGGGACCTACTGATTACAAGAAAACCATTTTCGGCCTGCTGGTCAGTCACTTAGGTCGTGGCTTGTTACGTAATGGCAGCGCTGACGGCCGGATTCCATGCGGAGTCCGGCGCGCTTGTTACGCAGGTTTCGGGGGGATCAGAGAGCTGAGGGGGCGACCTTCGGGATGCTCAGGTCGTAGATGTCGAGCATGGACTCGTCGCGGTGGCCGCTGGCTTCCTGCTTGTCGGCCCTGGTGCCTGGGGTGTCAGTGATGCCGCGACGTTTGAGGTCGTGCAGGCCGAAACGTTGCTCGGCGGTGATAACACCCGCCACGATGGCGTTACGCATGAAGCGGTTCCAGGCGGTGTCCAGGCCGGACTTGCCCAACGGGCCGCCGTGGTCGGCGGTGATGATGAAGCGTTTCTCGGGATTGACCGGCACGGCCGTGCCCCGGGCTTTCCATACTTGGGAGCGGCGGGCCTTTGCAGCGTCCCAGGCGGCTCGCAAGCGCGGCGTCCAGGTGACCACATTGTCACGGCTGCCCTTGCGTCGGTTGGTGAGCACGCCGTCGGCCAACTCGTTGGCGTCGGTCAGGGTGACGACCTCAATGCCGCGCAGCCGGCATAGGTAGGCCAGTTCCATGACGTAGCTCAGGTGCGGTGGTACCGCGTCCTTCTGCCCGCGTTTCAATTGGCCCAGCTCGCGGGCGCGGCCGATCAGGCGTTGCATCACGTCATGCGACGGCAGCCGACGCTGCTTGCGCTCTACAGGCGCCTCGATGCCCATGGCCGGATTGCTGTCCAGATAGCCGCGGTTGCGGCCCCATTGCATCACCAGGCGTAGGTACCGCAGCGCATGGGCAGCCTTAGACGGCGTGCCCTCGTCAGCGATCCGGTCAATGATCCGCTGGATCAGCGCAGGGGTGAACTTGCGCACGGCCAGTTCGCCGAGGGGTTTGCCCAGCTTGGTGGGAATTTTGGCCAGAACGTCGCGCGACCAGGTGTAGCTTTCCTGGGTTTTCGGCGCGAGCCTCTTGAACCTGGCGCTGTCATGGTACTGCTCGCAAAGGTGGTTCAGGCTCTCGCGGTCGATGCCGTTGCGGACTTCCATGATCTTGTGCAGCTCGGCCAGCGTGGCCGAACAGCTGGCGATGTTCTGCCGGCGCTGCCGGCCGGCTTCATCGCGGTGCAGGGTGTACCAGGTTCCCTTGCCTCGGTGGTCAAAGAAAACGGCCGCTGGGATAGCGGCCTGGTCGATGTGCTGGGGGATATTGGGGTTGTTCTTCCTGGATCGCCTCATAGAATCTCGACGCCGTACTGCTCCTGGGTGCCGGCTTTCAGCCCGCCGGCCTGGTTGATTAGCTCCACGGTGGTCCAGGGACCGGTGCGGCCCCGGAAAATGCGGATGCCCTGCTCGTGCAGGGTCCGCTCCACGTCTGCCCGTCGGGCATATCCGGTAATGCGCTTGAGGTCGTCGAATGTCAGCACGCGGGAGACTTCGCTCATGGCTGGGCCTCCAGTGTACTGCCGACGGCCTGTGGCCACCGCCGAGAATCGTAGCTCCGGCCTTCTCGCCGCACGTCGTTACCCATGCTCCCTCCCTAGCCATTCGTGGCGGCGACGCCACTGCTTGCGCATTTCCTCGATCAGCCGGGTGACGGCCTGCTCGCCGCGCTTCTTGAGGTGGGTCTCTTTCAGCTCGGCCACCTTCTCCGGCGTGGTGTTCCCACGCCGGAGCCAGTACCTGGCCTCGCATTCCAGCATGTGCTGGCGTTCGTCCTGGTCAGCCATGGTAGATGGCCACCCCATGCGAAAGCTCCACCACAGTCATCCGGTCGGCTCTGGCCAGGACGGCCAAGGCGTTGTGGACAGCACGCCAATCGCTCGGCGTACTGCTGGTGTGGATGATTGGCCGCTCAGGCTTGGTAAAGCGCAGGTGTCCGCCGTTGGTGTAAGCGACTGACCAGCCGTTGCCCTGGGCGTACTGGAGCAGCGGCAGCAGGCGTTTAAAGCGACCACAGCGGCGGCCGCCCTGGACCATCAGACGGCGGCTCATGGCGCATTCCTCGCGCCGCAGTTGGGGCAATCCTCGAAGCGTTGGCGGTCACTGAGGAAGCGGCCGCAGCCGTCGCAGTTGAGTCGGTCGCTGTAGCGCTGGGAGCGCGGGCGCTTAAGCTTGGGCAGCTTGAGGCCGATCGAGCGCAGTGCTTGCTTGTGGTCGAGCATGGAGGCCAGCACAACCGGCCGGCTGTGCTGGTCGATGTAGCCTTTCGGCCATGGCAAATAGCCGCGCCCGGTGAAGCCTGCCGCATGCTCCAGGCTCCAGGTGCTGGCGTCCGTCAGGTTGGACGTGGGGCCAATGCCCAGCGCCATCCAGATCAGGCAGTTGCCGTCCCATGCCTGTTTGTAGGCGACGTAGATGCGGTCGTCCGCCGGCGCAGCGGCCAGCGCCTGTTCCGCTGGCACGTCCAGGTACTGATGATCGACGCCGACCTGTGCCCGGGTGCGGACGTACTCCACCGGCCAGGGTAGGTCGGTTTCGCGGCACTCGTACTGCTTGACTGCGGACTCGCGTTTGAACTGCTCGGCCTCGTCCAGGTTCGAGGTGTAGCCGCCGCTCTCGCGCCAGAACATCGCCCGGCTGCCGACGTTGCTGCGGCTGTCCTGCAGGTAGAAGAAGTCAGTCATGCTACACCTCCGATGCGCGCCTTCGCCTCGATGCAGGTTTCCTCGCGGGTGTGGCAAATGCCGCAGTTTGGGCAGTGCGCCCTGTCGCTGGTGTTGGTGGCCAGCTCGCCGGGGTGTGTGAAGCGTGAGCAGCCGTAGCCGAGTCCGTCACGTTGCTGCTCCTGGATCATGCTGGGGGCCAGCCCGATCTTGCGTGCCAGCGACTCGGCCGCCTGGATCGGGCCGGTGGTGCAGCTTGCGGTTGCCTTGTGGCCATTGGCCTTGGCGATATAGGTGCCGGTGCTCTGGCGGACGTTGATGGTAATGGGCGAAGTGTTATCAGTTTGCATGGCGGCGGCCTCCCTTGGCTTTCTTGGCGGCAATGTTGTCCATGTAGCTGGCCCACTCTTCTCGCTTGAGTTGCTGGCGCGTGCGGCTGCAGGCGGCGTGTTTGCGGGTGGATCGGGCCTTGCCACAGATGTCGCAAATGCTGGGCAGGTCCAGGCGGTGGCTGGCCATGGTCGGGCGGATGCGGTTGGTCATTGGGCACCTCCTGCGTCCTGGTGGCCGGGGGTGCCGTTTTTCTGAGCGCCGCATTCGCAGCGATAGAGCCCGCGCTTGGTGATGCGGCCGATGCGGCCGCTCAGATGACTGGTGACGACGTTGCGGACGAATGTCCAGCTGTGACGTTTGCCGAGGGTGCATGGCTTCATACGTCACCGCCTTGCACGACAGGGGCAGCCAGTTGCAGCAGAGCCTGCATGTACTCAATCGCCTGGATGGCGTCGTCATGGGATTCGCTGAACACTTCGCGGGCCGTTTGCGCTGCACGGTTAACCGAGGCCTGCCAGTCTTCTGGCTGTTCGTCCGCCTCCCAGCCCAGCCTGTTGCGCCGCTCCATCAGGTCTAGTGCCTTGCGCGCCTTTGCGCTCAGCTCCGGGCTGATGCCGCAATCAGCATCGGCGACGTAGTTGACGAACTCCAGCAGGGCATCGCCGGCTGCCAGTTCATGCCCGCGCGCCCAACTGACCACTTCGCCGCCGTCTACGGTGTGGGGAACTTCCTTGCCGGTGGCGCCGCGGATGACGATGGTGTCATAACGCAGTGTGGTAGCCTTCTCGGTGCTGACTTCGGGGGTTTGTACTTGCATGGTGCTTCTCCTTGGGGTTGGTCGGTCTCGGAGGGTTGCCGCCCTCCGGGGCCATCTTTTTTTATGCCGCCACGTAACCGGCGGCGGTCTTGCTCAGCAGGCCGGCTTCGGCGGCCTTCTGCATCAGCTTGGTGGCTCGGTCACTGCCTATCCGCAGACACTTGGCGACCTGACGCACTGCCACCTTCGTTCCTCTTTCCGTGCTGGCTATGAGCTGCAGCAAATCGGTCGGCAGCCCTTCGCTGGCTGCTGGAACCTGCTCTGTTTTCTGGCGTTCCTGTTGCTGTTCCTCGGTCCGTTCCTGTTCCGCTGCTACTGGTACCGGGGCGCGTTCCTGCGCGGGTGCTGGACGTAGGGCGGAAAGGATCAGGGCCGGCACAATCTCTAGTGCAGCGGCGAAGCCGAGGCAGAGCAGGGTGGCCAATTCGAGAGGCAGGCCCGCGGCCTTGGCTGGCAGCGCCAGCAGGGCAGTGAGCTCTTGCGACGACTGGTCCCGACGCGCCTGGGCGCGCTCCCGTTCGGCGTCGATGCGTGCCATGGAGGCTGTCTCCAGCTCCAGGGCACGGGTGACCATGCCTCTCTCGCGCAGTGCGTTGGCCTGCTGGTGGAAAGCTGCCGCATCGCTGTCGAGCTGCCCGATGCGGGCGGCGTCTGCGTCGCGCTGCTCCACCAGGTCGATTTGGCGTTGTTCCTGGCGGGCCTGGTGCTCGGCGCGGCTGTTGATGATCGAGGACATGAGCCGGTCGTAAGTGGCCCAGCCGGAGACGGCGCCCAGGGCCAGCGCGCAGGCCATCATCAGTAGCGCGCAAAGGGTTCGGCGCACGACCAGCAGGCCGAGGGCCAGCGGCCAGGCGACGTACTTGAACAGGTCCAGGACCACCGCGGCCGAGGCGAACAGAACGGCGAGCAGGGTGTTGTCGATCAGCGCGGCGATAGCCAGAGCCACCGACGTGGCGGTCACGCCCGCCAGTGCGGCGACCATGGCCAGTAACGGCCAGCGGTGGTGTTGTTGTAAGTGGTGCATGGTGCTTCTCCTTGGGGGCAGGCCCTGCCGAGTTGCCGCTCGGCGGGGCCTGCCAGTGGTCAACGGACGCGGACTTTCTTGCCGTCTTCGATCACGTACAGGTTCACGTCCGCCAGTCGGTACGCGCCGCCCGGTCCCCCGGCGACGCAGTACAGGCCGCCGCGGTCGTCTACGACTCGAACAGGGAATGGGTACGGCCCTTGGCTCTTTGCCCAGGTCGCCTGGTGCGCGTACTTACTCGACTTCTTGATTTCTGCGTACAACTGCTGCCCCTCGGGACGCACGCCGTGTGGCCCATGGGCCAACTCGAAGCCTTCCCAGCGCGCCTGCGTGACTGGGTCGACGTACCCGGTGTCGGCCTCGTTGCGCGCCGTGGGCCAGTTGTTGGCGGTGGCCACGTCTTCGAAAGCAAACAGCATGTTCAGGTCTGCGAGTAGCTGAGTGCTCATGCGCGCTCTCCCAACTTGGCCACGCGGGCGGCCTCGTATTCGCTCGGCAGAATCTCCACCGCACCGGTGATCCAGCCGGACGTAGGTTGGTCTGCAGCTACGTTCGCTTCGTGGTCGGCCTGGTTGATGGAGAAGCCGAGAACGAAGTAGGCCACGCCCTGGTGCTCAAACTTGATGCCGCCACAAAGCAGCAGGCTGCCGGTGTTCAGGTTGAGCCGGTCCCAGTAGTCGTGGGTGTCCAGGCTAGGCGGGCAGTGTTCCTTCCATAACTCGCGCAGGCGCTCGTGCTCGGCTCGAATAGCAGCACGCTGCTCCTTGGTGATGCCCTTGGGTGGCACTGCCTGTTGGCGGAGGCTGCGGTAGCCGTACTCGTCAGGGCGGCACCAGTGGACGTCCAGCTCGCGGCTGGCGGACAGCTTCACGCCGCCGGCGTAGTGGGAGGTGATGTCGCGCATTGGGGCGATGGCACCGCCGAACAGATTGCCCAACTCGACCAGTTGCTCATTCAGCAGGTCTTTCGCCTGGTAGAACTCCCGGACGATGGCCACCACCTCTGGGGCTTCGGACTTGTAGAAGTAGTTCGACATGGTGGTCCCCTCAGTTCGCAACGACGGCGTGGATGGTCTGGTTGCCCGGCAGGCGGCGCGCCAGGACCTGTAAAAGTTCAATCTGTTCTTCGCTGCATTCGTCGATGCAGATGACATTGGCGCCTCGATTCGCGAGCCACCGTACCGAGCGCGCCAATGCGTCAGGTGTGCAGTGGCGGCCTACCAGAATCTCTTGCTCGCTTTGCCCGTCGGCCTTGGCGATCTGGCGCAGGCGGATGGTCTTGCCGGTGGCGGGTGCGCCGCGTTCTACGTTCAATTGCATGGTGCTTCTCCTTGGGTTGGTTGCCCGGACGTTGCCGCGTCCGGGCGGTGGGTTTAGTGCAGTGCCACGCTCAGAAGAGACGGGGCGTAGTAGCCGGCCAGCGCGAGGGCCAGCAGGGTCAGGCCGCTAATAACCAGGGTGACCAGCGTGTCGACGCGGTTGCTCTGGTAGAAGTGGTCGTTGTCGTCGTGCATGGTGCTTCTCCTTGGGGTTGATGCCGGCGTTGCCGCGCCGGGGTTGGGTTAAACGAGCTGGAACAGCCAGCAGCGCACTGTCCTTGCGGAGCCGTGGGTATCGACGGCGATGGCTGAATTCATGGGCTTGTTGGTTTCCAGGAACTTGGGCGACTTGCTGGTCTTGAGCACGCGCTTGAGCTCGCTGAGGTTCGGCAGTTGCTGGCGCTTGTTGGCCGCCGTCTCGACGAACTCGTTGAGATTGATGGCGAAGAAGCCCGACTTGCGGGAGTGGTTCAGTTTGCCGCCGGGCTCGGCCAGAGGGCCGTTGAGGAACTCGACCATGTCCCAGAACTCACGCACGAGTGGGTGGTCGGCGTTGATGGCCTCCTGACGTTCCTGGGCCATACGCTCCACCTCGGCATGCACCAGGGCGGCACGCTCGTCGCTCAGCGGTACGACCAATTGCAGTGCGTCCACCAGGCTGCGCAGTTGGGCGTGGTTCTTGGCGATACGTACAGTGCGGATGCCGGGCAGCGCCAGGAGCTGCTGCTCGTAGCCGGAGGTGCACTCGTCCAGCAGCTTGAGGACCTTAGCCTCGGGCTGCAGCGCCTTGATGATGAAGCCGCTGAGCTGCTCCACCGGCATGCGTTCCAGGCGCTCGGCGAAGAGCTTGGTTTCCGGTGTCTGGTGCTCGCGGGTCAGATGCACATGGCCCAGGCGCTGGAGGATCGGCTCGGAGGCGTTGACGGCGTTGTTCTGCGCGATCAGCAGAGCGCCACGGAACGGTGGTTCGCGGGTGTCGTTACCGTTGTTCTTCACACCGGTGGAACGCACGCTGCGGCCGTTGTAGGCGGTCTTGAGTTCGTCCCAGTCGAAGTGCTTCACCGGGGCGCCTTCCTTCTGTTCGCGCTCGGACTCGATCAGCACGACCGGCAGGTTGCCGACCTGGGCGAAGTTCCGCGCGCGGCTGGCTGGGGTGGCCTTGGACGGGTCGAAGCCCTCGTATTCGATGCGGCCGGTGAGCTTCCAGAGCAGTTCCACCAGCGTGGTCTTGCCGGAGCCGGCTTCGCCGATCAGCTCCAGGAACAGGTAGGACTTGTGCAACTGGCGGATTTGCTCGGCATACAGGGCGCCCAACCACCAGGTCAGCACGACAACGCCGCGCACGCCAAAGCAGCGCCAGAACAGCTCGAACCACTCTTCGTCGTAGTCGGCCAGGTCGGCGTTGATGTGCAGGATAGGGGACAGGCTCTGCGATTTGATGCTCAGGGACCCTACGTCGAAGAAGTCCTCTACGTTGAGCTTGTGCACCTTGCCGCCGGCGATGGCCAGGTCATTGAACACGTAGACGCCGTGCTCGCGGGTGTAGCCGATCCAGTCGATTGTGTTGACGGTCTTGAGGTCGTCGAGCTGGAAGCCGAGCATGCGCTCCAACTGCTGCGGAGTGCCGGTGAACATGGCTCCGTTGCACTCGTTGAGCAGGCGCTTTTTAAACTCCGGTGCGGCAGTTATCTGCGAGGCAGTGAAGGTTGTCTTGACGGCACGGCTGTCTGGTCGATCTACGCGGAAGTAGTACCAGGCCTCCTGGGTCACGTCGTTGCGCATGTAGTACAGCGCTTGGAAAGCGCAATTGGCGATACGCACCACGGACGAACTCTGGCGCAGAGCCTTGTCCCGACGCTGCTTGTCGCTGAGTAACTGATCTTCCTGGTGATTAGAGCCTTCCAATTCGCGGGCAGCGCGCTCGAACTTCTCCAGGTCCAGGTGGAACCAGTACAGGCGGGAGCGGTAGGTAAAGTTGAATTCCTTGCGCTCGTCCCACTCGTACATGAGCAAGCCCTTTTCTTCGGCCGAGTCGGCCAGCAGCAGCGCGCCCTGGTGACGTGCATCGGCAAGGTCCAGCTCGACGCGCTTAGCGCGCTCGTCGTCGCCCTCAATGAAGGCCCAACGCTGGTGCAGGTCATTCCAGTCGATTTTCTTGGCGCCGCGCTGCGGGATGACAGCGGCGTCGCACTTGAAGCCCAGGTCGCGGGCCTCCTTGGCCCAGCGGCGCATGTTGGCCTTGGCCACAGGTTCGTTATCCAGCGCCCAGACCAGGCGTGGCAGGCGCTTGTCCGCCTCCTGGCATGCCTTCTTGAGGGCGCGGACTGATTCCTCGGGGAAAGGGGCACTGCTCATCATAGAGACGGCGGGGATGCCCTGGTGCAGCAGGGCGATGGCGTCGAAGATGCCCTCGACAATGAACAGCTCGTCGACGTCGACCAGGGTGAGTGAAGGCGGGCACCACCAAACGCCCTTGTAGCTCTCGCCCGGTTTGAAGCGTGCTTTCTGCTTACCGAAGCGCTCGGGACGGTCGATCAGGCGCTCCCAGTAGCCTCCCTTATCCAGGGGGAAACGTACGGTCGCGCTGCCGGCACCGATGTCGCGGCTCCAGTAGTTCTCCTGGGTGAACCAGCTGTCAATGAGCTCAAGGCGAAAGCCCCGGGCAAACTGAAGGTAGGCGCGGGCGGTGGCGGTTGGCTCATCGGCGGTGGCCGGCGCCTGCTCGCTCCAGTCGTTGAACAGGTCGCTATAGAGGTCCTTGACATGGACGCGGTGGTTGCACGCTTCCGGCCGGCCGCAGATAAGCATCCAAGGCGAGTCGTGGAAGGTGTACAGGGTGTTTTTTCCGCACTTGTGCGATGGGCATTTGCCCTTGCGCATGTAGTTGGTGCCAGTCATGTGCTTGAGACCGAAGTCGGACTCAATCCGGCGGAGCACCTCGCCCCTGAGTTTCTCTTGCATCGTCATGGAGTTGCCTTACTGATTGGCGGCAAGGGCGGCTTGCAGCGCGCCGATGGTGCGTTTGTGGCCGGCGAGGGCCGGGTAGTCGTCGAGGATGCGGTTGCTGCGCAAACCAGCCGGCACGGTGCGGTAGCGGTCGTCGTACCAGTGCTCGGTCATGCTCCGGCGCAGCTCGGCGCGCAGGCTGCTGAGCAGCGCTTCAGCCCAGGGCTTGGGCAGGTCCAGTTGGATCGCAACGGCGTTTTGCATGGCGCGTCCTCGGATTGCGGGTGCAACTTCCCCAAACCCACGGGAGTGGGGCTGGGCGTTTGTGGGTTAGCGTGGGGCCTGGTTGGCCAGGTTTTGCAGGAAGCTATGCAGCCTGTTCGAGCTCGGCACCTGAACGATCTTGTTGGCGCGTCGGTCGTGGAAAACGCAAAAGTCCGGGCCGCTGGCCATGTCTATGCCGATCCAGCGGCGGCCCTTGGGCAAACGCTCGGTCATGGCCAGGTGGACGAGGCGGTCGGCCATGAACACGGGCACGTCCCACACGTCGACCAGGTTGTTGACGGCGCGGTCGAACAGACTGTCGTCGTGCAGGTGTTCCTGCTGGTGGCGCTTGATGAAGGCAGCGGCGTTGCTCTGCATGACGGTGCGGTAGTCGTTGAGCTGCGGGGCGGTGAGCTGCACGAGTTCCATGGCTTAGGCCTCCAGGACGGTGAAAATGTCGAGTTGGTTGGTCTTCTCGGCGCTGTCGCGGATGGCTTGCCTGCGTTTTACCGAGGGGGCAACCGGGAGACGGACCCGGGGCCGGTCCAGGCCCGAGGTGGTTAGCTCGTACTCCCACGATAGGGAGCCGCCATAGGTGGCGCCGCATCCCAGGTTGGTGCATTCGCCATACATGGTCTTGAAGATGGGTGTTTGCTCTTCCGAATTGCGGATACGCATCCGGCTGCCGCAGGCCGGACACAGACACTTGTAACCGCCGCCGTGATTGGTGCTCATGAATTCTCCCCGCCGCGAGTGCGGCATTGGCCGAAGCCGAAAAATGCGACGCTTCGTGCGCCAACTACTGTTCCTGATTGCCCGGGATTTTCCGGTGCAACGTGATAACGGCCCCCACCTCGGCATGCCTGGCGGCAATGTGCGCGCGGTGGGCAGCGATGATGTCGGCGAGCTCGGCCTCTTCTAGGCGGCCGTCGGCCAAGGCCTTAGCAATGATCTGGTCGACCTTGCCCTCGGCCACGTCGGTGACCAGGGAGCGCTGGTAGAGGTCCAGGTTATCGAGCGGGGTGTCCTCCGGCATGGGGACGAAAACGCCGCTGTAGAGACCTGACAGGTAGTCGGGCAGGAAGCTGGTGCCGCCTACGCGCTCTAACTGGCGGACCTGCTCGTCGGTCAGCGGCCGGTGGCCAGTGTTCTCGTACAGCTTGTTATCGAACTGCTTGAGATCCAGCCCCAGGTGGGTGGCGGCGCACTCGCGGCCACCAGGAAAGGAGGCGACGGCAGACATTACGGCCTTGCGGCGGCTATCAAGAATCGGACGTTTCATGTTCTCGTTTCCCCCCTGAGCCGGCCGCACTACTGTGCGACCGTGCCCTCCTTGATGCCGAGCAATACGGCAGCACGGTGGGCTTCACCGCGTTTGCCTTTCTTTCGGCCGTTCAACAGATCGCTGACCAAATTCTTGTTCAGACGATGCTTGCGGCTGAAGTCGGCAATGGACACGCCTTGGCGGTCCATCTGCTCGCGGACTTGATCGGGTGTGAGGGGGGCAGGCATAGTGTTCCTATGTGTTCAATCGTGTTCATGTGAGCTTCATTATGCCCAACTACTTGGGCTTGTAAAGGCATTTTGCTTGAAGAATTGTGCATCCTCGGATTTACCCTCATTGAGTGCAGGTGAGCGCCTGCGCGAAGAGCGCTCGCGGCTGGGCTTAAAACAGGAAGAATTTGCGCAGCTTGGTGGCGTAAATCGAAACACTCAGGGGAGCTACGAGAAGAACGAACGCACCCCTGACCTCAACTACCTGTCGGCGATTTCGGTTCACGGTGTTGATGTACTTTTCGTCGTAACGGGCGTCAGACTGCTGGCTGCTGCTGGCTCGTTGAGTCCCATGGAAACGAGCCTCCTTGAGGCCTTCCGCACGCTTACTGAATCCGACCAGGACACGCTTACACGTATGGCTGCGGGGCTGTCTGCAGTCAGCAAAACCACTTAGCAAAGAAGGATCTAGAAATGGATTTCAAGGATTACCAGACTCCTGCCTGGCTTTCGCGTTTGCGCCGCTCCCTTGTCACCGCCACGGTCGTGCTTACTCTGGCACCAGTCGGCCAGGTGCTTGCTGCCGACTTGAAGCCACTCCAGTTCGTCACGGTCGGCGAGATGATCGAAGACCTGGGCGACTATTCGGCGGAGAACGGAACTTTCAAGGTGCTATCCACCGAGCCGCTAAAGATTCAGCTGACTCCATCGATAGTTCCGGGCGATCTGCCTGAAAACAACGCGCGAGAGATTCGGCGTGCTGCCCTTTACGGCGTTTATCGCACGTTGGTCCATACAGATGCCGACAAGGTGACGTCGGTTGCGGTGCCGCGAGAGGTCAACATCCGCGAACAGACTTCTAAGGTGCTGAGCAAACCTTCCCTTTCAATCACTGTCACGCGCGCCCAGGCGCTCAAGGCTGCCGGCACCTTCCTGAAGGTGCAGTCGGCGGAGGATCTGGTGCGCCCCGAGCAGGCCGGCACCATCCAGTTGGATAACTGGGCTCCTAAGTTCGAAGATGCTTACATGACGGACAAGGGGCAAATCAGGCTGCTTGAAGCCATTAAAGCGGCTGGTGGAGACCTAGTGAACAACGGCTAAAGTAGCCCTGCTTGCATATTTGGAATTGGCATTACCGTCGGAGTTCTGCCAATGAAGGAGTAAGCAGATGTTGTTGGAAACGATAGAGGTTGACCGTCCGGATGAACTGAATTCGGCGTTGCCAGGGGAGCAGTGCTTAACCCCTGAAGAGTGGCTGCTGATGAGACTCTATCGTCAGTTAGAAGAGCATGAACAGTGGTTCATCCGCCGGGCATTAGAGGGGCTGATTGCGAAGGGCTCAATGCCCGATTGATACAAGAAGGCCCCTTTACGGGGTCTTTTGTTTTTCCTGCATCCGCTTCCACTCTCGACCGAGCGCACGCTTGGCAGATGCCTTGCTCTGGTAGAGGTGGGTGAGTCGGCGGGGCTTGGTCTGGTCGCCCTCGGTGACCTTATGTTGCTGGCCGGTCTTCTCGTCGCGGTACCAGGTTACGAGGCCGGTGTAGTCGCCTTCGTCATCGGCCAAGTCGCCCACTTCGTCGCCGTCTGGTAGCTGGGACTCAAGCTCCATGGAGGTGGTGAGGCTGTCGGGCGTGAAGCTGTGACGCAGATTGCCGCCCAGCCAGATGATGGCGGCGATTTCCGCCTTGATGCCGGTGAGGCTGTAGGTTTGATCCGGGATTAGCTCAGGGCGGCCCCTGGCCAGGGTGTAGCTGAGTGTGGCGGTGCCGCGCTGCAGACGATTCCACTCTGCGCGGGCGGCCTGCAATGCGCTGGCCTGGTCTGTGAAGCTGTGGCGCAATTCCTTAATGTTCTCGCCGCCGCCGGCGATTGCCTCTTTCTTCTCCGCACTGTTGACCTCGTAGTAATAGGCCTTGACGCCGGAATAGGCGTCGCGGTCGGCCTGCAGGAAGCGGTGCTGATCGCCGTCTGCTCTGGTGAGGGTGACGTGGGGCAGGGCAAGGCCGCTGGCGGTGGTGGCCTTGCCCGTGGGCAGGAACAGCAGGCGGTCGGCCTTCACGGTGGCGATGGCGTCATGTTCTCGGCCGAGGCGGCTGAGCAGGTTGGCGTCCGACTCATTGGCCTGGTCCAGGTGCAGCAACTCGATGCCAGCGAGTACAGCGCTGACCACGGGGATAAGGCCCTGAGCGGTAGCGATGGCGCCGATGACCGTACCCAGGGTAGTAGCGTCGAAGCTGCGCTCTTTCTTGGCCTTGAGGCCGCCGCGTAGGTCAGCGCTGCGGGCGCGAATGCTGAGTGTGTCCGGTGCGCCGCTGTGCTCGGTTTCGTCCACGGTGAAGCTGCCCTTGTCTATAAGTCCGGTGTCATCCCAGCCCAGCCAGAGACGCACGGTGGCGCCCCGAGGTGGGATGGCGAGCAGGCCGTCGTGGTCGCTGAGGGTGATGTCGAGCTGGTCGGCCTCCAGTCCGCGGTTGTCGGTGAGCTCGATGCTGACCAGGCGTGGCTGCTGTCCGCCGAGCAGCAGGGCGGTGATGTCGTTGCCGTTGACCACCACTTTGCAGATGGGCCGAGGGTAGGCGGTGAGCTCGCGGTATTTTTGGGCGGCTTGGCCGAGCAGCTCGCCGGCCTGGTTCAGCAGGCTCACAGCAGGCCTCCGAGGGCGCCGCGCAGGATGCCGCCGACCGAGCCGATGAGACTGCCGAGCATGTCGATGCGGCCGTCGTCGATGCGCTTGAGACTGATGGTGAACTCGTAGCGGCGAGGTGTGCCGTCCTCGAAAAAGACCTGCTGCGTCTCGCTGATCGAGGTGATAACCCAAGTGCCGTAGATGCGGCCAGTGCCGCCGATCAGGGGCCAGGCCTTGCCGGTGTCGGCCATCTTGCGCAGCACGTCGAGGCTGAGGGGCGAGCCGACCAGGCCGGGCATCAGGGTGCCGGGTAGCGAGATGGTGTCCTCGCCGCGGCCCAGGAACTGGCTGGCCGGGTTGGTACCGATGCGGCTGGTGGAGGAGTGGCGCCATTCGGTGGTGCGCTGGAGCTCCTGGTAGGCGAGAGTGGGCAGTCCGAAAACGAACATGCCGAGGGTCATCATCATGGTGGGTTACTCCTGGTCGCCCAGGCGCGAGCGGATGCGGGCGGCTTTGGCGCGCTCGCGTTCGTCCAGCAGCTGGTTGAGCATGTTGCGCAGCCCGTCAGTGTCGGTGCCCGGGGTGGCGCTGATGTTGATTTCGATGGTGTCGCCCTGGACAACGATGCCGCTGCCCGCGTTGGCCGACAGCGGAGGGCGGTTGTCCATGGCGATGGCGCCGCCGGCAGCCCCGAAGCCAATGGCGCCGGTTGCGGCCATTTGCTTACCCATGTTGTTAACGGCGGCCAGCGGCCCTTGCTGGTTGTTCGTCAGCCCCTGCTCGAGCCCGGCCATGGTGTAGCCGCCCAACTCGGCGAATACGCGCGACGGCGAATGGATGCCGAGCTTCTCCTTGAACCAGGTAATGCTGCTGTCGGCGGCGCCTGTGATGGCACCTTTCACGGCGGCCAGGCCGTTGGTGATGCCTTGCACCATGCCCTGCATGAGCATGGTGCCGAACTCGCTGAATTTGCCGGGCATCTCGACGCCGAAGTAGTTCATCACACCGGCGAAAGCGCGATAGAACAGGCCCAGCGGGGAGAAGTTGAGGATCAGCGCGGCGATGCCGGCGAAGCCGCCATTGAAGCCTTCCTTCACCTCTGCCCACAGGCCCAGGAAATAGGCCTTGATGGGGTCCCAATACTTGTAGATCAGGTAGGCGGCGGTGGCGATGGCCATCACCGCCAGACCGATGGGGTTCATCAGCAGCGCGCGGCCGAGCCAGAGCACGGCCTTGCCGGTCCACAGCAGGGCGCTGCCCATGCCTTTGATGGCGGTGACAGCAGTGAGGCTCTTGATGCCGAGGAACGTGAGGCCATAGCGCAGCATGGCGAATGGGCCGAGGAAGCTGGCCATGGCCAGAGTGACGGCTCCGAAGCCTGCAGCCAGCGCGGCGATGCCGGCCACTGTCTTGAGGATTTGCCCGGCGAGCGCAGGGTTGGCCTTGACCCATGCAGTGACACGGCTGGCTACGCTGTTGAAGCTCTCGATCAGATCGATCAGGGTCGGGCGCAACGTCTCGCCGAGGGTGGAGCTGAGATTGAACGCCCTGTTCTTGGCCATCTCTAGACGGGCCGAAAGCAGCTCAGCGCGGATGTCAGCCTCGCGCTGCATGGAGCCTTTTCCCGCTTCGTCGTTGGCCAGGGCAAGCTGGCGGCGATACTCGCCCATGTTCTGTGCGAGCTTGGATGCGTCGTCGCCGAACTCCTTGCCGAACAGCTGAGTTGCGACGCTGAGCTGTTGGGTTTTCGGCAGCTTGTTGATGGCGTTCAGCACGTTCTGCAGAGTGTCGGTGGCATTGGTGGCCATGCCGTTCTGCAGCGCCTCGGCCTCAAGTCCAACCGCTTTCAGGCCCTCCTGGAAGCGCTTGGGCTGCTGTGTGGCGATGGCGAGCTCGCGGATCATCGCGTTGGTGGCGGTGCCAGCGACTTCGGCGGTAGCGCCGAGACTCAGGAAGGTGGAGCCCAGGGCTGCGGCGTCTTTGTAGCTCATGCCGACTGAGGCGGCGACGCCAGCGGTGCGCTGGAGGACGTCGATAATGTCAGCGCCTTTGGACTTGGCGTTATCGTCCAGGTAGTTGATGGCGTCGCCGAGCTGGTCCACGTTCTTGATTGGCACCTTGTACAAGTCGGCGATGCGCGCCAGGTTCTCGCCGATCTGATCGGCCGGCAGCTCGAAAGCAGTGGCGGCGTTTGCGGCGACCTTAGCGAAGCTAAGCAGGTTGTCTTTTCCCTGAACGCCCATGCGCGCGGCACCTTCCACCAGCGCGGCGATTTCTGTGGTGGCCATGGGGATACGTTCGCCCATGGACTTGATGGCATCGGCCATCTCGAAGTAGGTGGCGGTGAGCTGGCCATTATCGTCACGCGCACCTGATACCTGCTTGGCGACGCCTGACATGGCGTCCTCGAAGCTCATGTAGTCCTTGACCATACTTAGCACGGGTACGCCCATTGCCGCCCCGGCAGCCGCGGCACCAGCGCCGGCGCCGGCCATGCTGCCGGCAAGTTGTTGAGTTTTATCGTACTGGGCGCGGGCGTTGGCGAGGCGTTTGGATTGGGCGGCCAAGCGCTGCATGCGCTGGGTCTGCTCGCTGATCTGCTGATTGGTATTGGCGATGCGGTCGCGGAGCTCGCGCTCGCCCTGCACGAGATTGCGCGTGCTAATCCCAGCGGCGCTGAGCTTGTTGCGCAGCCCCTGCAGCTCGGCCTGCTGTCCCTGGTGCTGTTTCTTGAGATCGGAGGCGGCGCGGATTGCGGCTTGCATGTCCGCTGTCATCTGCTTGGTCGGCACGCCGGTGGCGGCCATCTGGCGGCCGAGTTCCTTCACTCGATCACGCGCGCCCTGGAGGGCTGTTTCGGTGTTGGCACTGATGGCGCGCAGGCGCTGCCAACTGCTGACATCGTTCTGTGTTGCCTGCAGCTGCTTGAGCTGGTCGCGGGACTCCTTGAGTGCACGGCCGAGGCCGACGCTTCCTTGCATCACTGCGCGGATGGGGCGGGTTGCGCGGTCGATAGCCTGGAGGATTACCTCCATTCTCAGATCATTGGCCATCGCTCTTCTCCCAGCGGCTTCT
This sequence comes from Pseudomonas sp. SB113, assembly GCF_040754745.1. NCBI lineage: Bacteria > Pseudomonadati > Pseudomonadota > Gammaproteobacteria > Pseudomonadales > Pseudomonadaceae > Pseudomonas > Pseudomonas sp. SB113. The sequence goes on from NZ_JBFMHW010000018.1 coordinate 120,044, forward strand.
GGCCCGCTCGCGCCATTCCATCAGTTCTGACAGGGGCAACGGGTCCAAGTCCGCCGGCCCCCAGTGAAAGACCATGGCCAGGTCGGCCATGGCGTCCTCTACGCGACGAGGACAGCTTCCTTCGCCGACTTCTGCAGCAAAAAACTTGCAACAGCCAGCCCGCACTGGAACAGGTCCGCCGGGTCCATGCGGCCGACCTCGATGTCGGTGAGGCTGGGCGTGCTGATGCGCGGGAGTACCTTGCGCAGGGCGAGCACATCCATCTGTGCTAGGTCGGACAGAGTCACGCCGCGCAGTTCGCCGCTCATGGGCTTGCGCAGTGTTACCTGCTCGATCTTCTGATCGCCGCGGATGATCGGGGTGTCGAGGTCGATGACTTCCTCGTTGGGGTTCTTGGTTGGGGCCGGTGCAGCCGCTGCAGCGGTGGTGCTGTCGTCGTGCTTGGCTTCTGGGGTCTGCATGAGGTGGTGCTCCTTGGTTCAGGGGAGAATGCCGGCATGGGCGCCGGCGACTAGCGGATTAGAGGCCGATGTTCTTGCGGTGCGCGGCAAGCAGGTCTTCGCCGTCGACGATGAACACGAGGTTCAGGAGGTCGATTTCGATGATAACTTCGCTGTCGACGGTGAGCTTGTAGTAGGTGCAGGTGGTGTTGATCTGGTGCTCGGTGTCTTCGCCCGGGGTGGACTCACCGAAGTCGATCTCTTCATGCCGGCCGCGCACGAAGATTTCCACGGAGCTAGTGCGGCCGTCGTCTTCGCGCTGGACCGAGCCGGCGAAGCGCAGAGCAACTCCATCGGCACGAACCGCGCCGAACTGGCGCAGGGCGAGCAGGTCCCAGCCGCCCAGGGTCCAGGCGAGGACGATGCCGTCATCGCCGAAGCCGAGATCGACTTTGACCGGGCCGTCCATACCGCCGCCGCGGTAGGCCTCCATCTTGCGGGCCAGCTTGGGCAGAGTGACGGTCTTGGCGATGCCGCCGTAGACGTTACCGTCGTTGAACAGGTTGAAGTGCTTGAGCTTCTTGGCTAGGGCCATGGTGTGGCGCTCCTACAGCGCAGCCGAGGCCGCGCGGGTGAATGGGATCAGGCCCTGACGCTCTCGGCGAAGGTCATGAGGTAGCGGTCGGTGATGCGCTGGCGGAACAGCAGGTTTTCCAGCGGCGGGACCGGGGTGTAGTCGTAGTCGAGGAACAGCTTGCCAGCCTTAAGAGTGTTGGCGTCGTTGGCAGCTGGGTCGAACCAGCACTGGCCGTCGATGAGATAGCCGCCGGTTTTCAGCTCGCGGAACTTGGCGTTCACGCCTTCGATGATGTCTTTGACCAGGCTGGCGTGCATGGGCTTGTCCACAGCCCAGAAGTGGGCCTCGGCCATGGTGTCGGCCAACACCTGGGCGGTGCGGGTGTAGTTCTCGAAGGCGAACAGCGGGTCGGCGCTGGTGGTTCGGTTGCCCCAGAAGCGGAAGCCTTCGCGACGGATCAGGGTGGTGACCTCGGCTGCGTTGAGCAGGCCGGCGTCGGTGGCGGGGTTCTGCAGGTCCCAGAAGATGTCCTTGGACAGGCCCGACACGCCGTTGACCGGCACGTTGGACAGGGTTTTATGCCAGCCGACTTGTTCGTCGATCTTGGCTCGCAGGCCCAGGGCGCGAGCGACGGCCGAAGCCGGTGCGTTGGCACTGGTGGCGGTGTCCCAGTTGACGAAGTCTGGCCAGATGAGCATGAGCTCGCGGGAGCCGAAGCCGTCACGATAGGCGATGGCCTCAGAGACGTTCTCGCAGTCCCACGCGCTGGCGTAGGAAAAGGCACGCATCTGTTCGGCAATGGCCGCCAGTTCGGTTGTGACGGCGAGGTTGTCCAGGCCCGGCACACCCAGGATGCGGGGACGCACGCCGAGCTGCACTTCGGCCGCCAGCAGGGCCTTGAGGCCGGTGTACTGACCCTCGGCTGTGACGCCGCCGATGATCTTGGTGGTTTGGTTCGCTTCCTTTGCGGCATCGTCAGCGCCTTCGCCGTCGGCCACGCGCACCACGACGGTGACGGGGCTAGCCTGGTCAGCGATGGCGTCCAGGCTACGGGCCAGGGTGCCCAGCTCGCCGGCTTTGCCGGAAGCGGTGAGCACATCGGTGAGTAGGACGGGGGTGTTGAGCGGGAAGGTAGCCGCGTCGGCATCGCTGCCGGTGCAGACCATGCCCACCACGGCGGTGGCGATAGTGCGAATAGGGCGTGCGCCCCCGTTGATTTCGAGGACGCGAACGCCGTGATGGTAGTCGGTTGCCATTGGGCTGCTCCTGGTGGGCATGGTGCCGTTTCAGTGAGCCTTGAGAGTGACGCGCGCGCGCAAGCGGGGCGAGCAGCGGGCGGTGTAACGGGGCGCGCTACAGCAGGCGCAAGGAAAAGCCCTGGCTTGGGGGCTTGTTTCAGATGAGGGGAGATCAGCGGGCGTTGTTGCCGATGCCGGCGACAGTCGTGCAAAAAAGGCCGATGACTGCGGTGGAGATGGTGCGAATGGGGCGGGTGCCGTCGTTGAGTTCGATGACCCGCACGCCGTGGAGATAGTCTGAACTGGGCATGGGAGGTTAACTGCGCGGTGATGGAATGACAGTGCACAGGCTGCCGCGCGCGCCGGTTGTGCGAGCGCGGGTACAGGTGAACCGTGAGTTATTGGACCTGTTCCGCCAACCATGTAGGGGGCGATGGTCTCTGTTCAGTCTCGGGGAATACTTCGGCCGACGGCCAATCGCGCAATGCCTGCCGGTACTGCAAAAGATCGTTGAACTGCTGCGACGTCAACGTTGTGGTGGCGCCCATGTCCTGCTCATCGCGATGACGTGTAGCTACCCACTCATATCGAGACAGCTCACCTGTTCGCCAAACTCGTTCGCGCCGTTGATGCTCCTCCAATGAGGGTGGTACGGGATCTAAGGCTACCGGCTCGCCCTTTTTACCAGGTTTCAGTACTTTCCCCGTCGCGCATTGTTCAAGCAACTGCGCGTGCTTATCACGGGTAATTTCGACCCCGCCATTGTCGGCAAGACCAAAAGCAAAACGTTGGTCCTCTTCAACCCACTTTGCCCAAATACTCATAGCTTTTCCTCAATAACCGATAGCAATCCAGCGGATATAAGCTGTACCGCTGAAAGATGAAGTGTTGATAATGTCTTCACGTCGGGACTGGAAACCCGTAGATGTCAGCGCACGTACTTGCGAGGCTGCTGTCGACTGAGTTAGCACCCCGTCATGAGCGAAGGTGCTGACGCACGCGGGGATGATGTTGAAGCCCAGCGGGAATGTAACGGCTGTTTCCGCGTCCGCCACTTGGGCAAGGTGCACGCCCCACTGGATCATTAATCCGCCAAGCCACGTCGGAAACACGATTGCGTTATTGGCCCCGCCGCCACCCTTGATGAAAGCGAAGCCAAAACGCATCTTAGCGGGCGTCACAAATTTGTTATCCGCGCTCCCGGTATCAACTTCTTCCTGGCTTGCGGCCTTATTAGCGAAAAGGTTATCAACCTGCGTCTTTGTATACGCGTCGCCGATCCCGTAACCCGCCAAAGTTATCGCCCAATTGGCCTTGTTAGCGAAAAGGTTATCAACCTGTGTCTTTGTATACGCGTCGCCGATCCCGTAACCCGCCAGAGTTATCGCCCAGTTGGCCTTGGGTGCGAGCAAACCGTCGACTTGCGTTCGGGTGTACCCATTTACCAACGTCATATAGCTTGCTGGATTAAAGTTACCGCTGTGCCACAACGTGCGCGTATTGCCCCACTGCCCCGATAACCTGGTCGAACGAACAAGAATCGTAGGCTCTTCGCCGGCGTACTTGAAACCTAGCTGGGCGCAGTAATCGTCAGTGATGTAAGGGAATTTCAAGACAGAGACGTAATTACCAAAATTCGTATCACCTGCCGCAAATGAATGAAACCCTCCATCCAAGTCGATCTTTTCAATTTCACCAACTGGGGCAATCTTTCCGCCCAAACCGACATAACCTTTTTGCAAGCCGTCTGTAATTCCATGACCGGCCAAAGTATCTGGGTTGGTGCCTGCTATAACGCGTCCGTACTTGTCGACCGTGACCTTGCCGTAAGCGCCTGCATTGATGCCCGTGCGGCCGGCAACCAATTCGAAGGCGAGTGCAGTGGTACCTAGGACAATCGGCGCATCCGTTACCAACTGCCAGACGCTGTCGCCGTTGGCCATGCCCTTTTCTACGCTGACGAACAGCCCAGGCGTAACTTCAATGCTGGCGTCCGCATCCTGGGCACGCTTCCACACGCCCGCTGGGGGAACAACGTAGATGCCGTTGTCCTTGGCCTGGGCCTGGTCCTTCACCAGTACGCGAGCGCCGGCCGACAACAGCTCGCCGTCGATTGTCTGGATGCCGCTCAGCACGATGTTGGCTGTGGTGGCCACCAGCACCGAGTGCTTGTAGTCCAGCTTCGACAGCGCTTCTACAACCACGGTGTCGACGTACTCGCGGGTTGCCAATACAACGCTAGGGTCGATCTTCAGCTCAATGTTCGCCGTGCTGCTGACGATCAGGTTGATGCGAATCACCTGCGTCCGGCCAGAGCCCTGGGTGAGCAGCGGCTTGAACGTTGGCGCGCAGTTGGCGACCGCGACCATGTCGCCGTCCGCGTCATACAACGCAAGTTCCCGTACCCACCACCCGCCGACGCTCTCGGGGATGATCTGCTCGGCGATGATCACGCTGGCGTTGGTCGGATCCACCTTCACCTGGTTCAACGGTGCGCGTCGGCGCTCGTTGATCAGTTTGGTTTGCGTGCGGCTGGGGATAGGGTCGGTGCCGTTGGCATCACCCACAGCCATCTGGGCGAACGTCCAGGATGTGCCGAGGGCTGCGGCGTTGGCCTGCTTGGCTTCACCGACGGCGGTGAGAATCGCAAAGAACTGACTGTTTTGGTCGGTCATGAGTAGATGTCCATCGTGTCAATGTGGTGTTCGCGGCCACCGATGCGGTACACGCCGCTGACGTCGATATCGCGCTGGGTCGGTGGGTAAACGCTGAGTTCGTCGCCTTCGGAAACGCATGCTCCGATGTACACGGTGCCGGTGCTTTCGAGGCTGATAGCCAGGCCGGTCAGTGGGCGGCTGAGCGGCTTGGCGTCGTCAATCAGCCAGGTCAGCTCCAGGTACATTTCCTCGGTGATGCCGGTGTCCAGCACGCCGACCTTCAAGGCAAACGTGCCGGGCACACCTGCCGGTACGGTCTGCCACCACTCCACCACCTCGATCAGATAACCCAGCGGCTCGACCACGCGGCGCAACGCGCCGATGGTGCCCTTGCGGGAGTGGATGAAGTAGGAGGCCTTGATGGCGTTGCGCTTCGCGCTCTCGGGCCAGGACTGGGACCAACGGTCGACCGAGAAGGCCCAAGCCAGGTAGGGCAGCAGCGCCACGGGGCAGGCGTCCGGGTTCCAGAGGTCGCGCAGCGGCACGGGCACGCGCTCGATCTGCGCCAAGGCCTGGGCGGCGAGGCGCTCCAGCTCGGTGGCGTTGCCAGGCAGCAGGCGCGGGATCATTACTCGGCCACCTTGACGCTGTAGGCGGTGCAGTAAGGCGCCTGGGTGAGGCTAGCTACGACGTCAGACCAGCCGGGGAGCTCGACGCGCTTGACGCCCTCGATGTGCAGGGCGGCATCCAGGGCGGAGCGGTTGACCTCCTGACCAAGGCGGCGGCGAGCGTTGACTAGTGCAGCAAGGCGGGCCTCGGCGGCGGAGCGGACCGGCTCGGATTCGGGGCCGGAGCTGTTCAGGTAAAGCACAGCCTCCACAGAGTAGGGCAGCACCTGGACACTTTGCACGGTGAGGCGGTCGGCTACTGGGCGGCGGTCCTCGTCGCTAAGGTAGGCGGCGACCACGGCGAGCAGATCGGACGCTGCGGTGCCGTTGCCCAAGGAGCTCTGTACGGTGACGACGACCTCGGCCGGGGCCGGGCTTATCGCCGAAGCATCGGCGACGCGACCGTCTGCACTGCGAGCGTGGAAGATGTAGGCGTTGCGTGGGCCGGCGGTGCTGAGACCTTCCATGGCCATCTGGATGCGCTCGCGCAGGCTCTCATATTCTTCCAGAACAGCCGCCACCGGGGGCACTGCGGACGGGTTGGCCGGGGTGATGACCAGGCGCGCGACGTTGAAGCGGGCGCCGATCTGCTCCAGGTCCGCGCCCTGGGCGAAGGGCAGCAGCACGGCAAGGGCGGCCTCGTTGACGCGCTGGCGGAGCAGTGTTTCGCGATAGGCGCTCTCCTGGAGCAGCTTGGTGAGCGGCTCGGATTCCAGGGCGAGGGTGGCGGCCACCTCGGCTTGCTGATCGGCCGGCCAAAGGCTGACGGCGTATGCCTTGCGCTCGGCGAGGATCGCCTCGTAGTCGATCTGCTCGACTACGACGGGCGCTGGCAGTCGACTGAGGTCGATAGGGGTAAAGGTGGTGGTCATGTGGAGGCCCCCAGGCTCAGCGGTACGCGCAGGCTGAGCGATTCGTTGGTGTCGGTGACGGTCCCCTCGACGTCCAGTACGGCGCCGCCCGGTTCGTCGGTGGGGGTGAGTTGCACGCGGCTGAGGCGGATGCGCGGCTCCCAGCGCATGAGGGCCATGGTGATGGCGGCATAGGCTTGCAGGCGGGTGGCGCTGTTGAGCGGCCAGTCCATGAGGTCGGCCATCGGACTGCCGTACTCCCGGCGCATGATGCGGCTGCCGAGCGGCGTGGTGACGATGTCGGCGATGGATTGAGCCAGGTGCTGGCGGTCGCGGAGGGTGCGCCCGGTCTTGGTGCTCATGCCGATCATGGAGTTGGCCCTTCCGAAACGGCGGAGCCTTTGGTGATGCCCTTGGTGCGGTGGTTGCGCAGGCTGATGTCGGCAGCGATGACGTCCTCGCTGACGTTCACCGTTCCGGTAACTTGCTGATTCCCGGTCTGGGTGTAGTCACCTTTATGAGTGATAGGGCCGTCGATATGGATACCGCCAGTGCTGACCAGGTGAGTGACGCCGCCGTCGGGCAGGATGGCGCGGAGCACATGCGCAACGAAGTCGTACTCGACAACAGCGCCGTCTGGATAGGTACGGCGATGCAGGCCCTCGCGGTCGCCGTTGGCCGGGTTGGCGTTACTGAATAGGCCGACCAAGGCGACTCCCTGGGCGAGCACTCCGGATGGGCTGAGCAGGACGACTTGCTCGCCGACGGTGGGTGGGTCCCATTCCTTAGAGGTGCCTGCGCGCAGTGCCAACCAGGGCAGCCAGATGGTGGTGATTTCGCCAGATTTCACGCGGACACGGGCCTTGGCGACGTCGACCTCGGCGATGGTGCCGAGACGGACGAGGTTTTCGATGAGGCGGGCAAGTTCGGCGAGTTGGTTCATGCCGCTGATGCTGCAGCTCGCGCGCGCGGGGTGCACTTGGCGTGGGCTGTAGCTGGGCGCGCTACAGCGCGAGGTCAGGCGGTGAGGTGGGTCAAGAGGCGGTCGCGGATCATTTCGAGGTCGACATCGGTGAAGCCGAGCAGCTCACGGCGGTCGTACTGCACGTCGGCCTGGCCGCGCCCGGGGCGGTCGCGCAGGCCGTACTGGTGGACACGGGCGATGCGCGAGACGCGACCGGCGAAGGCGATGGCGATGGTATTGGGGGTGCTCTGCAGGCGCAGGTACTTAGCCTGGCGCAAACGGGTAAACATCTGGCGCTTGATGCGGCCGACCTTGCCGCGCAGTTGGCGGGGCTTGCGTGCGGCGTAGGGGGTGCCGTCCGGGTTGCGCTGGACGGCGATGCGCTTTTGCTGATTGCGGCGCAGCTCGCGGCCGATGTTGTTGCCAAGTTTGCGGCGTTCGCCTGGGGAGAGCTTGGCGAGCAGCGGGCTGACCCACTCTTCCAGGGCGTGGAGGTTGTCTGTCACAGCTCGAAGTCCGGCTCTTCGGGGTGGCTTATGTCGAGGCTACCATCGCCCAGGCGTTTGACGATGACGCGCTCGGTGAGTGGCAGCTTGAGGGACATATCGACCTTGCCGCCGTCCAGGATGTCGGCCTCGAAAGCGATGGCATCCTTTCCGCGCTCCAGGTTGGTGAGCAGCTCCGGCTGCTGGCGGCGCAGCCACTCCAGCACCGGAATGAACACGCTGTCCGGGTGGCCGGCGAATTCGGTAAGCAGGACCTGCAGAGTGTAGGTGTACTCAAAGGACAGGCCCTTAGCCGCCGTGCAGCGGACGCTGCCGGCGTCGATGAAGATGAGCATCCGGTCTGGGTTTTTCTTGAGGCCTGCGACGGCGGTGAGCAGGTGCTCGCGGAGGCTGTTGGGTTTGTTCATGGATTGGCTGCCTTCTGCTGGCACTCGTAGACCATGTCGACCTTGGCGGCGCAGGCTGCCCAGTCGGCCTCGGTAATGTCCTGGTCGTCGAGGAGCTCGCCGTTGGTGGCTGGATCAGTCGCGCTCAGGGTGCAGCGCGTTACGGCCGGACAGCCAGTCACGATATGCGGCTGCTCCGGTGATGGCTGGGCGCTGCCGCAGGCGGCGAGCAGTAACAGGCAACTGAGCAGCAGCCCAATCGCGTAGTTCGGCGTTTTCACGTTTCAACTCCTTGATCTGTTGCTTGCGGACGTCCAGCTCGCGGCGTAGGTCCTGGCCAGTCTGTTGCAGCGAGGTCTGGGCCTGACGTTCATCAGCGAGGGTGGTGCGCAGGGTGGTGATGGTGGTGGCGTCGCGCTCGATACGGGCGTTGACGGTGGTCAGCCTCTCCTGGGCCAGGGCGGTGCGCCCCTGCTCGGCCTCGCTGCGCTGGTAGGTGCCCCAAAGCAGAAGAGCCAGGGCGCCGAGCAGGGCTGCGCCGTAGAGGGCCTGGCGGAGGGTGGTCATTTGCGGTACCAGCCGGCAGCATTCATGTCTGCCTCATCGAGGACCTGAAGGTCGCCACAGATAACGAGTGGCGGTACAGGCATTACGTGCTTGAGGGCATCGGCCATCTTTTGGCACTGGTCAATGGGTGTTCCGGCCGGCAGAAGAACAGCTCCGCACCCCCCGGTGGGCGACAGGCTTGTCATTCGCTGAACTAGTTCGCTGTATGGGAAACGCTCCGCTTGGCTCTTTACCTTGTTCATGCCGCCTCCTTGCTGCAGCCACAGTTGGCGTGCTGCTCGTAGGCGCGTTCGAGCTTTACGTCGTAGAGATTACGGGCGTAAGCCGGGCCGTTGTACGCCTTGGCGAAGGCTGCCCACTTCTTGCCCTTGAGGGCCTTGAGCAGGGCCGGGTCGGCCTCGATGAAGCGGACGAACGCCTCGAACTGCTGGTTCTCGTCCTGGCTCATGAGCCGGACGAACTCGTCGACGCTGGCGTAGCCCAGGCGCACGGCGTGGTAGCCCATGATCTGGAAGGCGCCCCAGCTGGCCGACTCGTTGGCACAGAGCGCGTCGATCATGCGGGCCTGGGCCAGGCGTTGGTGTTCCGCGGCGCCGCCGATGTAGCCGCCGGGCTTGGTGTTGACCAGGGCGGGATACTGGGCGGCGAGCTCGTCGGCGTGGCGGCGCAGAGCGGCCTGGTCGTCACCTTCGACGCGCGGCAGGGCCAGGCGTTGGTGCATAACATGGCGCTCGAAGAGGATCTTCGGCTTGCCGGTGGCCAGGAAGCCGGAGCCGGCGCTCTCCACCTCGTTGACGGCGTAGATGGCGGCCAGCTCGACGCCCAAGCGCTTAGCCGCTGCCGCGAGGGTGGCATTGCGCAGCAGCTTGCTGCAGTCGGTGCCGGCCAGTGCGGCGAGGGTCTTCTCGCCGGCCTTGCCGTCGACCACCAGGCCGATCTTGGCTTGATACGCGCGGACGGCCTTTTCGGTTTCGTCGCCGTAGTCGCCATCGGTGGCCAGTTGGGCGCCGTGCGCGTTGAGTTGTTGCTGCAGGCGGCGGACGGCGAGGCCTTTGTCGCCGTGCTTGAGCGCTTCGGTCATAGCTGGTCTGCCTTGCGGGTAGCGATGCGTTTGAGACTGGAGCGCACGAAGTCGGCGCCGAGCAGACCGACCACGCCGCCGAAGAAGGGCGCGAACTGTTCTGGGATGCCGAACAGGGCCAAGCCGTTGCTCACTGCCAGGGTGATGAGGCCGCAGATGAAGCCTTCGCCCAGGGCACGGCGTAGGCTGCCGCCGGAATAGATGAAGCGGGCCGAGGCGAGTAGCGCCGAGAGCACTGCGGCATATATGAGTGGGTGGTGCTGCTCCATCCAGGCGAGCAGCATGGCCCAGGTTTCGGGGCGATCAGGCATCTGTGACATTCCTTGCGTCCTGTGGAAGAGAGTGGGCGAGCTGCACGAATGGCCGGCGGCTAAAGAGCCTGCCTTCCCCTTTGTTGGCGGCGAGGTAGATCAGTCCCATAGGTTCACCACTTGGCGCTGTTCAGGTTGAGGGGCGGCATCCGGCAGGATGACGGTGGTGCCGTGGGGGATGACCGGGCCGAGGTCAGCGAGGCCTGGGTTGGCGTCGAGAACGGCCTCGGTGACGCCGGCAGTGCGGCCGTAGTAGTGCCAGCAGAGGCTGTCGACGGTGTCGCCTTGGGCGGCGATGACGGTGGCCATCAGTCGCCCCCCTGTTGTTGGACTTGGTCGGGATAGACCCAGGGGCCGTCCTCGGAGACGAGCGCACCTGGAGAGCGGCCGGATTCGACTTCACGGCAAACGGCGTATCCCAGCGGGTGCATGATTTCTCGGTTGATTCGCTCCAGCAGACCGAGGCGGGAAATTTCGTTCCAGTCGATGACTTTGGGCTTGTTCATCAGAGCAGCTCCACGGTGGCGTGGCTGATGCCTAGGATGGTGCGCAGGGCCTTGCGGGCGTCGCGCCGCAGCTGGTCGGGGCTGCTCTCTTCCTCTGTGACCTTCTGCTCGCCGCTGTTGGTGGCGTCGAAGCTGTTGTAGCGCTCGATCAGCTCGGCCAGGGCGCCGCAGTAGATGACGCGACGGTAGAGGTGCAGCCATTGGCTTTCGCCCTTGATCTGCTCGGCCGGCACGTCGGCCAGGGTGGCATGGCCTTCGGCCTGGCGCGCGGCGCGGTAGGTGGCGAGCTCTCGGTTGGCCTCGATCATGGCGTTGACGGTGGCTACTTCGAGACGGTCGTCGGTGACGCTGGAGTCGATACGCATGGCGGCGCGCAGTTGCTGGCCGTCGATATCCGGCCAGAAGTTCGCGTTGCTGATCGGGTAGGCGGCGCTGGTGTCGCCGCCCGCGATAAATCCGCTCATGCAGGCGCTCCCAGCCGATCAACTCGGCCAATTTCGCGCAGCAGCTCACTACGGCTGAACAGGTGGGCATGCTCGTCGGCAATCCTTGTCAGCAGGAAATTAGCGTTTCGATTTATCTGGGCGCGCTCGCGCGGGGTGGCCGGTAGGATGCCGTCCTTGCCGATAGGGCCAGTACAGACCATGCGGTCGTAGGCTTCTGCCTCGCTCACATAGCGTTCAGCGGCCTGACGTAGTGCCGCCTCTGCAGGTGTCTGCCGGAAGGCGCACAGGTACTGGTCTGCAAATCCGCTCATGCTCAGGCCTTGAATAAGTCGGCGGTGGTCGGGGTATCACAGCGAGGCCAAGGAGTTAACCTGCTGATCAACCCCGAGCCGCCGGGGTTGCGGGGGACCGCTCGGTTAGCTGGCAGGGCCAGCGTGTTTCTTGAGGAGGCGCTCAGCGCGCTCCAGGTCTTTCTTGCCGCCGCAGCTGTTGTGCTGCTGGATGGCGCTTTTCAGTAGGTCAATGCCGGCCTGAATCTGGCCAGGTTGGCCTGGGTTGTTCTCGTCCAGGCCGACCAGAGTGGAACGGCCCAGGGCGAGAGTGAGCTTGGCGCGAGCTTCGTCCGGCATGTCCTGTTCCGCGGTGAGCACAGCGGTGCGGGTCAGGATGTCGTGCGCGAATACGCTGCCGGCCTTCTGGGCCGTCAGTGCGGCTTCTGCCACTTCCTCGGCCACCAGGCAGCCGGTGGTGCGGTTGAAGCGGTTCGGCGTCTGCAGGTTGTGGCGGATGACGTACTCGGCGATGTCCAGGCCGCCGGCGTAGTCGCCCGCGTCGAAGCGCCAGACCATGATGGTGACCAGCACGTCGTCCTGGGCACCCTGGCCGGCGGCGAGGACGCCGTCGACGTAGGGCACGTATTCCGGGAGCAACTCGGCCTTGACCTTCGCCTTGTTCTGTTGCGACTGGACCTGTTTGAGGCGCAGTTGATCCTGCTGGAGCTTGGCGAGCATAAGCTCGTAGCTGGTGAGGCCATCCATAAGCGCGGCGGGCGCGGTGCGCGCCGCCTCCTGGGCGGCACGCTTGCGCAGTTGGGTGCGTTGGGCAAGGGTCAGGGCCATGGCTTATGCCTCAGTCGGGGCTGGGTAGGTCATGGCCTCGACGTTCTCCACCAGGGCAACCGCCTCGAAGTCCTCGATGACGTAGGCGTCATTGCTGGACTGGTAGTCAGCAATGCGGTCGTACTCCGGTTCGTCTTTCAGGTGGCGTCGGCGGGCGTCTTCCTGCCAGTAGATGGAGAGGTTCTTGAGGAAGGTGACCAGCACGGTTCCCTCCGGGAAAAACGGGGCATCGACCACTGGCAGGCCGCCGAGACGGGCGCGGCTGACGATTTCCTGTGCGGCGTTCTCTTCCTGGTTGGCGGCTGCGCCTTTTTCCACGGCCTTGAGCAGCTTCTCGTGCATCAGGTCGCGGCTGACCAGTACCACCAGGTCGGGACGGCTGCGGTGCCACGGGGCGAGCATCTGGATAGCGTCGAACACCAGGCCGTCGAGGGTCTGGTAGTCGCCACCGATTCCGGTGTCGACGCCGGCCACCTTGATCACTTTGGTGCCGCCTACGGTAACTTTGCCAGCGACGGCGCCCTCGTCCATAACGTGATCCGCGGCGCCTTCCCGGATCTTCTGCAGCCAGCCTTTGTTGACGTCCTGCAGCAGGGGGTTGTTAGCGCGGTCGGTAGCCAATGCCGCACTGGTACCGTTGAAGCCGATCATGATGCGGTCGAGGGACTGGCGCTCGATGATGGCGTTGGTCAGGCGTACCTGAAAGTCAGGGAACTTGGCCCAGGCGTCGAGTAGCGCGTAGGGGAACGCGGTGTCGAAGTTGGTTTGCTTGCAGGCGTACACGTCCTTGGTCAGTTTGGAGACGTCGGCCGGGTTGCGGCGGTTGCCCGCTGCGGTGTTGGTGCGGCTGGCGATGGGACCATTGACCCCGGCGAGCAGGGCTTCGCCTGTTTGCTCGTTGACGCCGATCAGGTTGATGGCCTTGAGGAAGGCGCTGGATTCCTGCATGGCAGTTTCCAGCGTCTGCTGAACGCTGGGGGCGACGTTGAATTTCTCGGTTGCACTGGCAACGCCGTTGAGCAGAGCGATCTGCGCGGCCAGGGCGGTGAAAGCGAGGCGGGTTACGTTACGCATTAGGTGTTCTCCGGGGGCGGGCTGGGTGGTGTCAGAACTTGGTCAGCACTTTGCCGTCGCCGCCCGTAGCTGGTGGGCGGTGCTGCTGGCTGTGGTCTTCGGTGTCACCCAGGCGCTTGAGCAGGTCAGCGAATTCGCCGGCCAGTTTTTCGTGGGCGGTTTGCAGAGTGTTGAGTTTGGTCTGCTCGGTGGTGAAGGCTGTGCCCTGGTCCTTGGCGTGGTTGGCGAGCGCCTCAACGGCTTCCGTCAGCTCGGAGAATTGGGCGTCATCCTTGACAGACTTGTCCTTGCTCTTGCCGAGGGCATCCATGACCCGGTTAAACAGGCCCAGGGCCTTGTTTTCCGTTTCTGCTACTTCCTCGAATTTGATTTCAGCCTCCAGGGCCTCGGTGAACATCGAGGTCGCGGAGTAGTGGCGATCCTTGAATGGGCTGGCGTCTGGCTTCTGCGCAGAGAATGCGAGCACGTCGGTACCCAGGCTTGCTGGCGAATCGGTCACGGCCAGGCCGACGATGTAGGCCTCGCCGCTGTCGGCGAAGCTCTCGTCGATTTCGATGGAGGTATAAATCTTCTGCTTGGCCTTGTTCATGGCCACCAGCTCAGGGGTTGGTTCGATCTGGGCGAACAGGGCGAGCTTCTTCTGACCGGCAATCTCAACCTCTTCAGTCTTGACCGCCGTGATGTCGCCGTAGGCTTTGAAAGGGCTGTCCGGTAGCAGGCTACGGAAGTGTTCCAGCCATACGCGGGCGCCATAGGTGTTCTGGCTGAAATTTTTGGCGGCTTGCTCCAGCCAAGTGCGCTCGATCTTGCGCTTATCGCTGGTGGCGCCTTCAACGGCGACACGGAACCAGTTAGAGCGGAATTTCTGGGCGGGGGCGTTGCTTGCGGCCATGTGGGCTGTCCTCGATGCGTTGGCGGCGGTTGCCGTTGCGTTGAGGGCATGGTCGACAGTGGAGGAACGCGCGGCAACGCTCTGAGCTTGTAGCGGGGCGCGCTACAGGGCGCGGAGTTAGGGGCTCGCGCGCGTGAGCGGCAGCATCTGCGTCATGAATGCAATCGCCCAGCCGACCACCGATCCACGCCGCCACGCCAAGTTCCTGTATTGGACGGGCTGGCGCATCACCGATATCGCCGATTATCTCAGCGAGAAAGAGAAGACCCTGCACAGTTGGAAAACACGGGACGAGTGGGACCGGGCGGACAACGTTGAGCGGATCGGCGGGGCGCTGGAGGCGCGTCTGGTGCAGCTGATCCTCAAGGACGGCAAGACCGGCGGTGACTTCAAGGAAATCGACCTGTTACATCGGCAGTTGGAGCGGCAAGCCAGGATTCAGCGTTACCAGGACGGCGGGACCGAGACGGACCTCAACCCGAACATCGCCAAGCGAAACGAGGGGCCCAAGAAGGCACCCAAGCGCAACGAGCTGGACGAAGGGCAGATCGAGACACTGGTCGAGGCGTTCCGCGACAGCTGTTTCGACTATCAGCTTGACTGGCACCGCGCGGGGAACATGCGCACCCGCATGATCCTGAAGAGCCGGCAGATAGGCGCGACGTTCTACTTCGCCCGCGAGGCGCTGATAGACGCTATCACCACGGGCCGCAACCAGATTTTTCTGTCGGCCAGCAAGGCGCAGGCGCACCAGTTCAAGACCTACATGCAGTCCTTCCTCAACGAAGTGCTGGGGGTAAAGCTGAGTGGCGACCCCATTGTCCTGTGGAACAACGCCGAGCTGCACTTCCTAGGAACCAACTACCGCACGGCGCAGGGTCGCAGCGGAAACTTCTATTTCGACGAGTTCTTCTGGGTCCATGGCTTCGCCGAGATCAACAAAGTGGCCTCGGGTATGGCTCTGCACAAGAAGTGGCGTAAGACCTACTTCTCGACGCCCAGCAGCATGGCGCACCCAGCCTACAACTACTGGACGGGCGAGCGCTTCAACAAGGGCAAGCCAACGGCCCAGCATATCCAGCTGGACGTGAGTCACGAGGCGCTGCAGCAGGGCCGGTACTGCGAGGACCGCATCTGGCGCCAGATTGTCACCATCCTCGATGCGGAGGCACGCGGCTGCGATCTGTTTGACCTGGACGAACTGCGTGAGGAATACGACGCGGCGGCCTTCCAGAACTTGCTGATGTGCCAGTTTGTCGATGACGGGCAGAGCATCTTCCCGCTGTCGATGCTGCAGCCGTGCATGGTGGAAAGCTGGGATTGGCCAGACTACAGCCCCTTTGCGATGCGGCCCTTCGGCGAGCGGCCCGTTTGGGTTGGGTACGATCCCGCCGAGAGCGGCGACTCTGCCGGCCTGGTGGTTGTGGGACCTCCGCTGGTGGCTGGTGGCAAGTTCCGTGTACTGGAGCGCCACCAGTTTCGGGGCATGGACTTCTCCGCGCAGGCCGAAACGATCCGGCAGGTTACCCGCCGCTACAACGTGGCCTATATCGGGATCGACACAACGGGCATCGGTAGCGCCGTTGCTCAGTTGGTGCGCCAGTTCTTCCCGGCGCTGAAGACGTTTTCCTACAACCCCGAAGTCAAGACCCGCCTGGTGATGAAGGCGTGGGACGTGATCAGCAAGGGTCGCCTTGAATTCGATGCCGGCTGGATCGACATCGCGCAGTCGCTCATGGCCATCCGCAAGACCATCACCCCAGGCGGACGCCAGTTCACCTATGTCGCGGGCCGCAACGACAGCACCGGCCACGCCGATCTGGCGTGGGCGCTCTTTCACGCATTGCACAACGAGCCGCTGGAGGGCCGGACAGCGGCCAACACCGGCATCATGGAGATCTACTGATGAGCAAGAATCGCAACCGCCGCAGCCAGGACCTGGCGGCAACTACCCAGGCGCGAGAAGGCGAGCTGCTGGTCAAGGATCAGGGTGGCCAGTCGATGGCCTTCACCTTCGGCGATCCGGTGCCGGTGCTCGATGGTCGGGAGATCCTCGACTATCTGGAGTGCTGGGCCAATGGCCGGTGGTATGAGCCGCCAGTATCCCTGGACGGCCTGGCCCGCTCGACGAAGGCGAGCGTTTATCTGCAGTCTGGGCTCAACTTCAAGCGCAACGCACTGGCGCGCACCTTTATCCCTCACCGGTTGCTGAGCCGTGCGGCGTTCGAGCAGATAGTCATGGACTGGGGGTGGTGCGGCAATCTGTACCTGGAGAAGCGCGACAACATGCTGCGCCAGGCGCTTGGCCTGAAACCGTGCCTGGCGAAGTACATGCGACGCGGTACCGACCTGGTGACCTACTACCAGGTGCGCGGATGGAAGGACGAGCACGAGTTCAAGACTGGTAGCGTCTGCCACCTGCGTGAGGCGGATATCAACCAGGAGGTCTACGGCCTGCCAGAGTGGCTGGCGTCCCTGCAGAGCGCGCTGCTCAACGAGTCGGCCACGCTCTTCCGCCGCAAGTATTACCAGAACGGCTCGCACGCGGGGTTCATTCTTTACATGACCGACGCGGCACAGAACGAGGATTTCGTCACTAACCTGCGCGACGCGATGAAGAGCAGCAAGGGGCCCGGCAACTTCCGCAACCTGTTCATGTACGCCCCGGGCGGCAAGAAGGATGGTATGCAGCTGATCCCGATCAGCGAGGTGGCGGCCAAGGACGACTTCGCCTCGATCAAGAACATCAGCCGCGACGATCTGCTGGCGGCGCTGCGCATTCCGCCCCAGCTCATGGGTATCGTGCCGCAGAACGCGGGCGGGTTCGGGTCGATCCGCGACGCCGCCCAGGTGTGGGCGCTCAACGAGCTGGAGCCGGTTCAGGCTCGACTGGCGCAGATCAACGATTGGCTCGGAGAAGAGGTGGTGCGTTTCAACCCGTATGAGCTGCCTGCCGCTGTCAACTGACTGTCGAGCGCACACGAAAAAGCCGCCCATGAGGCGGCTTTTTTTTGGGTTCTACGCGCGGAAGTTTGCGGCTTCTTCAACGTAAAAAACCCCAGTTAACACTACCACTTCCAGGTACTTCAAGCCAGCGTTAAGGGGGCTGCGCGCCGGTATTTACGGGGCTCCCAGCGGGGTAGACGACGAGCGGCCGGCAGGTGGCGCGACGCTGCGGGCGCGTGGCTGGTCGAGGGTGCCGGCGCGTGGGTTGGGCTCCCGGTCTGGGGCTGCTGTCGACCCCGGTTTTCACCCGGCGCGCGCGCTCGTCCCCCCGCCACGCCTGCGGGCTAAACGTGGCGCATTTTCTGCGCCCCTGCAGACCACCCAGCGCGGCCAAGGCAGCGGGCTGGAGGCAGGGTATGGGGCGAGGCAAAAACCTGCGATTCCCTGCACTGGAGGGGCTTCTATGGGCTATGGGGTGCATCTAGGTTCGAGGGGGTGGTCGGGGGCGATTTTCGGAAAGAGTAATTTCAGCAATCTGCGGTCAGACCGACCCTGGAGGCCACGCCGTCCGGGGGATTTGACATTACAAACAGATGTAACTTAGGAGTAATCAAAAATGTAATTTTTTATAAGGTGCTGATTTATAAGGCTTTTTTGTAGCCTCAATATCACCTTAAGAAAGAGTAACCAGATTACATATTAGTTACTAGAAAGTTACATTTGCCCACTGTCGGAAAACCTTTGCAGTTCAAGGCGTTGCGCCTGTTTCTCGGCAGGGGTTACAGAAATTACTATTTTTGCGCACCCCCCACTACCTGAAAAAATCCATCCAGTCTGGGGTGTGTGCGTATGCGCGCGTTCTACAGTCTTGTTACGCGGCTTGTTACGTGCGTTGTTACGTATGGCGGATAAAACAAAGGCCTGCATCGCTGCAAGCCTTTGTTTTTAAATGGTGCCGGCACCAGGAGTCGAACCCGGGACCTACTGATTACAAGTCAGTTGCTCTACCAACTGAGCTATACCGGCGTGTTAGGGCGACGATTATAGCGACTGCCAAGGTTCTGTAAACCCCTGAAATCTGACTATTTTTGCGAAAACCCAAGTTTTCGCAAATCTCCCCACATTTCTCCGCATCACCAGCTAAAAATCAACGTTCGTGCATCGCCTCTGCACGGGATTTGATGATTGGCTTGAGCAGGTAGCTCAGGATGCTCTTCTTGCCTGTGATGATGTCCACGGAGGCAACCATGCCGGGGATGATCAGCAACGGCTTTTCATCGGTGCCCAGGTGGCTGCGGTCGGTGCGCAGTTTGATGACGTAGAAGGTGTTTTTCTTCTCTTCGTCCATCACGGTGTCGGCGCCGATTGTCTCGAGTTTGCCTTTGAGGCCACCGTAGATGGTGTAGTCGTAGGCGGTGAATTTGATCATGGCTTCCTGGCCGGGGTGCAGGAAGGCGATGTCTTGTGGACGGATCTTCGCTTCTACCAGCAGGGTGTCGTCCAGTGGCACTACTTCGGCCATGTCGCTGCCGGGCTGGATTACGCCGCCGACGGTGTTGACCAGCATCTGCTTGACGATGCCGCGCACGGGCGAGGTGACCATGGTGCGGCTGACGCGGTCTTCCAGGCCTTTGGAGGTGGCTTGGGCCTTGCTCAGGTTGGTGCGGGCTTCGTTCAGTTGGGCGAGGGCTTCGCTGCGAAACTTGCCACGGGTCTCGTCGATTTTGCGCTGCACTTCGTTGATGGCGGCCTGGGCGCGGGGGATGGCCAGGGTTGTGCCGTCGAGCATGCCGCGGGTTTCGACCTCGGAGCGTTTGAGGCGCAGCACTTCTACCGGCGAGATCGCGCCTTGCTGTACCAGCGGTTCGGACATGCCGATCTCCTGGCGCAGCAGGCTCAGGCTGTTGCGGTATTGGTCCTGCTTGGAGCTGAATTCACGTAGCTCTTGCTGGCGTTGCAGCAGTTGCTGTTGCAGCCCGCCAATTTCGTCTGCCAGTTGCTGGCGGCGGCTGAGGTACAGCGATTCTTCGTTCGAGGCCTGGTTGGGCACGGCTTTGCGTGCGGCATCGGTGATGTTCAGCGGTCGATTGTCGACCTCGGCGCTCAGGCGTTCCACGCGCAGTTCCATGGCCACGCGGTCGGCTTCGGTTTCGCCGACGTTGGACGCAAAGCGCGTGTCGTCAAGGCGCACCAGCGGCGCGCCGGCTTCGACGATCTGCCCTTCATGCACGTAGATCTGCGCGACGATGCCGCCTTCCAGGTTCTGGATCTTCTGGATGCGCGACGAGGGGATCGCCTTGCCTTCGCCTTTGGTCACTTCGTCGATGATCGCGAAGTGGGCCCAGAGCAGCAGGAACACGAAGAAGCCGATGACGCCCCAGATGGTCAGGCGCACGATGCGGGGGGCGTCGTCGATCAGCGCCTTTTCGACTTCGGGCAGTGGCTGGTCATCGAGCGAGGCGCTGCCCTTGAAATAGCGGAAGATGACGTCCTTCAAACGGCCTGCGCCGGACTTAAGCAACACTGATCTGCCCCTTTTTCAGCGCTTCCATAACGGCCGCCTTTGGACCGTCTGCGAGTATCTGGCCACGGTCGATCACCAGCAGGCGGTCGACCAGGCTCAACAGCGAAGCGCGGTGGGTGACGAGAATCACCGTTTTGTTTTCGATAACCGACTGCAAGCGCTGTTTCAGGCGTTCTTCACCGGTGTTGTCCATGGCGCTGGTGGGTTCGTCGAGCAGCAGAATCGGCGGGTTCAGCAGCAGCGCGCGGGCCAGGGCGACGTTCTGGCGCTGGCCTCCGGAGAGGTTTTGCCCGCGCTCGCCCACTTGCAGTTCGTAACCTTGCGGGTGCAGCCTGGCGAATTCATGCACGCCGGCGAGTTCCGCGGCTTGCAGCACCATCTCATCGTCCACGTAGCGCGCACCGGAGACCAGGTTGTCACGCAAGGTGCCGGCCAGCAGTTGGATGTCCTGGGCGACATAGCCGATGTTGTGGCGCAGTTCGCTGACGTCGATCTGGCGGATGTCCACGCCATCTACCAGCAGCGAGCCGGAGTCCGGCTGATACAGACCGACCAGCAGCTTGGCCAGCGAGCTTTTGCCCGAGCCGCTGCGGCCGATGATGCCGATTTTCTCGCCAGGGCGAACATTCAGGTTGATGCCGCGCAGGGCCAGGGTTTGCTGGTTCGGGTAGGTAAAGTCGACCTCGCGGAACGTCATCGCACCTTGCAGCGATTTGCGGCTGAGTGGGCGTTCTTCGAAGTTGCGTTCCTGCGGCAGCTCCATCATCTGGTCCACCGAGACCATCGTCACCTTGGCTTGCTGGTAGCGCGTCAGCAGGCCCGACAGTTGGGCCAACGGGCCAAGCGCGCGGCCGCTGAGCATGTAGCACGCCACCAGGCCGCCCATGCTGAGGGTGCCGTCGATGATCTGGTACACGCCGAAGATGATCATCGCCACGCCGGCCACTTGCTGGATCAGCAGCGTGATGTTCATCGCCAGGCCGGACAAGACCTTGACCCGCAGTTCCAGGCGGCTGAGGGTGCCAATGGTTTGTTCCCACTGGTATTGGCGTTCGCTTTCGGCGTTGTTGACCTTTACCGCGTCCAGCCCGGCGAGGGTTTCGATCAGGCTCGACTGACGCTCCGCACCCAGGGCCATGGTGCGCTCAAGTGTCGCGGTCAGGGGTTTTTGCAGGAAATGGCCTATACCCAGGGCCAGCGGGAAGGCGACGATGGGAATCCAGACCAGATGGCCGCCCAGCAGCGCGATCACCGCGAGGATGATCAGGGTAAAAGGCAAATCGATCAGGCTGGTGAGCGTCAGGGAGGTGAGGAAGTCACGCATCCCCTGAAACTCGTGGATGTTGGAGGCGTAGCTGCCGACGCGCGCCGGGCGCATTTTCATCGACATGCCCACGATGCGCTCGAACAGCGTCGCGGAAATGATCAGGTCGGTTTTCTTGCCCGCAAGGTCCAGGCACAGGCTGCGCATGCTCTTGAGCAGCAAGTCGAACAGGTAGGCGCCGCAAATACCGATAGCCAGCACCCACAGGGTGGCGGTGGCCTGGTTCGGCACCACGCGGTCGTACACGTTCATCACAAACAACGGTGCGGCCAGGGCGATCAGGTTGATCACCAGGCTTGCGGCGATGGCGTCGGCGTACAGCCAGCGCGAGCGCTTGAGGGTGTCTTTGAACCACGAGCGCGCGCGCGGGATCAGCGTGCCGCTGGTGATGTCAAATTTATGCTGCGGTTGGGCGAAGAAAACCCGGCCGCTGTAATCTTGACTCAACACCTCACGGGTGACCTGGACTTCGCCGCCGTCACTTTCGCTGAGCAACAGGCGGGCGGTGTCACCTTCCCATCCCAACAGCACCGCACTGCGTCCTTCCTTTAATAGCAGCAAGGCCGGCAATGCGATGGACGGGATCTGCTCCAGCTTGCGCTGCAGCAAACGCCCCTGCAAACCCGCCCGTGCGGCTGCACGCGGCAGCAGGTCCGGGCTCAGGCGCTGCCCCGCCAGGGGCAGGCCGGTGGTCAGCATGGCCCGGCTGGCGGGCTTGTAATGCAGTGAGCAGAGAGCCAACAACCCATCCAGCAACGGGTCGTCGTGCTGAGTGCGCGGGTCATGGTTGAGTTGCGCCAAACCTATTTCAGAATCCAAGCTGACTCTCTCTTAAACGGTTGTGTGGTCCAACGCCGTCAAGAATCAGTTCATCCCTGGCAGGTTTACCGACGGTTTAATATCGTTCTGCACAACTGATGCCATCGGGGCAACCACACCCTGACTTCTCAGCAGTTGGCCCATGTCGGCCTTGATTCGATACTGGGTGTAGATATAGAGGTTTTTGATCTGTGCCAAACGCTGCTGAGCGGTGAACAGTTCGTTCTCGCTGTCGAGCAGGTCGAGCAGTGTACGCTCACCCAGGCTGAACTGCTGCTGGTAAGAGGTGCGCACTTTGGTGCTGCGGTCCACGTATTGCTGTGCGATCGGCACCTGCTGGCTGGCATTGTTGTAGGCGTTCCACGCCAGGCCCAGCTCTTCGTTCAACTGACGCAGGGCGTTGTTGCGGATGTCCAGCGCCTGAGTGGCCTGGGAGGCCTTGGACTGCAGGCTGGCCTTGTCGCTGCCGCCGTTGTACAGGTTGAACTGCATGTTCAGCATGGCGGAGTAGCCATTGTCATGGCCTTCTTCGCCGCCGATGTTGTTATTGGCGGAACGTTGCAGCACCGCATCGAAGCGCGGGTAGAAGGTCGACTTGGCGGCTTCGTACTGCTTTTCGGCGGCAGCGATATCCGATTCGGCAGAGCGCAGCACCGGGCTGTCCGCAATCATCTGGTGGCGCGCTTCATCCAGGCTGGCCGGCAGGGCAGTCACAATGCCCATCGGTTTTTCCAACTGGTCCGGCTCTTTGCCGACCACGCTGAGGAAGTTGGTGTTGGCGTCCGCCAGGTTGGTCTGTTCGGTGATCAGGTTGTTTTGCGCCTGAGCCAGTCGGGCTTCGGCCTGGTCCATGTCCGCCATCCTTCCCACGCCACGGCTGGTGCGCAGTTTGATCTGATCAAAAATGCGTTCATGGCTTTTCAGGTTCTCTTCTGCCAGTTGCACCATCTCGCGACGGGTCAAGACATCCAGATAAACCTGGGCGACCGTCAGTGCGGTGCGCTCGGACGTATTGAGCAGTGCATACCCACGGGAATTGGCGGTGGCTTGTTGGCGGCCGACTTCATTAATAGTGCCAAAGCCCTGGAACAAATTTTGTTGCAGGCGGATCGTCGACTCGCCGCGGTTCAGGGTTTTCCAATCATGGCTGTTGCTGGCGGCGCGGGTCGAGGTGTTGTCGGAGCTTTCGCGGCCATAACCGCCCAACAAATCCACTTTAGGCAGGTAACCGCCCTGGGCCTCTCTGACTTGGTAGTCAGCAGCGATGCGCGCATTGATAGCTGCCTGGATCTCCGGGTGGTTTTTCACTGCGTCCTGCATCGCTTCCGGCAGGGTTTGAGCCTGTACGAAGCTGGCGGCTAGAGCAAACGGCACGGCTTTAAAGAGGTGCAAACGCATTTAGATGTTTCCCCGGGTTGGTTGCCTTAAAAACGCAACAAACGTGAAATCTTGCATTGGAATTGGCAACCGAAGTGACTGCTTGTCATGGGAACCTGAGAGTCCAAACAGAAAGTCGCGAGGCCGATTAAATATCAATGTGACATTACACTGCGGATTGTTTAGGATGGCGCCAAATAGGTCAATACCTTGACGGAAAAGTAATTTGCTGAACCAAACAACAAATTATTGACGCCAAGATAACCACGCAGAATGTAAGTACTCCAGCTATCGAATCGGCAAAGAGAAAGAGGCCGGTCTCCATGATGGATACCACTGAACGGTAATACACGGAGAGTCTTTTTATGAGCAGCGTTGCGGTCGTCAAAAGCATTGTCGGTCAGGTGTTCGCGGTTTCCCCTGAGGGGATTCGACGTCTGCTTGTAGAAGGGGATCGCCTGTTCGCAGGTGAGCAGATCGATACCGGCCCCGCAGGCGCCGTGTCTCTGGAGCTGGCCGACGGCCGTGTTCTCGATCTGGGTCGCGACAGTCAGTGGAGCGCGAACGCGCCTGACTCGGTGACCGACCTCAGCGCCGCCACTGCTCAAGCCGCACCCTCCGTTGCCGAGCTGCAGCAAGCCATCGCTGCGGGCGCCGACCCGACCCAAGACCTCGAAGCCACTGCTGCCGGCCAAACCGCTGCAGGCTCAGACAGCGGTTCCGTCGGCGGTGGTCACAGCTTTGTTGTGCTGGAAGCCACCGCAGGCGTGGTTGACCCCACCATCGGTTACCCGACGACCGGCTTGAATGCCGGTGCTGCCGGGGGCGCGACTCAAACGGGCGCCGACAATAACGGCGTCGACCCACGCAACGTCACCATCACCCTGACCGCCACGCCAACCATCACCGAAGCCGGTGGTGTTGTGGTCTACACGGTGTTTATCACCCAGGCGCCGACCAGCGACCTGACCGTGACCTTGTCCAACGGCCTCGCTGTCGTGATCGCCGCCGGCCAGACCTCGGGTGTACTGAACGTCACGTTTGCCGGTAATGACACGCCTTACCTGGACGCCTCGTCGATCTCCGCCACCATTGCCGGTACCTCTGGCGGCGGCAACCTGATCATCACCACCGACCCGACGCCGGCGGTGACGCAGGTCAACGACACCATCGACACCACCACCGTCACACTGACCGCGACTGCATCGGTGGATGAGGGTGGCAAGATCGTCTACACCGCGACCGTGAACAACGCCGCGCAGACCGACGTCACCATCACGCTGTCCAACAACACCACTATCACCATCGAAGCCGGTAAAACCACGGGCACCGTCAGCGTCGATACGCCGGCAAACCTGGCCGACGGCAAAGACCTGACCGTCAGCGCCACCATCACCGGTGCGAGCGGCGGTAACTACGAAAACCTGGCGATCAACCCGGAAGCCGCCACGACCACAGTGGTCGCTGTCGACGATCCGAGCGTGCTGGTCGCGGACACCAACACCGTTGTCGAGGATCAGGCCGCCACTGGCAACGTACTGAGCAATGACAGCGACATCGACAACGTGCTGACCGTCGCGACGTTTACCGTCGACGGCAACACGTATGCCGCAGGCAAAGTCGCCTTTATCGAAGGTGTCGGCTCCATCACCATCGGTGCGGATGGCGCGTATGCGTTTAACCCGGCCAAGGATTTCAACGGTGAAGCGCCGCAGATCGGCTACACCACCAATACCGGTTCGAGCAGCACGCTGGACGTGACGGTGACGCCGGTTAACGACGCGCCGGTGGCAGAGGTCGTTGAAGCTGGCGGGGCTGAAGATTCGGCCCAGGGCATTGCGGTCAAACTGAGTGCGACCGATGTGGATGGCCTGGCGAACGTGAAATCGTTCACCGTCGGCACGCCGACCAACGGCACGTTCTACACCGACGCGGCCATGACCAAGCCCGTGACGGGCGCTATTGATGCCACCAATGGCGAAGCCACGGTGTACTTCAAGCCAAATGCGAACTTCAACGGCACTGCGGACTTCACCTACACCGCGACCGACAGCGGTAATGCTGACGGCAGCAATCCGCTGACTTCTGCGCCTGCCAACGGCACCATCACCGTGACTCCGGTCAACGACGCGCCAGAAGCTATCGCCACTACTGCGACCGGTTCCGAAGATCCGGCCCAGGGCATTGAAGTCAAACTTTCGGCTACTGATATCGATGGCGTGGAGAACGTGAAATCGTTCACCGTCGGCACGCCAACCAATGGCACTTTCTACACCGACGCGGCCATGACCAAACCGGTGACCGGTTCCATTGATGCGGTCAACGGCGAAGCGACCGTTTACTTCAAACCAAACGAAAACTTCAACGGCACTGCGAACTTCACTTACACCGCCACCGACAGCGGCAACGTTGACGGCAGCAACCCGCTGACTTCGACCCCAGCCAACGGCACCATCAACGTAACCCCGGTCAACGACGCGCCGGTGGCGGATGCCACTACCGCGACCGGTGCTGAAGACCCAAGCGTAGGCATCGCGGTCAAGCTGTCTGCCACCGACGTAGATGGCGTGGCGGACGTGAAATCGTTCACCGTCGGCACGCCTACCAACGGCACGTTCTACACCGATGCGGCGATGACCAAACCGGTGACCGGTTCCATTGATGCGGTCAACGGCGAAGCGACCGTTTACTTCAAACCAAACGAAAACTTCAACGGCACCGCGAACTTCACCTACACCGCCACCGACGGCGGTATTACTGACAACGGCAGCCCGCTGACTTCGGCTCCCGCCAACGGCACCATCACCGTGACCGCGGTCAACGATGCGCCGGTGGCTGCGGACACTACGGCGAGCGGTGCTGAAGACCCAAGCGTAGGCATCGCGGTCAAGCTGTCTGCCACCGACGTAGATGGCCTGGCGGACGTGAAATCGTTCACCGTCGGCACGCCAACCAATGGCACCTTCTACACCGACGCGGCCATGACCAAACCGGTGACCGGTTCCATTGATGCGGTCAACGGCGAAGCGACCGTTTACTTCAAACCAAACGAAAACTTCAACGGCACCGCGAACTTCACCTACACCGCCACCGACGGCGGTCTTACTGACAACGGCAGCCCGCTGACTTCGACCCCAGCCAACGGCACCATCACGGTGACTGCGGTTAATGACGCTCCTGTGCTGGGCAACGCTTCGACCAACGCATTCGGCGACACCTATATTGAAGGCAAGCCTGGCGGCTACGTGGCGGCGACCTTGACCGTCAGCGACGTCGACAACAGCACCCTGCAAAGCGCCAAAGTCACACTCGTCAACCACCTGGCAGACGATGTGCTGATCGCAGATGTCAGCAACACCAAAATTGCAGTCAGCTACGACAAAGCCACTGGCATCCTGACCCTGTCTGGTGAAGCCACCAAGGCGGAATACCAGGAAGTCCTGCGTTCGGTGCACTTCGCCAGCGAAAGCGAGAACCCGGACCCGGCTAATCGCACCCTGACCATCACCGTTAACGACGGTCAGTTGGATTCGGCACCCGTGACCTCCGTGGTACACGTGGTTCCGGTGAACGATCCGCCTGAGGTCAAGTTCGACAGCACCACGTTCACTGAACAAAAAGACGCGGTCGCGCTGGTCGAGAACCTGACCATCAAAGACGTCGACAACACCACCTTCAGCAAAGTCGTGGTCACCGTCGACCACCTGGCTTCGGGTGATGTGCTCAGCAATACCGACGTGCTCAAGGCCCTGGCCGTTGCCGGCATCACCATCACCCAGAGCGGCAGCGCCGCTGACGGGAAAATCGTCTACACCCTCACCAGCGACTCGGCGACCGGCAGCAGCGCCGCCGACTTCGTCAAGGTGGTTGAAGCCATCACCTTCCAGAGCCCGGGCGATAATCCTGTCGGCACTGATCGTACCGTCACCATCGATGTGACTGACGTCGGCGGCGGCAACCTGGATCGCGAACCGCCGGAAACCGGCAGCGCCACCGGCAAGGTCACTATCGACCTGTTCAACGACGCGCCGATTGCATCAGTCGACAACACCACCGCCGATGAAGACCATACGGCCAAGATCGTGCTGGACGGCAAGGACGTGGACGGTACCGTCTCCAGCTTTGTCATTACTACCTTGCCGGAGAACGGCAAGCTGTACAGCGACGCCACGCTGCAAACTGAACTCAAGGTCGGCGACTCGGTGCCAGCGGGTGCCGACGGCAAGGCGGCGGTTTACTTCGCCCCGACCGGCGACTGGAGCGGCAAAACCGAGCTGACCTTTACTGCGGTCGACAACGGCGGTAAATCGAGCACCGTAACCACAGCCGACATCACGATCGCGCCGGTTACCGACACCCCGCACTTGGGCCTGCTTGGCGGTGGTGTGGTGTCCTCGATCAACTTCGACGGCGCCAATCTCAATGGTTCGTGGGGCGACGTCGCGGTAGGTAATGCTAACAACCCGGTCGTCAATGGCACCCCGAGCACTCCGTGGCTCACGGGGAATGTCGACGGCCAAGTCGAAATCGGCCAAAGCAGCAACTACGGCGTAGAGACCCCAGGCAACAGCCAGGTCATCGAGCTTGAGAAAAACGCCGGCGACGACTCCAGCCTGTACACCATCATCAAGGCGGAAGCCGGCACGGCGTACACCATCTCGGTCGACTACTCGCCACGTGCGGGTGCCGAGAACAATTCGGTGATCGACGTATTCTGGGGCGGCGTCAAAGTCGGCACCCTGGACACCACCACCGTTGGCATGAAGACTTACACCTTCGTCGTGCCGGTCACCGCTGACGGCGATGCCAAGCTCGAATTCAAAGCCCCGGCTGGCGAGACAAACAACTCGTTGGGCGGCGTGCTGGATAACATCAACGTCACCCAGGTGCTGAACACCGGCCTGGAAGACCATGCGATCAAGCTGTCGACCATCGACGCCTACGCCACCGACAAGGATGGCTCCGAGACGCTCAAGCTGGAAATCAGTGGCGTCCCGCTCAACGCGATCATCACCGATGGCACGCCGGGTCACACCTTCACAGCGACAGCTGGCAATCAAAGCGTCGACATCAGCGACTGGAACAAGGCCACCCTGGTCTTCACCCCGGCGGAAAACGCCAACGGCCTGGTGAACCTGACTGTCACTGCGACTGCGCAGGACGGCACCGCTGATCCGAAATCCGAGTCGATCACTCTGCCGATCAATGTGATTGCAGTGAATGATGCACCGGAAGCCATGGCCACTACCGCGACCGGTTCCGAAGATCCGGCCCAGGGCATTGAGGTCAAACTTTCGGCTACTGATATCGATGGCGTGGAGAACGTGAAATCGTTCACCGTCGGCACGTCGACCAACGGCACGTTCTACACCGACGCGGCCATGACCAAGCCAGTGACGGGCGCTATTGATGCCACCAATGGCGAAGCCACGGTGTACTTCAAGCCAAATGCGAACTTCCACGGCACCGCGGACTTCACCTACACCGCGACCGACAGCGGCAACGCTGACGGCAGCAACCCGCTGACTTCGGCTCCAGCCAACGGCACCATCACCGTGACTGCGGTCAACGATGCGCCGGTGGCTGATGCCACTGCTGCGACCGGTGCTGAAGATCCAAGCGTAGGCATCGCGGTCAAACTGTCCGCCACCGACGTAGACAGTCCGACGGACGTTAAATCCTTCACTGTCGGCACGCCAACCAATGGCACCTTCTACACCGACGCGGCGATGACCAAACCGGTGACCGGTTCCATTGACGCGGTCAACGGCGAAGC